>CAJXZV010000013.1 GCA_913063835.1 uncultured Eubacteriales bacterium
CCCGAAGCGCATAGCCTGTTCACGGTGACCCCGGGTACGCTGAAAGGAAAACCGGGTAGGATCGCAGCCATCCGGGCCACGTTCCGGTTGTCTTCTCCAGCTTGGTTGGCGCATCCGGCGTAGACGTCGTCGACCGTGGCGGGGTCGATGCCGGTGCGTTCCACCGCCGAGCTCTTCGGGAGCCAGCCCCTGGGCGAGGAGGTCAAGGGCCCGCCGGTCGCGCTCGTCTATCACCCCCAGGTACTCCTCGAGGCGCTCGGCGAACTCCGCCCGCCTCAGAAGGCCTTCCTGGTGCCCGGTGAGGTACCATTCCGCGTCGAGGTCGAGAAGGGCTCGCGCCGAGCGGACGAAGGCCTCGATGTCACCGTCGGAGCCCGCGTACCACGGTCCGAAGCTGGTGAGGTCTATATCCCCCGTATAGACCAGGCCCTCGTCGGGGAAGTAGGGGCAGGCGAAACCGGCTGTATGCCCCGGGCTGTGGATCATCACCAGGCGTGCGGAGCCCACTGTGAACTCCCCGTAGGGATAGGCCCGAGCCGGCGTACGGGTGGAGAGCCACCACTCGGGGCGGAAGGCCGGGGTGAAAGGCGCCGCCGCCGTTGGCGGGGCGACCGAGGTCGCCGATGTGGGTGCCCCGGGTGCGCCGGCTCTCTCTCCTGCCGCTGTTGACACGGCCTCGACCCACTCCCTGACACCCTCACCTCCGTAAACCTCCCGGATGCCGAGACGCGAACCGACCTCCTCGAGGTCGGGAAAGCAGTTCCGCTCGATTGGATTCAAGGCCACGGCGGCGGAACGGTAGAGGTGATTCCCCCAGATATGGTCGAAGTGGTAGTGGGTGTTCAAGACCAGGTCGACGCAGCCGACGGTCTCGGCCAGGGCTTCGGGTCCGGCCCCCGGGTCGATGACGGCCCGTTCGCGGCCCCCGTCCACGTAAAGACTGGTGCACCTCGGGAACACGCTCGAGGGCGTCCCCGGGACGACCGTTACAGGACCGAAACGGAGCTTCGCATACCCTTTGGCCATCGGTGTCACACGTCGCCGAGCTAGTTGGCCAGCCGTCTTCGTTCCCCTGCCGGCGGGAAACAGACACGACCGCGTCGTGCATGTCTACTCTCGCCCTACGTCCACCGTCACACGGCACGCCCGCCTCGTCGCCACCGCTACCCCCACGGGTGGTGTTCACGCCCATATCACGCCTCCCCTTCGGCCCGTACCATCGCCTCCGCTGCCTCCACCTCGGACGCGGTCACGCCCCCCTCTGCCGGAAGAACGGCCTCAGGGCCTTGAGGAGACCCCGGTGTCCGGTCGAGTTGGCCAGGGCCAGCCGCTCCTTCCGCCCCGCCCGCTCGAGAGAGTGCCGCACGCGGCCGTTGACCTTGTGCGACACATAGCCGGTCATGACGACCACGATGTCGGCGGCCATCGCCTTGGCTTCGGCCCTGCCGGTGTCGCCGGCCTTGAGAGCGTCGAAGCTGCCCCCCAGTCTCTCGACAATCCTGCGGTAGGTGGCGTGGAAACTGTCGCCTCCCACGACGAGGACCCTCTTGCCGGAGAGCGGCCGTCCGAGCTCTCTGAACCGCCCGTGCGGCGCGGCCTCGCGGCTGAGCCTCCTCCGCCGGGCGCGGCCCGAGCGCCGGCCTCCGACGGACCGCCGTTCGGCCTTCGCCTCCTCAGGGGTCGGAGCCCGGACCTCGCGGTGGACCCTGAGGACCCTCACCCTGGGCAGCCTCGGCCGACCTTCGCCCTCGCGGGTGAGCTCCGGGCGCATCACCGTCACCGGGTCCCCGTCGGCGAGGCCGTGGGCCCGGGCCTCCTCATCGCCGACCCACCCCACCTCTTCACCCTGGACGTCGACCACCTTCCAGGTGTCGGGAGAGTACCGCTCCACGTAGCCGAGAACCTCTCGGCGGGGACGTCTGTCCAGGACCTCGAGTTCGACCCTGTCGGGCGGGACGATGGTCACCTCCACCAGGTCGCCGTCGGTGAGGTCCAGCCGGTGGACGTGCGAGGCGGGAACCAGGAGCCTGTAGCCCCCGCGGAGGTCGAAACGTCCGTCGGGCCCGATGTAGCGGAAGGAGAGGCAGGCCTTGAAGGACCCGGACGGACCCTCCAGGGCGACCCTGTCGAGGCGCTTGCCGAGACGGGCCGTCTTCTCCTTCTCCCGCTCGAGGGCGTCGTGCAGAGCGGCGTTCTCCCGGTGGAGGTGTTCCACTTCCCGGTCTAGGCGTTCGATCTGACGGTGGGCGGCCTCCAGACGCTGGTCCCGGGCCAAGGCGGCCGATGTCTCTACGACCACCGGGCCCTGGGACTCCGACAGCTTCTCGGCCGAGGCCAGCCTCTCCTCGAGTTCGGCGACCCGCTTCCTGAGCTCGCCGAGGGCGCGGCCGGCCTCCCCGGCTTCGCGTTGGGCCTGCTTCTTCTCCTTTTCGAGCTTCCGCAGCCGGTCTTTGAGGCGGGCGAGCTCGGCCTGGTGCTTGGAAGCAGAGCCGGCCATGGGCGCGGAGGCGCTGGAAGGGGAGGGGCTGGTCGGAGAGGGCCGGGGCTTGCCACCCGTGGGCCTGTCGCCCTGGGAAGGTGCGGGACGGCCGGCTACTGCACCGGTCGCCTCTTGCTCCGCGTCGTCCAGCCACCCTTTCTTGAGTCTGAGGGCCAGGCGGTTGGCCCCCTTGCGCTGGTCGAGGTCGAGCCAAAGCACCACCGGGAGCTTCCCGAACCGGGCGACCAGGCCAGGCAGGCTGGCCTTCAGGTCCTTGAGACTGCTTCGGGCTATCAGCCGGCCCACCTCGTCGTGCTCGCGGAGGTAGGCGTCGAGAATGAGACCTGGTGTGCAGTCCCTGGACCGGCTGAGGTGGGTAAGGAGGAGGGGGCGGGGGACCCGGCCTGGGCGAAAGCCGGGCACCTCCAGCGAGAGCTCTTCGGCCAGAGTGTAGAGGCTCGCGTCCGACAGCTCGGCAAGGGCAACCTGGATGAGGTCTTCGTCTTCGTGGGCCTCCGGTCGGTCGTCCTCCCTTTCATCAAAGCCTTCTTCGCCGCCCTCTCCGCCATCGTCCCGAGGGACTCGCTCCCCCTCGGGGAGAAGCTCAGGGTCCATGGTGTCTCCCCTCGATGACATCGCGACTCAGCCGATGCCTCCTCTCGCTCGCCAGCCTTTTTGGCCTCCCGCCGAAAGTCCTCACGGGGATGAGAGAGCCCAGCCTCTTCAACGCGGGCCCCGTCTCGATTATAGGCCCCTCCCACCGTCAACAGCTGACGGTGGGCGACCGTGAAGGCCCGCGTGACCGCCCTCGCCCGTCCGCTGCGCCCCCCGGCAGGAGTTCGCCGGCGTGGAGAACAACCCCGAAGGTCGAGACCACCGGCGCCAGACCCTGACGGCCCAGTGGCAACCTTCATGGGACCCGTCCCATGACCCGGACCGGAGGCGAGACCCATGACGCACATCCTGGCTCTGAACGGGAGTCCGCGGGGCGTGCGGAGCAACACCGCCGCCATCCTCACGCCCTTCCTCGAGGGAGCCCGGGAGGCCGGAGCCCGAGTGGAGACCCTCATCGTGCGCGACCTGGACATCGGCTTCTGCCAGGGCTGCTTCACATGCTGGACCGCGACACCGGGCGTTTGCTGCCAGAAGGACGACATGGCCGGCGTCCTGGAAAGGTTCCAGGCCGCGGACTACGCCGTCTTCGCCACCCCCCTCTACCACTACGGGATGGCCGCCAAGCTCAAGGCCCTCCTGGAGCGGACGCTTCCCCTGCTCGACCCGTATCTCGTGCGGCGCGGCCGGCTCACCACCCACAATCTTCGGAGAGGAGCACGGTTCCCCCGCCTGGTGCTCGTCTCCAACTGCGGCTTTCCAGAGCGCGACCACTTCCGGAGCCTCGTGGAACAGTTCCGCCAGCTCACCGAGGGTCGCGGTCCGGCCGCGACCATCCTGGTCCCGGCCGGCGAGGCCCTCGGGCGCCGCTACTCTCCAGGCGGCCCCTTCGACTGGTTCTATGAGGCCCTACGTCGGGCCGGGGCAGAACTCGTCAAGGAGGGGCGCCTGAGTCCGGAGACCCAAGAGATTCTGGCTCGCCCGCTCGTCTCGCCGGAGATCTATAACGAAGCGGCCAACAGGGGCTTCGACTCGCTCCTGGCCTCCAGGGGCAAGGACCCCGGTCGCCTTGGGGGCGAGTAGCGGCGAGACCAAGGCGACTCTCCTCGCCGCGGCCTGCTCCCTACCGGGGACTCCCCTGGGGAACCGAGCCAAGGGGGAGGGGGACACCGGTGTCCCCCTCCCCCTCACATGGCACCGCCGGCGGCCGTGCGGCGGCGGCCTGGCCGCCGCCGTCGGGCCGGTCGGGCCACGCTCCTCTATCTGACGTCCATGGCCCTGGAGAGGATCCTCACCGCCCGGGCCCGGGTCAGGGTCCCGGACGGGTCGAACACTCCGCCCGGCATCCCTTCCATCACCCCGGCCTCGACGACGGCGGCGACGCAGGGCTCAGCCCAGTCCGGGATGGCCTCCGCGTCGGCGAAGAGGGCGCCGAGGTCGGCTCCGCCGACCGCCAGGTCCAGAGCCCGCGCGGCCATGGCCGCCGCCTCGGCTCTGGTGATGGTGTCGTTCGGACGCAGGAGCCCGTCCGACCCCATCATGATGCCCTCGCGGAGACAGGCCGACACCCAAGGCAGAGCCCAATCGGGAACGTCCTCGGCGTCGGCGAACGCGTCGGGGACGGCCGCCCCGGGCTCGAGCCCGAGCGACCTGGCCAGCAACTTGGCGAACTGGGCCCGGGTCACGGCCAGGTCGGGTCGGAAGGTGCCGTCCTCGAACCCGTTGACAGCCCCCACGCTGGCCAGACGCAGGATCTCCGCCTCGGCCAGGTGGCCGGCCGCGTCGGGCAGGGCCGGGAAGTCAGGGTCGACCATCACCGCGAAGGGCGTCAGGTGGTCGACCGCCGCCGTCAGGGTCCCGGCCGCCTCGTCCACCACCGTCGGGAGGGCCACCCAGCAGGGCGGCTCAGCGCTGAGGTCCCAGTACCAGATGCGGAGAAGGGCCGGGTCGGTGATTCCCGCTTGGGCGAGGTCCTCCGCGGTGAAGTGCCAGACGATGGTCAGGGTGTGCTCCAGGTCCTCGACCGGGTCGCCGGTCGCGGTGACCGTCAGTTCGATGTCGTAGACCTCCCCGACGACCTGGAAACCGGCCGTGTCCGGCGGGCCGTCCGCGGGAGAGACCGTGAGCGTCACGGGCTCGGGATACACCGACTCCGGGACCTCGACCGTGACGGGGACCTCCTCCGGCTCCTCAGGCTCCGGCTCGGGCGGAGGCGGAGGCGGAGCGGGCACATAGGTCTGCACCTGCGTCTCAACCGCCAGACCGCACGCCGCCGCGGATATGGTGGTCCGTCCCGAACCTGAGGGGGCCTGCCAGGTCGTGTCGGCGTAGCCGTCCGCGGAGAGGACCGGCGACTCGATACTGCCCCTGGTGGCGGAGAACTCGAACTCCTCTGGAGCCTCGATCAGCGTACCGTCGCTCAGGCTGAGCCACGCCCTGACCTCGGCGCTGGAACCGGCCCTGACCCTGGTCGGCGCCGTGAGGTGGATCAGGCCCGGGTCCCACGGCCCGAAGTCGACGTCGCCGATGACCCGGTCGCCCTGGCCCTCGGGGTTGAGGGTCTCGTGCTGCGGCCCGGTGGCGTGGCCCCACCAGTTGCCCCCGGCGTTGACCGTGGGCACATCCTCGTCCACCCAGAGCCCGCCGCGGTCCTCGGCCCCGCTCGGGTTGTTGCCGGCGATGACGTTGCCGGTGATGACCGTGCCGGTCGGGGGGTTACCGTAGAAGTTGCAGAGCCCGATGCCGTTCTCGAGGTTGGCCAGGACGTGGTTGCCCTGGATGAGCGTGTCGACGGCTTTGTCCTGGAGGGAGATCCCGTAGGTGTTGCCCTCGACCCAGTTGCCTCGGATGACCGTGTCGTTGTCCGTCGCCCCGTGGGACTCCCACATCCACCCCAGCACGGCGATGCCGGTCTCGTTCCCGGTGACCTCGTTCGCCTCCACGAGGACGCCGTCGGTGCAGACGATGATGATGCCGCTGCCGGACCATTCGGGGCCTGGCCAGCCGCAGCCGGAGACCTCGTTGCCCGTCACCTCTCCGGCCGCGCCGTAGCCGAACTGGATGCCGTTCGGGGCCCAGGTCACATCCTCATCCATCCCCGGTCCGAGCACGGTGTTGCCCGTCACCAGGGCCGTCGGGTCGGGCGAAGGCCCCTTGCCGTTGGTCCCGAAGTCACCCTGGATCCCGATGCCTCCGCGGGACCAGCCGCTTATGTGGTTGCCGGTGACGGTCACCTCGGAGTCGCCGTGGATGATCACGCCGAAGGTCTCCTGCCCGTCGATGTTCATGTTCCGGATGACGTTACCCTCGACCCGACCGGAGACGTTCCGGAAGAGGATGCCGGCCGCCCGGCGTTTGCTCCCCGGGGTGCGGTCGTTACCGTCGACGGTGAGCCCGAGGATGTCGACCTGGATGGTCGTATGGCCCGAGATGTCCCGGGACCCGTCGTCCGGTTCGTCCGTTCCCCCGTAGGCGAAGACCACCGGCTCCCAGGCCTTCGAGCTCTCCGGGAAGGTGAAGGCCGCCGGGGAGTCAGGGGCCAGTATCACAGGATTCCCGACACCCTGGAGCACCAGGTCCTTGTTGATGACGACCTGCTCCTGGTAGGTCCCGGCCAGCACCTCCACTGTGTCCCCGGGCGCGGCCTGATTCACCGCTTCCTGTATAGAGCTGAAGATGGCCGGCACCTTGATGCCGCTGCCGCGGACCACCACGGCCCGGTCGAACGTGTTCTCGGCGAGGATCTGCTCCAGGTCGAGCACACCGCCGACCAGGTCGGCCACCTGGCAGCGGTTCTCGGCGAACGTGTTCCCGGTGAGCAAGACGCCGCCGTAGTCACCCGGAGCGCCGCCCTCGACATACAGCCCCGCGCCCTCCTCACCGGCCAGCAGGGAGTCGCTGATGACTATCCCGTCGGCCGAGGTGAATATGGCCACACCGCTCCAAGCGTTCCCACCGGTGCACAGCCCGGTGACGGCCACATCGGCACACGCGGTGAGGGCGAGGCCGGCGCCCTTGTTCCCGGCTGTCGACACATCGGTCAGCACGGCTCCTGAGACCGTGTTCAGGTCGATGCCCGACCTCCCTGAGTCGACCACCGCGACATCATGGATGACGAGGCCGTCCATGTGCTCGATCTTCAAGCCGTAGGCCCATTTCTCCACGGCCGACGGGCCGATGAGCGTGAAGCCCTGGAGGGTGACGTTGTCCGCGCCTACGTGGAGCCCGTAGGTCCCGGCGGCGCTCCTGTTGATGGTCACCAGGCCGCTCCCCTCGCCGATGAGCGAGAGAGGCTTCGCTATGGACCAGTAGGCGCTACCCTCATCGTACATCCCCGCGGCCACGTGGACCGTGCCACCGTCAGCCACGGCCTCGACGCCCTCCCGGACGGTGGCGAAGGCGTCATAGCCCCACTGGTGGCCTCCAGCGTTTTGCTGGGTGTAGTCGTTGTCCACCCAGACTTCAGCCGGGGCGCTCCCGGCCTTGAGCGGCGTCGCCACGGCCACCACCATCAAGAGGGCACCGAGAAGATACACGACCTTCCTGCTCACAGACCTCTACCTCCTTGCCTTGTCCTCGTCGTCCGCGAACCATGGCGCCGGACGGTGCAGCGGACTTAGCTGTCGGCGCCACCCACACATAGTCATTTTTTCCTTAGGTGCCGTGTCTTAACCGAACCCCCGACATCTCGGTTGACCCGTCCGGTTGTAGGAACCGGCCGAGTCGGAAGCGGCCTCAGGGTTGGTGAAGGGAAACGGACCCGCCGGGCCTAATGGCAGTAACGCTCGCGCGGGCCTGGAAGACAAGGAGGCAGACGAATGCGCTACGACTTCGACAAGGTCATCGACCGCCGGGGCACCGGCAGCGTCAAGTGGGACCTCAACGAGGAGCTGTTCGGAACGGACGACGTCCTGGACATGTGGGTGGCCGACATGGACTTCCCCTGCCCGCAGCCGGTCATCGACGCCCTGCGGAGGCGCCTGGAGCACCCCATCTTCGGCTACGGCTTCCCGCCCGACTCCCTATATCGGGCCGTCATGGACCGGATGGAACGCTTCTTCGGCTGGAAGATTGAAAAGGAATGGATCACCTTCACTCCGGGGGTCGTCAATGCCCTTCATGCGGCCGTCCGGGCCGTCGCCGAGGTCGGCGACGAGATCGTCGTCCAGCCCCCGGTGTACTACCCCTTCTTCCGGGCCGTGACCGACAGCGGCTGCCGGCTCGTGTACAACCGGCTCCGGCTCGAGGAGAGCCGGGCCGGGGCCCGCAGGGAACCCGGGGCCGAGGGGACCGGCACCCTGACCCGCGGCCGACCCGGAGCCGGCCCGGCCGACCGACCGGGGCCTGTCCGCTACGTGATGGACTACGACGACCTCGAGGAGCATTTCCGCACGGCCCCCGGCTTCCCCGGGAAATCACACCGCATCAGGGGTCTCATCCTCTGCAGTCCCCACAACCCGGTCGGCCGCGTCTGGAGCCGCGAGGAACTCGAGCGCCTGGCCGAGATATGCCTTCGGAACGACTGCGTCATCATCTCCGACGAGATACACTGCGACCTCCTCCTCGGCGGGTCGCGGCACGTCCCCACCGCCACCCTCTCCCCGGAGGTGGAGGCCAGGACCATCACCCTCATGGCCCCCAGCAAGAGCTTCAACCTGGCCGGCCTTTCGGCCTCGTTCGCCATCATCCCCGACGCCGGCCTCCGCCGGAGGTTCGAGCGGGCCCGGGCCGGCCAGGGCGGGGTGAACGTGCTGGGCCTGGTGGCCATGGAGGCCGTCCTCCGCGAGGGCGACGATTACCTCTCACAGCTCAACGCCTACCTGACCCGGAACATGCGGTTCTTCGCCGGCGTCCTCAAGGACATCCCCGGCGTCCGCCTCGTCCCGCCGGAGGGCCCCGAAGGAACCTACCTCGCCTGGGTGGACATGAGCGCTCTCGCCCGCAGGCGCGGCATGGTCAGGCCGGAAAAGGCCGGCCGGCAGGACGGGCCGGGCGGGGCCAGCCCCGGCGGCGCCGGCCCCGGCGGCGCCGTGGACGACGAGGCCCTGCGCCGCTTCATGCTCCATGAGGCCCGCATCGCCACCGACCCGGGCTACGTCTTCGGCCCCGGTGGGGAGGGCTTCCACCGCTTCAACCTGGCCTGCCCGCGGAGCGTGGTGGAGGAGGCTGCGGCAAGACTCGAGAGAGCGGTCCGGGCGGGATAAATCGTTAACCCGGTTGAAGACCTCGTCGAGGTCGTGGTGCCGGCCTCGGGGGTGGCCTCCGCCAGCGGGGCGGCCTCCAGTTCCAGGGCGAGGGCGAGCTCGCGGAAGTCGTCACCGGCGGCGTGGTCCTGCACCCTCTTCCGGTACACGGCCTCCGTCCGATGGCCGTCCGGGCCTCCGCTCCCGCCTCTGCCCGCGGTTCCTGATCCGCCGTGGGATGTTTTCCGGGTGTAGCTAGGCGCCTAGTTCCCGCAAAGCCTGCACCAGGGCCTCCAGACGCCGCTCCTCGCGGGCCATGTCCTCGGCTACCTGCCGGAGGGTTTCGTCGTCCCTGGTGAACCGGGCCATCTCCACGGGGACACCGCGGACGTACTCGATGAGCCCCTCGAGAAGCCGCACGAAGACGGGCACCTCCGTTTCGAGGCCGGCGACCAGAGCCTGGCTGTCGCCGGCCGCTACGCCCTCGCCCCCGGAGAGGAGGGCCTCCAGCCTGGCCGCGGTCCTCTTCCATTCCTTCAGTCCCTGCCCCGACTTCCTGCACAGGCCCATGTTGGCCATGGGCCTGGCGAACACGGGAAGTTAGGCGAAATCGGCTTCGGTCCTGGCGATGAAGCTCGAGAGATGTTTGGCCCCCTGCAGCGCCCGTTCGAGGGGAGCGGACGACCGGTCCTGTCGGGCCTCGGGTCAAGCCCCCGAACCCGCCTCCGGCAGGCCTGAGGGTGTCGTCGCGGGCCGCCGCGTCGCAGGTGCCGCCTCCGGAGGCAGCCTCGACGGGTTCACCGCCTCGGCCAGAACCTCCACCGGTGGCTTGAGGTACCCGGCCCTCTCCAGGACCGTGTAGCCGTCCACAACCTCGCCGTGGTACTCATCCGCCAGCTCGGCGACCAGATACGCGGTGGCCAGGCCGGCATCGGCGGCGGGCATCAGCCCTTCGTAGGCCGGGTGGATGGAGACCTTGAAGAACTCCTCGGCGGTGAGGCCCAGGACAGGGGCCAGAACCACTCCGGCCCTGCGCAGACCCGGTGTGTCGACCATGCCCGGCCCGAGGGCCACGACCCGGACGCCCCGGTCGCCCACCTCCAGCGCCAGAGAACGAGTGAAGCCGACCAGGCCTTCCTTCGATGCGATGTAAGCCGAGAGACCGGGCATGGCGTCGGTGGAGACGAGGTTGACGATGATCCCCCGCCCCGCGGCCAGCATGTCCGGGAGGAAGGCCTTGACCGTGAGGAAGGCCCCGCGGAGATTGACGGCCAGCACCCTGTCCCACAGCTCGGTCTCCATTTCGGTCACAGGCTTCACCGGACACAGGATGGCGTTGTTGACCAGGATGTCGGGAGCCCCGAAGGCCTCCCGTGCCTTCGCGCCCAGGACCGTCACGCTCTCCTCTGAGGACATATCCGTCTGGATGAAGAGAGCCCGCCCCCCCGTTCGGGCAACGAGAGTCTCAGTTGCCAGGCCGTCCTCAGCCGAGAGCTCGGCGATGACCACCGCGGCTCCGAGCCCGGCCAGGGCCAGACAGATCTCCCGGCCGATACCCTGGCCGCCTCCCGTCACCACCGCGGTCCGGCCGGCCAGAACGTTGTCTTTCAGACCTAGTCTCCTCAACCCATCAGTAACAGTGGACAGGTCGGGTCACCCTCTCGGGGCCGGGCCGCCGGGCCGGGTCCTGTCCGCTCCGGGCTCTAGGCCCCAACTGGGTGTGGCGCCTATACTCCGCCCCGCTCGGCCGCCGGGCCGGGGAGAGCGCGGCCCGCTACGTGAAGGACGGGGTAGCGGCAGGGTTGTGCAGCAAGGTCGACTGCCCGCTGAAACTTCTCCGCGGGCAGGCGCGTCTAAGAGCGTGACCCATCCTTCGGCGGAGGTGCACGCAGTATTGAACCAGCTCACCCGCACCGCGGCGATTGTCGTGGCCGTCGCTCTCGTCATCAGTCTGCTCCTGAACGCCTGGGCCCTGGTCAGGGTGGCCGCTCTGAAGAAGGAACTGGTCAGCCTCGAGAGCCAGACCGCGGCCCGCATCACCGAGTTGGAACACGAAGTGGACGCCCTGCGGGCCGAGATCGCCCGGAGCCGCGAGCCCGACTGGCTCACCTGGCTCGACGAGTCCTTCGACCTTTCCGGCTACCGCGAAGGGGAGCCGCTCGAGGTCACGGTGACCTGGGGCCTGCTCGAACTGGACCCCGGCTCGGATGTGAGCATCGTCTGCGTGCCGGCCGGTGACGACGGCGGTACGGACGTGGTCGAGGTGGAGGCTCTGCACCTCGGCGGCCTGACCTACTCGGCCACCCTCCGACTGGACCCCGAGCGGGACTGGGTCTGCCAGATAGTCGGCACCGTGGACGGGACTCGCAAGGCCTCAGGGCGCCGCCTTCTCGACCTCCGCCGGAAGCTCAGCCAGAGCTACCTCGTCGTCGAGCCCCTCGACACTTCCGGCGGCTTCTGGACCTACCTCGTCCGCCAGGACCCCCTTCCCCCACTGGAGCCCTACCGCATCGCCCGCGTCGAGGCCGAGTACTCCCCGGGAGACGGTACCCGGACAGCGGCCGAGGTCACGCCTCAGGGTGACGGACAGTGGCTCGTGACCTTGCCGGAGCCGGCCGGGAAGGGTGCGCTGTACCTCACGCTCACCTTTGAGAACGGTCATGTGGATACGGTCGTGCTCGCCGGGCTCGACGAGGTCAGGGGACGTGAGGCCATACTCGACCCCACCGGTACCGGCGACGGATAAGCAGAACCCAGAGCCGGCCCGCCGGAGAGGTCCGGCTAGGGCCGCCAGCGCTCTTGTCTCCCGGCTGAAGCCCTCGAGGGAAACACGGCCCGCCTCGGTGGGCCCGAGTCAGTCGAGTTCGCGCCGTGCCGCTTTCCCAGGCAGGGTGAACCGGCGCACCTCCCAGGGGCTGCCCTCCGCGCCCAGGGCGGCCGCGTAGCCCTCGGCCGGGTGGAGGTCGATGAGGCGCCAGCGGGAGGGCTCACCGTGCCGGCCCTCGACCTCGAGGAGGACCGGCTCGCCCCGGGGCGCCGCCGGCACCGTGAAGCGGCCTGGGAAGAGCAAGAGCCCCTCACCCCTAGTGTTCAGGTAGGCTTTCTTCCGGGCCCAGCACGATGCGCGCGCCCCCCTCGTCACGCGGCGGCCTCCGGGACCGGTAGGGTGCCGCGGCCCTGCGGCTCATCAGAGTCCTCCCTCGACAGTCCGGCCGTGCCGTGCATCTGCACGGCTGGAGCTCCCACATGAGGCGGAAGAAGCCCTGGTCGACCTGGTGATGAAGACCTTGGACCCGTGACCTTCTCCCCGGCGATGGCCGGGAGGAGGAAGCACCGCTTCTGCGTCCTCGGTCCTGAACTCGAGGATGGCCGGGAGGCACGAGTGTTTGAAACTTCGCGCCCGCTGTGGCCGTATCTTCTAGTAATTGTCCGATACGGGCAGCCTCCGGGCGGGGCCGGGCGCGACCTCTCCTGTCCGGTTTGGGCGGTATTCGGGTGGTCGGCAACGGTCACCGGCGTCGCGTGGGGACGTCAGGGCCAGAGCCGTCCCGCGCGGGGGCGCGGGCCTGCGGAGGCACATCCGGGGGAGGTAGTGAGCTTGCTGTCCATCAGGAACGTCTCCAAGAGCTATCTCAAGGGCGAGGTCAAGGCGGTGGACGACCTCAGCCTTGAGGTCCCGGCCGGGAAGATATTCGGCTTCCTCGGGCCCAACGGGGCCGGAAAGACCACGACCATCAAGATGGTCGTAGGACTCCTCAAGCCCGACGCGGGGACCATCCTCGTCGACGGGGTCGACGTGGCGAAAAGCCCCCTGGAGGCCAAGCGCCGCATCGGCTTCGTCCCCGACTACCCCGAACTCTACGACAAGCTGACCGGCCTGGAGTACCTCAACTTCATCGGTGATGTCTTCGGGGTCCCCACGGACGTGCGGCGCCGGCGCCTGGGTGAACTGCTCGAGATGTTCAGCCTGAAAGACGCCCTGCCCGACCTCATTCAGAGCTACTCCCACGGCATGAAGCAGAAGCTGGCCGTCATCGGGGCCGTCCTGCCCGACCCGCCCCTGCTCATCCTGGACGAGCCTCTCACCGGTCTCGACCCCAAGTCGTCGGCCCTCTTCAAGGACCTCATGCGCCGCCGCTGTGACGAGGGCAAGGCCGTCTTCTTCAGTACCCACGTCCTCGACGTGGCCGAACGGGTCTGCGACCGTATCGCCATCATCAATCGCGGTCGGCTTATCGCCGAGGGGACCATGGACGAACTCCGGGCCAGCGCGGCCGGTGGCACCACCCTGGAACGCATCTTCCTCGACCTGACCGCCGAGCAAGAGAGGGAGGATGGGGCCTGGTGACGCAGTTCCTCGCCGTTCTCCGGACGAGTCTTGACACCACGTTCGGCCTCTCCGCCGCCCGCTACCGGTACATCGTCAAGAGGCAACGCCTGTGGGAGCCCATCCTCATCCTCTGGGGCCTGGGGACCCTGGTCGTCCTCTTCGGGGCCCTGGTCTACAAGCTGGCCCAGGCCTTCGTGGCTTCGGGAGCGGTCCTCGGCCAGCCGGAGGTGGCCTTCACCTTCGCCCTGACCACCATGGCCCTGCTCATTTTCTTCTTCGGCCTGTTCCAGGTGTTGTCGATGTTCTTCTTCTCCCGCGACCTGGACCTTCTCGTGCCTCTTCCCCTGCGGCCGGTGACCATCGTGGGGGCCAAGTTCGCCACCATCCTGGTCAGCCAGTACTTCATGGCCTTCCTCGTGCTCGGACTCACGGCCGTGGCCTACGCCCAGGTCATGGGGGGCGGGCTCCTCTACTGGCTCAATGTCCTGATCGTGGGTCTTCTGGCTCCAATCATCCCCCTGGCCATGGTCTCGGTGGTGGCCCTGGTCCTCATGCGGTTCATCAACCGGCGCCACCGCGACCTCCTCATGGTGCTGGCCGGACTCCTCATCCTGGTGGCCGTGATCGCCTTCCAGATGTTCGTCGCCCGGGTCCCGGAGGCCGAACTCGGCGAATACCTGTCCAGGATCGTTTCCGGGCAGATACGGCTGGTCAACCTGGCCGGTCGGACCTTCCCTCCGGCCATCTGGGCCACCGAGGCCATCACCCTGGCCGCCCTCGGCCCGAGACTGCTCTTCCTGGGGGCCTACGCCGGAACGTCGGCGGCCGCCCTCTGGCTGTCCCTGGCGGTCGGGGAGCGGTTCTTCTACGCCGGGCTCATCGGCAGCCGGGAGGTGGCCAGGCGGCGGCCGGCCCCCGGGGTGGGGGAGAAGGCCCTGGACACGGTCCTGGCCCGTGTGCGTCAGGACAGCGTCATCCGCGCCGTCTTCTGGCGGGAGTGGCGCCTCTTCATGCGGATGCCCCTCTGGGTGATGAACGGCCTGGCCGGGGCGGTCATCGTGCCGGTGATGTTCCTCATCCCGGCCCTGGCCGCTTCTGACCCCGAAATGGCCCAGCTCCTGGCCCTCCTCGAGGGCGGGGCCGCTCCGTTCTACGTGGCCCTGGGCTTCGCCCTCACCCTGGTGTTCGTCGTGGGCATAAACACCACCTCGAGCACCAGTGTCTCCAGGGAAGGAGCCAGTTTCTGGCTGTCCAAGGTCCTCCCGGTGCGCCCGGAGGAGATGGTCCTGGGCAAGCTGGCCTTCTCCATGGTCATCTCGGCCGTCAGCGCCATCCCGGTCACGGCGGCCTTCGCCATCGTCGCCCACCCCTCGGCGGCCATGCTCGTCCTGGCCACCCTGGCCGGGCTGGCGGGTTCGGTGGTCGTCCACCTCCTCGGCTTGCTCGTCGACATGTCGCGGCCACAGCTCGACTGGACGAACCCCCAGCAGGCGGTCAAGAGCAACACCAACGTGATCATCTCCATGCTCGTCACGGCGGTCTTCATGGGCCTGACGGTCCTGTTGGGGGTGGCCCTCTACGGCTGGCTGCGGCTGGTCGGAGAGGCGGCCATGGGCGTGGTTCTCGCCGTCCTCATCGCTCTCAGTGTGCCCCTCTACCGGGCGGTGGTCCGGACGGCGGAAGTTCTCTACACCCGGCGGGACGTCTAGACCCACGGGCGGGCGGGGCGGTTCTGCCGGAGCTTGTCGAATGCCTGCCAGGTGATTGGGGAGGAGGCGACGAACCACCCCTGACGCGGAGAATCCCTGAAGGGGCTGATGAGCTTGAGGGGCGGCCAGAGGGCCGCTTCGGCGCCGGCTACGGGCCCGCTCGGGCTCGTCTCGCGGCGGCCGTGGCCCGCTTCAGCCCACCTCGTCGCCATCTGGCAGAGCCTGGCCGGTCTCGGAGGCTGAGGGCACGGTGACGGCGAGGCTCGTCCTCGAGCCCGAGATCCGGGTCAGCCGGGAGGCCGCGCGGCGTTTCCTCATCCGCCGCGGCCTCCTCCAGCGCTGTCCGGGGGACGAGCCGGCCCCGGCCGGGACCGGCGGAGCCCTCCACGTCGTCCGCCGCCTCGAGTATGTCCAGGTGGATCCGATGCTGGTCCTCGAGCGCAGCCACGATCTCGTCCTGGCCGCGCGGGTGGAGGACTACCGGCCCGGCATCCTCGACACTCTCCTCTACCGGGAGAGGAAGCTGGTCGAGGTCCTGGCCCGTAACCGCCTCATCGTGCCGGTGGAGGATTACCCGCTCTTCTCCGTGCGCTTCGCCGACACCGAGAGAGAGAACAGGTCCCGGGTGGCCGAGCTGGAGCCGGTGATGGAGAGGGTCCTGAGGCGCATCGAGGCCGAGGGTCCCCTCTCGTCGCTCGACTTCGAGGACAAGGCCACTCTCTCGGGCTGGTGGGACGCTGACGGGCAGGCGCGGACGAGGGTGGTCAGGCAGGCCCTGGAGTGGCTCTGGTACTTCGGGCGCCTGGTCATCAGTCACCGGGAGGGGAGCCGCCGCTACTTCGACCTGCCCGAGAGGGTCCTGGGCCCCGAGGTCCTGGGCGGGAACGCCGGCTCTGCGGCCGGCCGGGCGGGAGCCCTCGTGGCGACTCTGCCGTCGGCGGCGCCGCCCGGGACCGGACCGCCGCCGAGCGCGAACTGCGCGACGCCCTGGCTCTCAAGTACTTCCGGGCCATGGGCCTGGCCGACCCCCGTGACTGGTCCCTCGGCTGGAGCCGCTACACCGCCCCGGAGAAGAAGGACCTCATCGCCCGGCTGGCCGCGGCGGGGGAGATAGTGCCCGTCGCCGTGGAGGGCGTGAAGACCACTTACCTCGTCCCGGCCTCGGAGGTGGACGACCTGGTCCGGGCGGCCCGGTGGGAGCCCGAACCCGGGGTGCGCCTGTTGCCGCCGCTGGACAACCTCATCTGGCTCAGAAAGCGCACGGCCGAGATTTTCGGCTTCGACTACACCTGGGAGGCTTACGTCCCGGCTGCGAAGCGGAAATACGGGCCCTACACCTGCCCCATCCTCTACGGCGACCGCCTGGTCGGGCGTATCGACGCCCGGGTCGAGCGCGAGGGGAGGCCCCGGGGGGAGTGGACCCTGGTGGTCAACGGCCTGTGGTGGGAGGAGAGTGTAGAGAGACCCGGCTCTTCGGCGTTCGAGCGCGCGCTCCGGGAGTGGGCCCGGGCCAACGGCGCGGACCGGATAGAAGGCCCCCTGGCGGCGTCCCGCGAAGGCCCCACCGCCGGGGGGTGGTGTCAGACCCGCGGCGGCAGAAACAGACCGTCTCGTCCACCCGGCCGGGGCACTAGGCCGGCCAGTTCAGCCGCAGCCTCTTCAGAGGTTCAACGCTGAGGTCCAGATATGGCTGACTCCGAATACCAGTGCCGCGATCAGCATCGGGTATGAACCCATCAGGTACGCGGACAGGAGG
This sequence comes from uncultured Eubacteriales bacterium, assembly GCA_913063835.1. Lineage (GTDB taxonomy): Bacteria > Bacillota > Sulfobacillia > UBA995 > UBA9673 > UBA9673. The sequence continues at coordinate 17,069 of CAJXZV010000013.1, forward strand.
AAGAACAACGCCGGCGCCACCGCCATGGGTAGGGGGATGCCGAGAAGCGGTGCGTAGAGGAGCCGCGCGTCGGCGCCCGATGTGAAGTATCTTATCCAGGCGGCATAGTAGACGGCCAGAGTCATTCCCATCGCAATCGTCACCGGAATTGAGAACCTCCGGCTGAGATCGAGGGACCAGAAGAACGGCAGCACGAGAACCCCCGCACGGCCGATGTTCTCGGCCATGGCGAGCAACTGCGGGGCCAGGACGGGAGCGGCTTCCGATTTGGCCGGCCACAGCATCCAGACCAGGTTGGGCAACAGCACCAGTACGGGAACGAGTGCCCCCGACCGAATGACTCCACTGAAGTGCTCGAACACCTCAACGACCTCCCTCTCGGTTCGCCCCCGGCCTCCGCTCGACCCTGACGTTGTAGCCCGGCAGGGTCGGGGCGCAGACCAGAAGGCCGGTCCGGATGTCCCGGGCAATGACGCCGACGGCGGCTAGGGCCTCGTCGAGGAAGCTGGTGATGATGACCCGGTCATCACGCATCCCGGCCTCCACCGAGAGCTTGGTCACATCGGTGATGAGCAGGACGACACAGCCCACTACCGGGGCATCCGACCCCTCACCGCGACCGGTCAATCGGTCCCGTGCACCGTGATGCTGCCTGTGCCGGCCTCGAGGTCGATGCGATGCTCGCCGGACCCGAGGACGCCGGAGGCCGCCTTGGCGCTCACCGAGGAGGCGACGGCCAGCCCGAGGTTGGTGGATACGTGACCCATGTCGGTCCGCACCGACACCGAAGCGTCGGAGGTTGTCGGGAACGTCACATCGATGCTCCCGGTGTTGGTCTCCACCCGCCAGTCGCCGGCCACGGGAGCCGTGCTCGTGATGCGGCAGTCGCCGGTGGCCGAGTCGACCTTCACGTCCCCGCCCGGGTCGGCGACATGGACCGAGCCGATCGAGGTGTCGACCTCGATGTCGCCCTTCACCCGCACGACCTCGACCGACCCGGTGCTCGTATCGACGTCGACGTCGCCGGCCACGTCCTCCACCAGGATGTCGCCCGTGGACGTGTCGGCCGCCACACGCCCCCCGATGCGGCGAACCTCGACCCTGCCCGTGGTCGTGTCGAGGACCACGTCACCATCGAAGTCGCTCACGCTGGCCCCCGCCGTGGTGGAGTGGAACGACACGCTGAGGCGGCGGGGAAGGGTGATCGTTCCCTCGGCCGTGACCCTCACCGGCGAACGCGAGAAGTCCGGGTCGTGACCCGGCACCTCCAGCCAAACATGGAGTCGTCCGCCTTCGACGCGCATCTTGAGCTCGGCGCCGGCGGCCGCTTCCCGGGCCTGGCTGGCGGTTGCCGCTTTCAGGGTGAGGTCGCACTCAGCGGTGGCTTCGGCCGCATCCGCCCCCGTGATGGTCCACATGCCGCCGGGAGGGACATCGATACAGACGGCCCTGACCGAGGGATCCACGGCCGTCCCGCCGGCGACGCTGACAGTGGCCACGTGGCTGTAGTCGCGGTCGAGGAAGGTTCCGAACTCCCACGGGGCGACGGTGACAGCCGCGGAGACGTTGGCGAAGGCCGCCAGGAGGACCACGACCATCAGGCCGGCCACGGCCCCGGTGTGCAGGCGGACGCGGGTCCTGCCCGCAGCCCGCCGGGAGGCACGGTAGGAGGCCAGGAGCAGCTCCAGCCCCAGGAGGAGCGGCACGAGGCCCCAGAAGTCCGCCAGGCGCGCGACCGTGGGCCCGCCGCTCAGGTTCGCCGCGAGAAGGCAGACGCCGGCGGCCAGGAGGGTGAGACCCAGAGACAGGAGACCGACGGTGATCACTCTTCATTCCTCCTTCGGACCGGAGTCCACGACCGGGTCGGCAGACGACCGGCCGTCTGTGCCGCTGCGACCTCGCGTGCCCCGACCGGCCGCTCCGGCGATGACGGCGACGCCCGCGGCGATGAGGAGCAGAGGCCAGAACCGCAGAGCCGGACCAAGGGAGCCCGGAGCCGCCGCTACAACCAGGAAGAGGCCCAGGACCGTCAGGACGGCCCCCCAGATCGCGGTCTGACGCGGTTCGCCCACCCAACCGCCAAGGGGAGCCGAGTTTCCGTAGCCTGCGCCTGTCTGCGCCAGCCCGGCATCGATGGCCGCCTCTTGGGAGTCATCATCGGCCACCCCCGTCATGTCGTGAGCACCTCGGCGATGCGGCCCCCTGTGGGGCAGAGAACGACGGCCCGGTGGGAGCCTGCTCGGATGACCGCAGCCCGCAGACCCGGGGTGCCGCAGCTTCGCTCTATCCCTAATACGCACCAGAGCCGAGTCCACTTTCCTGGCCAGTCGGGTCATCCGCGCGGAGGCCGGGGGCCCCCGCGCAGCCGGTGGCTTGATGGGTCAGATCCTGACCGCCGTGCCGTAGACGATGACCTCGGCCGCACCCGTGGTGATGGTCGAGGTGGCGAAGCGGATGCCGACGATGGCGTTGGCCCCGAGGTCTTTGGCCTCCTGGATCATCTGCCTCAGGGCTTCCTCACGCGCCTCCTTCATCAGGGCCGCGTACTCCGTGACCTCGCCCCCGACGAGTTTGCGGAGGCCGGCCACGATGTCCTGCCCCAAGTGCCTGGCCCTCAGGCACGACCCCCGGACCATGCCCAGAACCTCGTACTCGGTCCGGAGGTCGGTGGTCGCCAGGAGGATGTCGTCCTTGCCCTTTGTCATGTCACATCCCTCCTCTCGAAGAGGTGGACGGCGGCAAGAGCGAGCCCTGCACCCGCCGCGAGCAGCGCCGCGAAGGCGACCCAGTCCGGCTCTCCGCGCATCATGACCGAGAGACCCTGCATGTGCCGGTAGACGGACAGCCAGCGCAGGGAAGGGACCCAGCTGGGAACGGACATGACGACGGCCACCACGGCCGCCGCCATCCCGGCCTTGACCTGGTCGGAGAAGAGGACCGACATCAGGGCCGCCACGGTGAAAATCACCGTGGACCCGGCCCAGGCGCCCATGGTGCCGAGCATGAAGCGGCCGGCCGGAAGCTCATGCCCACCGAGGTGGCTGGCTATGACCAAGGTCAGGCTCGAGACGGCGATGATGACGGCGAGAGCGGCGGCCCCGACTCCCAGCTTGACCGCCAGGACCCGGCGGCGGCTGACCGGTCGGGTCAGAAGGAAGGAAAGGGTCTTATTGCCGCTCTCGGCGGCCACGAGCCCCATGCCCAGGACGATGGCCAGGACGGCCGCGACCTGGTAGAGGTTCTTCCCGTACCAGTTGCTCCAGGCATAGACGAAATAGCTCCTGAGCTGGGCCTCGATGATCTGCTCCAGGGCGGGGGGCAGCACACCCTCGCCCCCTCCCAGCAGAAGCCCCTGGAGCATCTCGCGCACGAAGTCGAAGAGGAGAGCGACGGCCACGGCCGTCGCCACGAGCACGGCGGCGCCGACGACGTGTTTCCACCGGTTCTCCCGGAGCTCTTTCCAGACCAAGGCCCGGTCAGCCGCGGTCCTCACGTGAGCCTCCCCCCTCTTTCACGTACTCGAAGAAGACCTCCTCCAGGTCGAGGTCCATCACTTCCAGCACGAAGTGCGGCACCGTCGAGAGGCGGGCGAGGACGGCGTCGAGGTCGTCGGTCACGGTGAGGACGAAGCCCGAACCCTCGCGCTCGACCCGCCTCACGCCCGGTCCTTCGAGCTCCCTGGGGTCCATTCGCCGCTGCGGGACGAACCGCACCCTCTTCTCGTTGGTCCGCATCTCCTCGACCGACCTGGTCATGACCAGGCGGCCCCGGTTGATGATGGCCACCGTGTCGGCGATCCGTTCGACCTCGTTGAGGACATGCGAGGAGAAGAGCAGGGTCCGCCGCGTGCCGGCCATCTCCTTGACCAGCATCGACAGGAACTCCCGCCGCATCACCGGGTCGAGGCCCTCGGTCGGCTCGTCGAGGATGAGAAGGTCCGGCCGCGGTCCCAGGGCGAGGGTCAGGGCGAGCAGGCTCCGCATCCCGTGGGAGAGGTCGGCGACGCGGGTCCGGCGCGGCAGGCGGAAGAGGTCGAGGTAGTCCCTCACCGCCCGGTCGTCCCAGGTCGAGTAGAACCGGCGGGTGAAGCCGACCATCTCCTCGACGGTCATGTAGCCGTACATGCCCCGTTCCTCGGAGACGTAACCCACCCGGGCCAGGCGTCCCGGGTTCACGGGCCCCCCGAGGATCTCCACCGTCCCGGCCGTCGGAGCCAGCAGGCCGAGGAGCATGCGCAGGGTGGTCGTTTTCCCGGCCCCGTTAGGGCCGAGGAGCCCGAAGAGGCTGCCTTCAGGCACCTCCAGGTCGAGGCTGTCGACAGCGGTGAGCTCCCCGAACCGGCGGGTCAGACCGCAGGTCCTCACCGCCAGAGGAGGGGCGTCCCGGGCGGCCCCCTGTCTCTGATCGTCCTGCTTCAGGTCGTTGCGCCTATGTCCGTCCGTCATCGGACCGGTCATCGGCACCTCCCGCACCTGCCCACAGCTCGTCCAGCTTCTGCCGGAGCAGGAACTCAAGGGTCTGCCGGTCGAGGCCCAGGTCCTGGGCCTCCCGGAAGAGCAGCTCCATCTTTTCTCCGACCAGTTCCCGGGCCGACCTTCCGTCCACCGGCGGCCGGTCGGCGACGAACGTCCCCCGCCCGCGCTCCGTCCGGACCCAGCCCTCCCGCTCGAGCTCCTGGTAGGCGCGGGCCACGGTGTTGGGGTTCACCGCAAGCCGGACGGCCAGTTCCCGGACCGAAGGCAACTGGTCGCCGGGCCTCAAGGACCCGGAGAGGATCCGGCTCTTCACCTGTCCGGTTATCTGACTGTAGATCGGCACCCCGGCCGTCGGTCTCACATGGAACAGCGGTCCGGCCGCACCCCTTATGTTCGAGTGTACTAGCACACTAGCACACCGCCCAGAGACTTTCTACCGGAAGGCGGGCCGTCTGTCAAGGCAAACCCGGTCTGCGGACCGGACTCCTCACCGGCAAAGGAAGAGGAAGGACGGTGTCCCGCCGCCCGGGAGGAGGAGCGGGCGGCCGACAGCCTCGACCCTCAGCGGGGTCTGACGTTGCGCCCCACCCCCAGGCGGATGACCCGCTCGAGGTGGGCGAGGGTGTAGCACTCGTACATACCCGCATGTCGGGCGAAGAGGGCCACCGTGCGGTGGTCGTTCCATTCCTCCTGCGGAAGGGTGTTGAGCCAGATGATATCCCGGACGCGGGGCCTGATGCGGCCGAGCAGCTCCGCGGCCCTGTCGGCGCCGAGGGTCTTGGTGTCGCTGACCACGATGACCACGGCGTCCCGGGTGAGGAGGTGCTGGTGCTCGGTGACGAGGGTCTCCAGGGCCCGACCGAGGTCCGTGCCCTTCCCCCACACACGGCTCCGCCGGATGATCTCCGAGGCCAGGACCCCAGGGTCCGGCAGGGGCGCGGGCGCAGCGGCCTGCCCCACCGGGCGGGCCGACGGCTCCGTCCCGGCCGCCAGTCTCGGCGTGATGCGCTCGAGCTCCTCGGAGAAGACGAAGGTCTCGACCCCCCTCACCGCCGAGGCCAGGCCGAAGATGAACTCGAGGATGAAGGCCGTGTAGCGGGCCATGGAGCCGGAGACATCGCACACCAGGACGAGGCGCGGGCGGGCGACCCTCCTCTCCCGGTAGCGGAGGTCGAAGAGGACGCCGCCGTGCTTGATGTTGGACCGGATGGTCCGGCGGAGGTTGGGCCGGCGCCGCTTGTGCGACTCCCGGTAGCGCCGCGAGAGGCGCGTGGCCAGCCGCCGCGCGAGCCGTCCCACGAGGCGCGCGGCACGCGGGAAGTCGGCGTCAGAGATGTCCTTCATGTCCATGTGCAGGAGCGGATCTCCGCCGCCCGCCGCCCCACGGCCGTCGAGGGTCCCCTCGATGACCATGTCGAGGGTCTCGTCACCGGTCAGGTGTTCGGTGCGGCGGCGCTTCACACCGAGCTTGCGGCGCCACCGCTCCAGATGGCCGCGGACGATGCTCTCGATGAGCGGCTGGAAGCTGCGGTCCACCTTGCTGCCGGCCGACGACTCGGCCAGGAAGTCCTTCAGGCGCTCCTTCTGCAGCTCTCCCAACCGCGTGTAGGTCTCGAGCTGCTCCGGGGTGAGGTCCAACGGCTCCCCCTGGAAGCGGAGCTCCCGGCCCGCCTCCCTCGCCTCGGCCTCCCGGGCCGACCTGGCCTCGCGGCGCTCCCTGACACGGGCCTGGAGTTCCTCCGGGGGCAGGAAGAAGAGGTCGAAGGCGAGGTCGAAGAGGTGGAGGTGGTGCTCACCCTTCACGAGGGTGGCCCGCAGGGCCGACTTGACCTGCCGCCGCTCCGTGAGGTCCACCAGTCCCAGGGCGGTGAGGGCGTCGACGGACTCCGCCGGGTTCACGGGGACCCCGAGACGCCTCAGGACGTGGACGAAGCGGACGAGGTTCTCCTCGAGCCCGGCGGCGGGGTCGCGCCGTATCACCCGCCGCTCTTCCCCCGGCCGGCGCCGGCCGCCTGGTCCGGAGGAGCCGCAAAGCGCTCGAAGGCCTCCGCCACCCACCCGCCGGCGGCCACCGCTTTCCTCAGCAGGGCAAGGTCCTCCCGGTTCTTCAGGAGGAGGGAGGCCGTCTCGCCGACGAGGCCGTCGTCGACCCTCGTCGCGCCCAGGGCCAGGAGCGCGCGCGTCCAGTCCAGCGTCTCGGCGATGGACGGGTGCTTCCTGAGGTCCATCGAGCGCACGAAGGCGACCACCCGAGCCACCTCGGCGGCCAGTCTGGCCGGCGCCTCCGGCACCCGGGAGCGGATGATGCGGAGCTCCTTCTCGACACTTGGGTACTCGATGAAGAGGTAGACACACCGGCGCCGGAGCCCGTCGGACAGCTCGCGCTCGTTGTTGCTGGTCAGCACGACCACAGGTACCTGGCGGGCCCTCATCGTCCCCAGCTCCGGGACCGAGACGGTGAAGTCGGAAAGCACCTCGAAGAGGAAGGCCTCGAACTCCGGGTCGCACTTGTCCACCTCGTCGATGAGGAGGACCGGCCGCCTGGGGGCGCGGATGGCCTTCAGGAGCGGGCGCTCGAGCAGGTACTCCTCGGAGAAGAGGTGGCTCTCGTCGGGGACGGCCCCCTGCTCCCGCAGGAGCTGGATGCGGAGGAGCTGTTTCTGGTAGTCCCACTCGTAAAGGGCCTTGTTCTCGTCGAGGCCCTCGTAGCACTGCAGGCGGATGAGGTCGGTGTCGAAGATGCGGGCGAGGACCTTGGCTATCTCCGTCTTACCCACCCCTGGAGCCCCTTCGACCAGGAGCGGCTTCTCCAGGCGGAGAGCCAGATAGACGGCCACGATGATGTCGCCGTCGGCGACGTAGCCGTCCTGTTCGAGAGCGGTCCTCAGCCACTCCATCGAGACTTCGGTCGGCTCCAGAGAGACCGGCCCCCTCCCGGCGGCGCGCATCGGCTCGCACCGGCACGAGACCGACGCAGGATGTACCTCCATGACGCATTCTAACACAGCCGGGGGCGTGCCTCTTCATGAGACCGGAAGGCCCGGCCCAGCGGGCCGGGCTCGGGCGCCGAGCCGACCGGCGGTCAGCCCGCACGCCTGACCGCCGCGCCTGCGTCTAGTGCCCCACCGCCTCCTGGACGCACCTCTGGTGGGCGGGGTCCAGCGTCGGGACACCGTTCGAGGTGTAGCTCGACCCGTGCGTCGTGCTCCCGAGGAAGTGGATGCAGAAGTGCCCGGGGAAACCGTTGTCCAGTGAACTGCCCCCGTGGGGCATCCCGTTCTGCGAGGCGGCGATGCGCCGGCCGTCGATGACGACCACGATGGGCCGCCTGGCCCAGCTCCACTGGCCTCCGTAGTTCGCCAGCATGACGGCCGTGTCCCGGTGTGACACGGGCTCGACGTCGGCGTGGGCCCAGCCCCCCCGACGCATCACGTAGAAGATGTTGCCCGTCCATACGTCGGTGACCTGGGCGACGGTGCCGACCTCCCACATCGCGTTGACCTCCGACCACGGCACGGCCACCGCCCCGCCGCGGGGTTCGACCTCCGCCGGGTCGGTCGTCGGCACGCGCAGGCTCATGCCCGGATAGAGCGTCTGGGTGACCGGTATCCCGCTCTCGGAGGCGATGACCTCCGGCGTCGTCCCGAACCGCCGTGCCAGAGAGCTGAGATCGTCTCCCGGCTGGACGGTGTAGTTCATGAAACCGGCGATGACCGTCCCGGAGCTGTCCTCCGCGGGGTCCTCCGCCGGCCCGTCTGCGTCCGCAGGAGCCGGAGCGGGTCCGGGCTCCGCGGCCGGGTCCGGTGCAGTCCCGGGCGCGGGCTCCGCTTCCGAACCCGGCGCAGGCTCGAGCGCGGCGGGCTCCGGGGCCGGCGCCGAACCCGCAGACTCGTCACCCGCAGACGCTTCCGATGCCGCGGGTGCCGGGGACCCGTCCTCGACCGACGCCTCACCCGGGGCTCCGCCGGCGGAGCCGCCACCCTCCGCCAGGACCTCGGCGTAATAGTGGCCGGCGGGGAAGAGGGCCGCGACAGCCTCCTCCCCGGACAGCCCGCCCGAGGCGGCCGGCGGGGCGGCGCTTGCGGCGCCGTTGGCATCGGCCCCGGCCCCGGAGGCCGAGGACCCCACCTCCTGCGCCTCTCTCGAGACGGCGGCCTCGGTCACTGCGCACAGCGATTCCGTCGTTCGGAGGGAGACCAGGGCGTCCCCACAGTCGGTCTTGCCCGGGCCGACGGGGACAAGCGAGGCCGAGGACACGCCCTCGAGCCCGGAAAGGCACAGACCGGCCGGCGGGGCTCCCTGGAAGGCCAAGACGAAGATCAACGACAGTAGCGTCCCGGCGATGAAGTTTCGAACCGACAAAGGGTGAAGACACCTCCGGGCGTCGCCGGTCGGGCGCCGGGCTCGGTCCTTCCTACCGGCCCGAGCGACCCGGCGGTCGAAAGGTCGAATTATGTAACTTTGAGTTCACCCGGAGAGTCGTAACACCTTGTAACACTTTCTGGACATGAGTGACTGGTTAGCCAACCATTTTTCCCCGAGCGGCCGCCGACCCGGCCTTCATTCTCAGGCCTCGTAGCCGGCCTCCCGCACGGCCCGCTTCATCTCCTCCAGGGACGGGCGCCCCTCTTCGTGCTTGACGACCGCTTCGCCCCGCTGGAGGCTCACTTCGACCTCCCTGACCCCCTCCAGGGCCGCGAGGGCCTTCTCGACGGCCGTCCGGCAGTGGTCGCAACTCATCCCCCGCACCTTGACCAGCGTCTCGGCCATGTCTTCCACCCCCCTTCCGGCTCCCTCCCGGCTCGCTTCCCGCCTCGTTCCGAGGCCAGCGGCCCGTGCTTCTCCGGCCGGGTCCCCGCCGAACCTCGGACGGTAGCGGCCGAGCCGGAGGGAGTTGGAGACGACGGTGACGGAGCTCGCGGCCATGGCCGCGGCGGCCACCGTCGGGCTGAGCAGGCCGGCCCGGCCGAAGAAGGGGAACAGGGCCCCGGCAGCGACCGGGATGCCCAGGACGTTGTAGAAGAAGGCCCAGAAGAGGTTCTGCCGGATGACGCGCATGGTCCGCCGGCTGAGGTCGATAGCTGTCACCACCCCGCGGGGGTCGCCGGTCACGAGGGTTATGTCTGACGCCTCCTTGGCGACGTCCGTCCCCGTCCCGATGGCGATTCCGATGTCGGCCTGGGCCAGAGCCGGCGCATCGTTGATCCCGTCCCCGACCATGGCCACGACCCGCCCCCCCTGTTGGAGCTCCGACACCCTGGCGGCCTTGTCCGCCGGCAGGACCTCGGCCATGACCTCCCGGATTCCGAGGCGCCGGGCGACGGCCCCGGCGGCCCGGCGGTCGTCCCCGGTCAGCAGGACCACCTCGAGCCCCATCTCCTGGAGGGCCCGGACCGCCTCCCGGGCGGTGGGCTTGGGCTCGTCGGCCACGCCGATGACAGCCCGGACCCGCCCGTCCACAGCCACGTAGACGGCCGTCCGTCCCTCCTCGGCCAGGGCGGCCGCCGCCTCGGCCGCAGCCGCCACGTCGACCCCGGCCTCCTCGAGGAGACGCGGGTTGCCGACCAGGACGGCTCGCCCCTCGACCGTCGCCGAGACCCCGCGGCCGGCCACGGCCCGGAAGTCGCCCGGAGAGGGGGTCGGCGAAAGGCCAGCCTCCTCCGCGGCCCGCCTCACGGCGAGGGCCAGGGGGTGTTCGGACCCCGCCTCGGCCGCGGCCGCCAACCGGAGGACCTCACGGCGGTCTCTGGCCTCTCCCTCTCCGACCGGGACCACATCGGTGACCTTGGGGCGCCCGGCGGTCAGGGTGCCGGTCTTGTCGAAGACCACGACCTTGAGGCGGTGCGCGAGCTCCAGGGTCTCGCCCCCGCGGATGAGGACGCCCTGCTCGGCCCCCCGGCCGGTCCCGACCATGACGGCCGTCGGGGTGGCGAGGCCCAAGGCGCAGGGGCAGGCGATGATGAGGACGGCCACGGAGTTGAGGAGGGCGAGCGTCAGGGCCGGCGGGGGGCCCAGGAGCAGCCAGGCCGTGAAGGTGACCCCGGCCGCGCCCAAGACGGCGGGGACGAAGTAGGAGGCGATGGTGTCGGCCAGCCGCTGGACGGGCGCCTTCCGTCCCTGGGCCTCCCGGACGAGCTCGACGATCTGGGCGAGGGCCGTGTCCCGGCCCACCCTCGTCGCCCGGGCGACGAGGTAGCCGGTGAGGTTGACGGTCCCCCCGATGAGCTCGTCACCGGGTTCCTTGTCCACGGGCAGACTCTCCCCGGTGAGCATGGCCTCGTCGACCGCCGACCGCCCCTCGAGCACCACCCCGTCGGCCGGTATCCGGTCCCCCGGCAGGACGGCCAGGCGGTCACCGACCCGGACCTCCTCCGCCGGGACGGTCTCCCGGCGGCCGTCCTCGCGGATGATGCGGGCGGTGAGGGGCCTGAGCTCGAGCAGGCGCCGGACGGCCTGGGAGGTCCGCCCCCTGGCCAGGGCCTCCAGGTACCGCCCGAGGAGGATGAGGGTGATGATCATCGCCGCCGAATCGAAGTAGAGGGTGGGGGTCAGCCCGGCCGAGGTGAACAGGTCCGGCAGGACCGTCGCCAACGCTGAATATGCGTAGGCCGCCGAAGTGCCGGTGGCGATGAGGACGTTCATGTCCGCCGTCCCGTGCCGGAGGGCCGCCGCCGCTCCGCGGTAGAAGCGCCACCCGGGCCCGAACTGGACCACGGTGGTCACGCCCCACAGGACGAAGGGCTCGGTGAGGAAGGCCGGCACGCCCGGGACCATCCCGCCCATCGAACCGATGAAGACGACCACGGAGAGCACGCCGCTGAGGAAGAGAGCCTTCCGCAGGCCGGAGAGTTCGAGCTCCCTGGCCCTGGACTCCGGGTCCGCGTCGTCCGGGGCGCCGCGCGGCGCAGGCCGGGCACCCGCCTCGGCGGGCTCTTCGAGGGCGCCCGCCGCCAGCACCGGTTCGTAGCCGGCGGCCCGGATGACCACGGCCAGCCGGGCCGTGTCGGTCTTCGACGGGTCGAAGGTCACCCGGGCCCGTTCCGAGGCGAAGTTCACCGCCACTTCCCGGACGCCCTCGGCCGCCCCGAGAGCCCTCTCGAGGCGTCGGACACATGAGGCGCAGGTCATCCCCCTGACCGGTATCTCGACCGTGCGCCCGCCGGACTCCTGGGTCATGCCGGTCTTCAGTTCCTCCTTCCGCGCTCTTGCCGGGCCCCACCTGCGTTCCGGCTTATCCTTCCCCGCGGGAAGGGAGTTCCCGGGGAGACCCTCCTGAGCTTGTAGCGCTCGTAGACCAGCTCCACTCCCCCGTTCCTCCGGTGGAACTCCGCCGGGATGCGCTCCCCGTGGTTCAGGGTGAAGAACCGCCCCCCGTGGTCGTCGACGGCCTCCGGGACCAGGACCACCGAGAGGTTGTAGAACCCGTCCTTGACCTCGAAGATGAGGAAGTCCTCACGGCGCCTGACGGTGGCCCGCATGGTGCCGCGGAACGTCTCGTACTCGCCCGTGAGTCCGTCGAGTAGCCTCTCCATCCTCAGGAAGGGCAGTTGCTCGGGGTCCTCCCCCAAGAGCAACGCCAGAGCGTAGTGGGCGAGGTGGCCGAGGGGATAGCCGGCCCCGTTGGCCAGGAGCATCACCCCGCACCCGACCTCGGGAAGGAAGGCCATGTGGGCCGTGGCGACGAGAACGCTCCCCCCGTGCCCGACGAGCCGCCGGCCGAAGAAGTCGGGGACCGTGTGCAGGCCGAACCCGTAGAACCCGGTGGGCTCGCCCGGAGCGGCCCTCTTGTCCGCTTCGGGCCCCCCACCGGGGACCTCGCCCCGCCTCTCGCCCCACCCTTCAGCGCGAAGGATGCCCGGCCTCACCGAAGGCCCGGCCACCCTGGGCTCCATCATGGCCCGGACGGAGGCCTCCGAGAGGACCCTCACTTCACCGACCTTCCCCTCGCCCAGGTACATGAGGATGTAGCGGGCCATGTCGCAGACGTTGCTGATGAGCCCGCCGTCACTCGTGATGCGGCCGTAGAGGTAGGATTTCGGATGACACCGGCGCTCGGGGTCGACGGCGTAGGGCACGGCCCGGTCGGGGTCGCTCTCCACGTCCTCGCGCAGGAAGAAACTGCGGTCCATGCCCAGCGGCCGCAGGATGTTGTCGGTCACGTAATCGACATAACTGCTCCCGGAGACATTCTCGATGACCGCGCCGAGCAGGACGTAGCCTTCGTTGAGATAGAACCAGCGCTCCCCGGGCCTGGCTTCGACCCACGCGTCGGCGCCCCGCATGAAGGTCAGCATGTCGTCGGGGCCGGCCACGGGCAGGCGCCTGGCCCCGCCCCCGGCCCCGACCGCCCGGAGAATCTCGGCCTCGGCGTAGCCGAGAGCCGGGATACCGCTGGTGTGGCTCATGAGGTGGCGAAGCCTCACCGGCTCTCCGAACGGCCTGATGTCGAAATCGAGGTAGCGGCCGACCTCGTCGTCCACGTTGAGAAGACCCTTCTCCTGGAGCTGCATCAGGGCGGCGCAGGTGAAGGATTTGGTCACGCTCCCCACTCCGTAGAGGGTCTCAGGGGTGGCCGGGAGCCCTCTCTCCAGGTCCCGGTGGCCGAAGCCGCGGCGGTAGACGGTCTCTCCGCCCTCCACGACGGCCAGGCTGAGACCCGGCAGTCCGGTCTCGGTCATCCTGTCGAACACGAACTCCTCCAGGCGGGCGAAGCGGTCGGTCACCTTCAGACACCTCCGCGTGGGACTTCCACTACCCGGCGGCTCGAACCTCCTGTATCGCGAGGGCTCCTCAAGCCCGCCACTGGTGTCGGGGAGACCCGCGGCCGGGGTCCGGGCCCGAGGCGAGGAGACACACGCCAAAGACGACGGGGGCGGCGGGAGCCTCTCCCGGGGCGCCCGCCGCCCCCGCCCGAGGCCGGCCGCCGTGACTCCGCCCTCCGGCCGCCGGCCCGCTCCAGCTACTCGGTGAGCCCCGGCACGAAGACCTCGACCTTGGTGACCACGACGTAGGTGTTCCACAGCGTGAGGCGCCGCTCCGGGAACTCGTAGCTCTGCCTCACGGTCACCGCGGCCCTGACCTCGAACCGGCCGGGCTTCTCCCAGACCACGTCGAACGACCACCCGGGGTAGGCCCGGATGACCTGACGCCTGGTGTGGGGCGGGCGACTCACCTGGGCCGTGAGGACGAACCGCGCCGGCCTACCCGTTATCCACTTCACCGGCCCGTCGAGGCGGAGGACTACCTCGGGCTCGACGACGGTCTCGGCCTCGAAGGTGAAGGAGAACCCTTCTCCGGTCCCGTCCGGCCCGTCCCTTCCGGCCTCGACCGTCCACGAGAGCTCCCTCAGCAGCCGCCCGTCGTTGGCCAGGGAGACCGCCCTGACGGTGTAGGTCCCGGGGATGTCGTAGGTGTGGGTGACGGTCACTTTCGTGTGCCTCGGGTCATCGTCCACCCACCGCTCCCCGTCGCCGAAGTCCCACTCCCACCTGGCGTGGTAGACGCGGCGTTCCCGCTTCCTGGTCGTCATCTTCGTGACGCGGATGACGTTGACCAGGGGTGGCGGCTCGGGCGTCGGAACGATCTCGACCTCCGCTCCCGAGGGCGAGCCGACGGAACCGGCCGGGCTGCCGGTGCCCTGACCCGGTTCCCCCCCAGGCGCCTCGTCCGGCCTGCCCTCCGGGACGTGAGACCCGTCGTCCCCGGGTCCCGCCCGTGCCTCCTCCTGCGGGCCGCCCGGCGCATCCACGACGACGTCCTCCCCGCCCTCGGGGCCGCCTTCCGCTTCTCCGACGGCGGTCGCGGGGCCTCCCGGGCGGCCCGGGGTCACCGTGTAGCTGAAAGGTATCTCCGTGGCCAGGCCGAGGTAGCGGGCCATGGTGAGATAGCCCGGTCCAGCGGCCGGGTCCGGTACCAGCCGCACCCCGAGGACCAGCGCCGTGCCGGGCGGTGGCGGGGCCAGCTCGGCCCGGCCCGTGAGCGGGCCTCCGGGGGAGACCGGGGCTCGCGCCGGGGCGCTCGCCGCGCCCTGGCCACGGTCGAACTCCAGGAAGCTCACGGGTGCGGGCACCTCGCCCGGCAGCGGCGTCCCGTCCGGGCCCACCTCGACGACCCCCACCCAGGCCCGCACCTCCAGCCCCTCGAGGCCGCACCAGACAGGGTCCATGGTCCTGACCTCCAGGGTCCGGACGGCCGCACCGCCCCGCGGCCCGCCCGCGGCCGGCTCCGGCAGGACCCGGTATTCCGGCCGCCAGAGACAGGCGAAGTCCTCCCCCTCGGCCGCTCCCCCCACCGGTCGCAACGCGGGCCCCGCCGCCTCACCCGCGAGGGCCCTCACGACCAGGCCGGTCACGCCCGCGCTGGACGGGAGGGCCCGGTGCACAGCTGACAGGCCCTCCCGCCTGACGAACACGTCGTGCGGGCCGGGGTCGGTCAGGGCCGAGGAGACCTCCACCACGAGGTCGTTCGGTCCTGCCGCGAGGCCGAGGAAGCCCAGGACGTTGGGGCAGGAGCCGGCGATGGTCACGTAGCGTGAGTCCGGCGGCCTGGACGCCGCCTCGGCGCGGGACCACTGCCCGAGGAACCAGTTGCAGAGCACCCGCGCGGGTGCCGACCCCGCCGGGACGCCCGCCCTCCCGCTCCCGAGCACGGGGAAGGAGAGGTGCTCCGGGACGTACCGCCCGAGACCGGGGGAGCCGGCGGAAAGCCCCGTCAGGAGCTCCCCGACCGCGAGGCCCACGCCCGCGGCTTCGCGCCGCAGGAGTTTCTCCGCCTTGGCCAAGCCCCAGTCGAGGACGAGCCTCTTCAGATAGTCGACGACCGTCCGGCGGAGGGCCCCGTCGAGGATGTCCCGGACGGGAGGCAGGGCCGGCGGCTTCGGGGCCACCACCGCGCCGGACAGATAGAGCCATCGGCCCACCCGGAGGGAGAGGAGCTCGTAGTAGGCGAGGGTGAGGCCGACGCCGGGAGGGTCCGGCGGCTCCTGGGCCGAGAGGATGCAGCGCTCGACGAGGTCCGGTCTCGAGGCGGCCACCCACGGCTCGTAGCCCGGGGGCGGGCCTCGAGAGGCCGACCCGGATCCGCCCGCCGCCTTCCCCAGGAGCCGGGAGACCAGGAGGTACTCCGCATAGAGCCGCTCGTAGTCCCGGGCCCGGCGGGCCACGTAGTCGTCCTCCCCGGCGAAGGCGGGGGGCTCGGGGAACGGGTCGAGAGGGGGCGCAGGGCCCGGACCGCCCCACCTCGCCCTCGCCCGGACCAACCGGTCGGTGTGGTAGAGCGTCTTCAGAAGGTCAGCCTGGAAGAGGCCGTGGTTCGGCGGGGCGATCATCACGAGGTTCCTGAGCGGCGCCCGGGCGCCCGACCCGCCCCCCGCCGCACCGCCGCCG
>CAJXZV010000014.1 GCA_913063835.1 uncultured Eubacteriales bacterium
CGGGCCCGCTGTAGATCAATCAAGAATATAAACTGATAGATTCTGTGAAGGATATCCTGCATCGCGCCGAGCTCACGGCGCTCGATGGTTGAGCGGCCGGCGATGACGACGACCGGGCTCTTGGTCTGGTCGGCCACGGCCACGCCCGGGAAGGCGTTGACCACGCCGGGTCCGGCCGTGACGACGGCCACGCCCGGACGGCCTGTGTACCGGGCCCATCCCTCGGCCATCATCACCGCCGCTTCCTCGTGCCGGGTGTCGATGATGCGGATGTCCTCGGTGAGGAGGCCGTCGAAGATCGGGGACACGTGGCCCCCGGCAAGGCCGAAGACCGTCGTCACCCCCTCGGCCTTGAGCGTCTTCGCCACAAGCTGACCGCCGTGGTAGGTCGACATCGCCGCACACCTCTCCCGTGGAGGGATTTTGGGGAAACTTTCCGACAAAGGCTCCAAATCCTGCTCCGCCCGCACTTGACGGCTGTTGATGGCAGAGGTCGGCACGGGTCACAAGGTATGGCGCCCGTGTTCCGAGAAGTCAAGCGGGTGACCGTGCGGTGCGGGAGGTTGCGTGAGGTGGGAACGGCATTGCGGAAGGGTCTGAAGGTCCTTGTCTTGGGGGGCGGGGGAAGGGAGCACGCCCTCGCCTGGAAGATCGCCCGGAGCCCATGGGTCTCGCAGGTCTTCTGCGCCCCCGGCAACGCCGGCACGGCTCGGGAGGCCCGCGTCACCAACGTGGACACCACCCCCGAGGGCCGGCCCTTCAGGCCCGCCGACCCGGATGCGGCCCTCGCGCTGGCCCGGCGTCTCGGGGTGGACCTGACGGTGGTGGGGCCCGAGGGCCCGCTCGCGGTCGGCATCGCCGACGTCTTCTCCGAGGCGGGCCTTCTCCTCTTCGGCCCCACGGCCGCCGCGGCACGCCTTGAGAGCAGCAAGGCCTTCGCCAAGGACTTCATGGTCCGGCACCACATCCCCACCGCCCGCTTCGAGGTGGCCGAGACCCCCGGGACCGCGCTCCGGGCCGTGGCCCGTTTCGGAACGCCCGTCGTGGTGAAGGCCGACGGCCTGGCCGCCGGAAAGGGCGTGACCGTCGCCAGGGACCGTGAGGCGGCCGAGGCCGCCGTCCGCGCGGCCATGGAGGAGGAGGTCTTCGGCGAGGCGGGCCGCCGTGTGGTCATAGAGGAGTGCCTGGAGGGTCGGGAGGTCTCGGTCCTCGCTCTGACCGACGGGGAGACGGTCCGGCTCTTCCCGCCGGCCCAAGACTACAAGCGCGTCTTCGACGGGGACCGGGGCCCCAACACGGGAGGCATGGGGGCCTACTGCCCGGCGCCCGTGCTCGGGCCGGAGGAGGAGGCCTTCGTGGTCGAACGCGTCCTCCTGCCGGCGGTGCGCGGCCTCGCCGCCGAGGGGGCGCCCTACCGGGGAGTCCTCTACGCGGGCCTCATGCTCACCCCCGAGGGCCCGAGGGTCCTGGAGTTCAACTGCCGCTTCGGCGACCCGGAGACACAGGTCATCCTGCCCCTTGTCGAGGAGGACCTGGTGGAGCTCATGTGGGCGGTGGCCTCGGGGGAGAGGCTGGGAGGGCCCGGCGCCGTTGCAGGTGCCGCTGCGGGCGCCGTTGCGGCCGCGGCCGCGGCTGAGGCCCGGCCTGCTTCGCTCCGCCTCTCGGTCTCGGGCGGGGCGGCCGTCTGTGTCGTCATGGCCTCTGCGGGCTACCCGGGGCCTTATGACACAGGCAGGCCCATCACGGGGCTCGAGGCGGCCGAGGCGCGCCCCGGGGTCAAGGTGTTCCACGCCGGGACGAGGCCGGCGGCCTCCGGCCTGCCCGGCGTGGAGACGGCGGGCGGGCGCGTCCTGAACGTGGTCGCCACGGCCCCGACCCTTGCCGAGGCCGTCGAGCGGGCCTACGCGGCCGTCGCCCTCATCCGTTTCGAAGGGGCCCACCACCGGTCGGACATCGCCGCCGGAGTCCTCAGGGCGCGCGGCCCTCACCCGGCAGGCCCGCGCCCGCCGGGCCCTGTGGACATACCGGAGTAGACACAGCGAGTAGACACAGCGAAAGGATGGTTCTCGTGACCCTGGGCGACATCGCCCTCATCACCCTCGCGTATCTCATCGGCTCCTTCCCGTCGGCCTTCCTGGCCGCGAAGTACCTGGGGGACGGACGGGACATCCGGACCGTCGGCAGCGGGAACGTGGGAGGGATGAACGCCTTCCGCAACGTGGGCCGGGCGGCGGGGGTGGCCACCGGCGTCCTCGACGTGGGCAAGGGGCTCCTGGCCGTCCATCTCGCCTCCGCCTACGGGGGCTGGACCTATACGCCCCTGTGGGCGGCGGTGGCCGTGGTCGCCGGGCACAACTTCATGCTCTTCCTCGGCTTCAAGGGCGGCAAGGGGCTCGGCGCCATGCTCGGGGCTTTCCTTCTCCTGGAGTGGGCGGTTCCGCTGTACTTCGCCGGGGCCATCCTGGCGGCGTCCCTCATCAGCCGGGACACCAACTTCGGCACCGGGGTCGCGGCCGTGTTCCTTCCTCTCATACTGTGGCTTGCGCGTGGTGGAGGGGATCTCATGTGGCTTGCGGCCGGCGGCGTCCTCGGCTTCGTCATCGCCGTGAAGCACTGGCCCGACGCCCGCGCCTACCTGTCCGGCCGCCGGCAGCTCGTGTAGGACTCCCGCCCGCTTCCGCCTCTTACGCTTCCTGCGGCGGCCTGCTACGGCAGTCCGGGCGTGTAGCGGTAGTCGGCCGCCTCCCAGCGGATGAAGTAGAAGAGGCCCTGGGCGTCCCAGCCGCAGGGAAGGGTCATGCCGAGGACGTGTTCAGGAGGCGCGGGGCCTGTCGGACCCGGCCCGCCGCCGACGGCCGCCACCCTGGTCTCCCCCCAGTTCATGGCGTCGTCACTGCGCGCCAGCCAAACGCCGTCTGGGCTCCAGTAGGGCCGGCCGCGGCCGGCGACCGGAGCGGCCGCCGCGGCTCCGGCCTCCGACGCCTCGATGAGGAGGTCCCCGGAGAGCCAGAAGCGGCCGTCCGGGGACCACGAGAAGTGGTCGTGCGAGGCGGCCGGGCCGGGCAGGGTCGCCGGACGGGTGACGGAACCTGTCGCGAGGTCGACGAGGACGATGACGCTCTCCGACTCGCCGTCGCTCACCGCCGCCAGGCGGGTGCCATCGGGTGACCAGGCCGGGGTGCTGAAGACGTAACCCTCGGTCGGGGGCGAGTATATGCGGACGAGGTCCTCGATGACGTCCTGCGTCCCCGACACGAGGTCCGTGAGCACGAGGTCGTGGCTCACCAGGTAGCCCGGGATGTCCGGGTAGCCTGTCCAGTCCCCCACCAGGACGGCCAGGGTGCGGCCGTCCGGGGACAGTGACGCCGCGCGCCATCCGACCGGCAGGCTGCCGCGGCGGACCACGCGACCGGTGAGATCGGTGACCTCGTAGTGGTCTTCACCGAGCCTGAGAAGGTGTCCCGCGTCGACCCATCCCCACCAGCCCCATCCGGTGAGGGCCAGGAGCCGTCCGGTCTCGACCTCGACCACCCACGACAAGAGGGCGTATTCGAGACTCGTCCGGTCGAACGCGGTCACCAGGAGATGCCGTCCGTCAGGGCTTATCACCGCGTCCGCGATGTCGGCCATGAGGGCGCAGAGAGGCCGTTCGTCTCCCGAGGTGGGGTCGAAGGAGTACAGACGGGGCGGTTCGCCGGCGAACACCACCGGGAGCCCTCCCTCGAGGGGGAGACCGAAGGTGTCCCGCACCCCGGTCAGCCGGTCGAAATCGACCGCCGGCGGCGGGCTGGGGATGGTGAAGGTCACGGCCACGCCGCCGTCCTCCTCTTCCTCCTCGGGGCTCGTCCAGGCGATGTCCTTGGCCCCGGCCGCGCGGAGGACCGCCTCGACGGCGTCCCGGTCCATCTCCCGGGTGAACGAGACCCGGAACTCGAGCGGCCTCGTCGTCAGGAACTCACCCGGGACGACCTGGCGCCAGGTCTCGTCCTCCCGGACTTCCACTGCGGCCGACGGCTCCTCGACCCTGAGGAACGTCACCTCGTAGGAGCCGACTTCCCCGTCGGGGAGCACCACGGAGTCGAGGGTGACCGTCACGCGCTCTCCCGGGGCCCCCTCCCAGAACTCGAGGAGGACCGCGCCACCGTCGAAGCTCCCGGAGAAGGCCGACCGGTCGACGCCGGTCACGGTCAGGTGGGCGTCCCACCACTCCGGAGGGACCTCTGTGTCGAGGAGGGCACGGAAGACCACGTAGCGGGTTCCGACCACCACCTCTGCGCCGGCGGCCACAGGGGTGAACGTCCCCCTGGTCTGGCTCAGCGAAACGCTCACGACGGCAGGCCCGGCGGGCTCACCGCCATCGGTGTCGGAGGTGTCGTCACCGGACTCCACGCGGCAGCCCGCCGCCGACGCCGCGGCCAGCACGACGGTCAGGAGCAGGACCGCCGTCAGGAAGAACCGCCGTCCCATGGCCCCTCGGCCTCCTCTCCTCGCCGACACAGCGGACCACCGGCCAGTTTCTGGGACAGACGGCCCGAATCCTCCAGGGGGCGCGCAGGCCGTGCTTCAGGCTCCACGTCGGGGGTCTCGGCACCAGCTCCGCAGCACACCCGCCAACTTGACCAACGGGACGAGCGCCAGCGCCAGCACCGAGCCGGCCGCGCCGAGCAGGACCACGGCGACCTCACTGAAAGGGTTGCTCCCTGGCGCGGGTCGTCCGGCAAACCGGCTGAGGAGAGCGTCGAAGGTGTTCCCGTAGAGGTTCCCTACGGTGATGAGCCGGATGTACGTGAGGATGTCGCGGGCCTTGTCCTCGCCGTACGTCTCGAAAAGGGTCCGCCGCGCTTCAGGGTCCGTCCGGCCCTCGGTCTCCGCGTAGTGCTGGGCGAAGTGGAGGGCCACCACCTGGTCCTGCGGCACGGCCTTGAAATCGCCCGCCATGAGCCTGTTCAGCTCCTCCTGGGAAACGCCTTCTCGGAGGGCCGCACGGCTGTGAGCGTAGGTGCAGTACCGGCAGCCGTTGACTCGGGTCACGGCGAGCATGATGCGCTCGGCGAAGGCCTTGTCGACCCGTCCCGCTTTGACGGCCTCCCGGACCTCGCGGTGACACCGGACCATCTCCCCGACGGCCCCCAGGAAGGAGCGGAGAGAGAAGATGCGCTTATCGAACTTCCTCTGCTCCATCACGGGCTCCCCGGTCCGTCCTCCGGTGCGTCTTGGCCTCGTTCCTTGCTCCGGTCTTCGAGCCCGTCTTCGAGGAGGGTGTGGATGGTCCTGGCCACCGCGTCTTCCGGTCCGCCCTCGGCGACGAGGTCGGCTGCGGTCCGGACCTCGTCGGCCGCCCAGGGCATGGCCACACCGAGTCCGGCCGCCCTCAGCATGGGCACGTCGGCCACCGAGTCACCCATGGCCACCGTCTCCGACGGGTCGACACCGAGCCGCCGGGCGATGTCGATGAGGGCCGTGCCCTTGTCGGCCGCGGACGAGACGGCGGTGAGAAGGCCCCCGGGGTCCCCGGCCCAGGGTGAGTAGTAGAAGTCCAGGAGACCTGGGAAGAGGCGCCGCCCGGCCCGGGCCACGGCCTTCACCACGTCCGTCCTCTCCAGGCCCGAGACGTGGACGGAGATGATCTCACCGTCGCGGTCGGCGCAGACGGCGTCGAGGTCTCCGACAGAGAACTGCGGGAGGGTCGTCGCCTCCCAGTCCGGCGGAAGTTGTCCGAAGATGAGGTCGTCTCCGAGAAAGAGCGAGACGAGGGCGTCATCGAAGGGCCGGGCCGCGTCGATGAGGGCCCGGGCCGCCCCTTCGGGCAGAGGGTGGCTGACCAGGACCTCGCCGGAAGGGTGGTCGACGACGCGGCGTCCGTAGTGGCAGCCCAGAGGCCCGGTGACGCCCAGGATGTCGGCGAACATGGCCGCCGACCAGGAGTAGCGCCTCCCGGTGATGAGAGTGACCTTCACTCCTTGTTCAAGGGCCCGCGCCACGGCCGCCACGTTGGGTCCCGTGATGCGGTGGTCGTCTCCGGTCAGGGTGTGGTCGATGTCCAGAGCGATTAGACAAGGACGCACCTGGTAAGAGACCTCCTGTATTAGGAATAGGGGAATTCGTCCCGGAGGGACGGTCGTCCCTCTTCCCTACGCGCGGGCCGCCCCGATTGTTTTCCCGCAGGAGCGGTCAGCCGATGCCTCGCGGGTGTCAAGACCGCGGTCCGCGCTTGACAAGTCCGGGCGGAGGCCCGTAGACTCGGACTTGAAGACTCGCACCTGCAACAACCGAGCCCTAGGCCTTTCAGGGGAGCCGGGGGAGGCCCGGCTGAGAGGAGGGCCCGTATCACGCCCTCGACCCTTACGACCTGATCCGGGTAATGCCGGCGGAGGGAGAAGGCTCTAGCCACACGAGGACCACTTCGGGCCGTCTCCCGTTCCGGGTAGACGGCCCCGTCCTTTACCGGGGGGTCCCGGGGGAGGGTGGGGGCTGGGGCCCGCCCTGCTCCGGGGTGGCGCCGCCCGGCACGGCACGGCCCGGCATGGCACGGTACGGGAACGGCACGGGCATCGACGAGAACGGAGGGGGAGATGGACGTGAAGAGGAGTCTCGACTGGTCGCTCTGCGTTGTCACCGACCGGGGTCTTGCCGGCGGGCGGCCGCTGGCCGAGGTCGTGCGGGCGGCCATCGCCGGCGGGGCCACCCTCATCCAGTTGAGGGAGAAGGAGGCCGGCACCCGGGAGATGCTCGAGGTGGGCGAAAGCCTGCTCGAGGTCACGCGCGCGGCCGGGGTGCCCCTCATCGTGAACGACCGTGTCGACGTCGCCCTGGCTCTCGACGCCGACGGTGTCCACGTCGGGCGTGACGACATGCCCGCGCACATAGCGCGGCGCCTCATCGGGGAGGGCAGGCTCCTCGGCGTGACGGTCGGGAGCGCCCGGGAGGTCCTCGCGGCCGAGGCGGCCGGGGCCGACTATCTCGGGACCGACGCCGTCTTCCCCACGCCGACCAAGCCCGACGCGGGCCCCCCCCTCGGGCTGGAGGGGCTCCGGGAGATCTGCCGAGTGGCCCGCGTGCCGGTCCTGGGCATTGGCGGGGTCAACGCCGGGAACGCGGCCGAGCTCATCAGGGCCGGAGCGGCCGGCGTCGCCGTCGTCTCGGCGGTGATGGCCGCCCCGGACGTCGAGGTTGCCGCCCGCGAGCTGCGGGCCGTGGTCGAGGCCGCCGCCCGAGAGCTCCGGGACGCGCCCGAGGACGTCGCCGGCGGGCGCCCGAACGCGCCTCCCGGGGGCGGACTCCCAGGAGGCGGTTCCATGGGAAAGGAGAGACCGTCATGAACGAGCCCAAGACAGCGGCTGAGCTGGCGGAGCGCTTCGGGGAAGCTCTCCGGCGCATCCGCGAGACAAGACCTCTCATCCACCACATGACCAACTACGTGGTCATGAACGACACGGCCAACCTCACCCTCCATGTGGGGGCCCTTCCGGTCATGGCCCACGCCGCCGAGGAGGTCGAGGAGATGGTCGGGCTGGCCGGGGCTCTCGTCCTTAACCCGGGCACCCTGAGTCCGGACTGGGTGGAGGCCATGCTGAAGGCCGGCCGGCGGGCGAACGAACTCGGGGTGCCGGTGGTCCTCGACCCGGTGGGGGCGGGGGCGACCAGGTTCCGCACCGACAGCAACCTCCGCCTCCTCGACCAGCTCAAGGTGGCGGTCATCCGCGGCAACTCCGGCGAGATCGGAGCCGTGAGCGGGGCCGGGGGCGTGGTGCGGGGCGTCGAGAGCGTCGAGGGTGTGGCCGACCCGGTCGCCGTGGCCGTTGGGCTGGCCCGCGAGCACGGGGCGGTGGTGGCCATCACCGGGCGACGGGACGTCGTGGCTGACGGCCACCGGGTGGTGGGCGTTGACAACGGCCACGAGCGGCTGACCACTATCACCGGCACCGGGTGCATGGCGACGACCATGGTCGCCGCCTTCGCTGCGGTGGAACCCGACCACCTCGTGGCCGCGGCGGGAGGTCTGGCCTGCTTCGGCCTTGCCGCCGAGCAGGCCGCGGCCGAGGCGAAGGGACCGGCGAGCTTCAAGGTGGCCCTCTTCGACCGTCTTTTCGGCCTCACCCCGGAGGAGCTGGCCGAGGGGGCGCGGGTCGTGTGGCTCGAGCCGCCGGGGCCGGGCGGGGAGGACTGACCTTGAGAGTCAGGGACCTTGGCGAGTTCCCCCTCATCGACCGCCTGGCGGCGCGCCTCGGCCCCTACGGGAAGGACGTTGTGGTCGGCCTCGGTGACGACACGGCCGTCATCCGGAAGAGCGAGGACCGGCTCTACCTCGTGACCTGCGACATCCAGGTCGCCGGGGTGCACTTCCTCCCCGAGGCGGTGACTCCGCGCAGGCTCGGCCGCCGCATCGCGGCGATCAACCTCAGCGACATCGGGGCCATGGGCGGTGAGCCGCGGCACTTCCTCATCTCCCTGGCCGTGCCCCCGGATACCGAGGCCGCCTTCCTCGACGACCTGTACCGAGGCCTTGTCGAGACGGCCGGGCGCTTCGGGGCCGACGTCGTCGGCGGCAACGTCTCCCGCCACGACGCGCTCGTCATAGACGCCTTCCTCCTCGGTGAGGTCGAGGCCGGCCGGGAGGTCCTCCGCTCCGGGGCCCGGC
Organism: uncultured Eubacteriales bacterium; assembly: GCA_913063835.1. GTDB lineage: Bacteria > Bacillota > Sulfobacillia > UBA995 > UBA9673 > UBA9673. Next base: position 8,639 of record CAJXZV010000014.1, read on the forward strand.
CGGGGGACCTCGTCATGGTCACCGGGCGTCTGGGCGCCTCCCGGGCCGGGTTGGCCCTGCTCCTGGGAGAGGCCGACGGCGGGCCCGCCGTTCCCGGCGACGTCCGGGAGCGGGTGCTGGCCGCCCACCAGGAACCCGAACCCAGGGTGAGGGAAGGCCGGGTGATCTCGCGGCTGGGCGGGGCCACAGCCATGATCGACCTCAGCGACGGCCTCGCGTCAGACGTCGGTCACATCTGCGATGCGAGCGGAGTGGGCGTCCTCCTGAGGGAGGAGGCCCTGCCGGTCGATGAAGACACCCTGGCCGTGGCGGCGCTGGTCGAGGCTGCCACCGCGGCCCGCAAGGAGGCGGCCGGACCCTCCGGCCGTGCGGACGGGCACATGGACGCCGCCCGGGCGCAGGCCGTCCGGTGGGCCCTCACCGGCGGTGAGGACTACGAACTGTGCTTCACCGCGGCGCCCCGTGCGGCCGAGCGCCTCGCGGCCGAGGTCGAGGCTGTGACGGGCACCCCGGTCACGGTCATCGGTGAGGTGCTGCCCCCGGAAGGCGGACGGTGGCTGGTGCGGGCCGACGGGCGAAGGGTGCCGCTCGAGGCCGCGGGATGGGACCACCTGAGGACCGAGGAGGCTTGAGACCCTGATGAAAAGGGCGCTGACCATCGCGGGTTCTGACAGCGGGGGCGGGGCCGGCATCCAGGCCGACCTCAAGACCTTCTGCGCCTGGGGTGTGTACGGCATGTCGGCCGTCACGGCCGTGACGGCCCAGAACACGGTCAGGGTGGCCGACTTCATCGCCCTCCCCCCGGAGTTCGTCGCCCGGCAGATAGACGAGGTGGTCACGGACATCGGTTGTGACGCGGCCAAGACGGGGATGCTGGCCGACGCCGGCATCGTCGAGGCCGTCGCCGACCGTGCGGCCGCCCACGGCCTGACCCTGGTGGTCGACCCGGTGATGGTGGCCAAGAGCGGCGACCGCCTCCTGGCCGAGGACGCCGTGGAGGCCGTACGGGTGCGGCTCGTAGGGCTCGCCGCGGTCCTCACCCCGAACGCCCCGGAGGCCGAGGTCCTCACCGGCCGCCCCGTCCGGGACCTCGGCGGGATGTGGGACGCGGCGAGGGTCCTGGTCGAGGCCGGGGCCCGGGGCGTCCTGGTGAAGGGTGGTCACCTCCCGCAGCCGGTGGGGGCGCGGCTGCCGGAGCCCCTGCGCGAGGCGGTCGTGTGGGTGGCCGATACCGAAGGAGGCCCGCCGGACGGCCCGCCCGAGGGCCGCGGAGCAGACGCGGAGGCCGCCGTGGCCTACGACCTCTGGTACGACGGCTCGGACGCCAGGCTCCTCGCTGCTCCATACGTGCGCTCCCGGGCCACCCACGGGACAGGCTGCACCCTCTCGGCGGCCATCGCCGCCGCCCTTGCGCTGGGCCATCCCCCGGTGGAGGCGGTGGTGAAGGCCAAGCGGTTCCTCCTGAGGTGTATCCGGGAAGCCGTCCCTCTCGGCCGGGGCGCGAGCCCCACGAACCATCTCATCTGCTTCGACCCTCACGAGGGGTAGCGGGGCGGGGACACCCCAGGCCTTCACTGCGGCGACACGGTTCGCCGGCTGCCTCATCATCCTGACGGCGTTCCTGTCAGATTGGCCATTCCCCGGGCATTTCCCGGCTCATCATGACAGACCGGCGACAAGGTTGAAGCCGGCCCCGCCCCTTTTTTGTTGGTAACTGGGGATACCTGGAGGAAGTGGTACATCCTTGTAGAACTATGAGACTGCTCCCAGGCCGTATGAGCCGGGACACGGACAGCGCCTGCAGGCGACAGATGCAAGGGCTGGAACGCCTGTAGTATGATGGGGGGGAAACGGGAGATGCGTATCATCAAGGGTTTGCTGTTCACCCTGGTCCTGGTCCTGGCCGCACTCGCGGACGTCGGGTTCCCCTGGGGCCCGCCGCCGAATCCGTAGACCCGCCATGACCAGGCCGAGCAGGCGGGAGGACCTTGGGAGCACCGCAGGCGTTTCGAACGTACGCTTTGACCGTCGCGGCGATAGGTGCGCTTCTGGTGCTGGTGGCGGTCGTCTCTCCGGGGCGCTTCCCGCCTGCCTCGTCAAGCGTCCTCTTCGTGGCGTCATGGTGTCTCGCTGAGGTCTTCCAACTCACCTTGGCCTCCGGGCTCGGCGTGTCGCTGGGCTCCGCCGTCACCCTCGCCGCCCTTGCCCTTCTGGGGACGTCCGCTACCGTCGTTCTGAAGGGCCTGAGCGTGGCTGTGATCGCCCTGGTCACCCGCACCCCCGCCGACCGCGCCGCGGTCAACTTCGCCAACGCGGTCATATCTTCGGCCTTCTGCGGACTGGTCCTCGAGGGGCTGGCCGGCTGGGAGGCCTGGTCCGGCGGGGTCCTTCCCCTTCTCGTCTCGGCGCTGGCCCTCGGTCTGGCCGAGCTCGGCCTCGGCGCCCTGGCCATGAGCCTTTACAAGGGCCGTCCCTTCTGTGAGTCCCTGCGGGACCTGGGCGGGCCGCCGCTGGTCCTCATCATCGCCGTCCCCTTCCTGGGCCTGTTCCTCGTGCCGCTGGTCCGGGCCATGGGTGTCTCCTGGGGTCTCGGGGTCGCGATGGTGGTCGTCGTCCTGGCTTCTGTCGCCCTGAAGTCGCTGGTCAGGAGCTCCCAGCGGCGTCTCGTCTCCGAGCTCCTGCGGCCCGGGCTCCCGGGAGCCTCGCCGGACGCCTCCGAGGGGCTGGTCGAGATAGCCTCGGTCCTCGCCGCACAGGCCGGACTGCAGGAGAGTGAAGCGGACTCGCTCAGAGCCGCGGCCCTCCTCCACGACACAGGCCTGACCAAGGCCGCCTTCGAGGCGGCGACGAGCTCGGAACCTCTCTCCGGTGAGCGGCTCCGTGAGGTGAGGATGCATCCCCTGCGCGCGTCCCTCAGCGTCGGCCGCCTGGGCAACCTTCTCTCCGTGGCCCGCATCCTCGAGACCCATCACGAGCGGTACGACGGTCGGGGGTATCCCTTCGGCCTCAGGGGGGACGAGGTGCCCCTGCCGGCCGCTCTTCTCGGTGTGGCCGAAGCCTTCCTCGCCCTGACGACGGGAGGACCGTACCACCCCCAGGCCCTGACGGCGGCAGAGGCTGTCGAGCACATCAAGACCTCGAGCGGGGAGAAGTTCCACCCCAAGGCCGTCGAGGCGCTGGTGAAGGCGCTGGAGTCCGGGGCTTTGGCCCTGGACCCGAGGAGCCATCCGACCCCCGCGGTCAAGGAAGCCGCCGCCCGCCTGCGCCGTCTCGCGGAGAGGGCCGGCCTGCCGGCCTACCGGACACCCGGGACCTCCGGTTCGGACGTCTGGCTTAGGGGGACCGGCGGCCTTTGGCGCTTCCTCGGGAGGCTCTTTGCGTGGAACCCGTTGCACGTCTTTTACCGCGAGCGCAGCCGGGCTGCGGAGTGGTACCGCAGCCTTTACGAGCTCGGCCGGGCCTTCAGCTCCACCTTGGACACGGAGGACATCGCCATGCGGCTGGCCCAGGCCGTGCAGGACCTCACGACCCTTCCGTGTGAGGTCTGCCTGGTCGAGGAGGACGGGGAGAAGATGACCTCCGTGGCCGCGGCCGGTCTGCCCCAGGAGGCCCTGGCGGAGGTGACCCGGTCGAGCAAGCGCGGGCTGCAGGGCCTCGCCTTCCGGGAGAGGAGACCGGTCATCTCTTTCGACCTTCCCACCGACGAGCGCGTCGAGGCCCACAACCGGAAGATGGCCGAGGTCCTGGGTATCAAGACCTGCCTCATCCTCCCCCTGGTGGTCGCCGGTAGCCCCCTGGGGACGATCACCGTCTACTCGCCGACCCACCGGCGCTTCTCACCGCCGGAGGTGGAGGCCCTGACGGCCGTCGGCAACCTCGCCGCCCTCGCCCTCGAGAACGCGGTGCTCTACCGGAAGGCCGGCGACCGGCTCGCCGAGCTCACCGAGACCTACAGCCTCCTGCGGACGACTCTGGACACCGCCCCTGTGGGGATAGCCGCCGTCGAGACGGACGGTCGGCTCATCCTCATCAACCGCGAGGCCTCCCGATGTCTGGAGGGTCTGGGGCTGGACCCGGGCGGGGAGGGGATCAACCTCATCGAGGCTTTCCGACGCGGGTGCGGTTCGGCCGTGCCCGTCAAGGCGCTTGAGACCGGCCGCCCGTGCGGCCCGGAGACGGTCTCCGTTGAAAGACCGTCCGGGACCCGGTTCTGCCAGGTCTGGGCCACTCCCTTCAACGACCAGGACGGCCGGACCCGCGGTGTTCTCGTCGTGTGCGACGACGTGACGGAGGCCAAGCGCCTCGAGGAGGAGGTCAGGCGGAAGGAGAAGCTCGCCGCTGTGGGCGAGATGGCCGCGAGGGCCGCCCACGAGATACGGAACCCGCTCGCATCACTCCTCGGCTTCACCCAGCTCCTGGGGCTCTACTGTCCGGTCCGCGAACAGTGGGAGGAGTGCTCGACCTATGTGGAGCGCATCAGGAGCGAGGTCGAACGCCTCGACGAGATAGTCCACTCGATGCTCTTCATGTCCCGTCCGTCCCCGCCGGAGATCGCGACAGGCGACCTCGTCCAGACCGCGGCGGCGACGGTCGAGCTCCTGTCGGCCAAGGCGGCCGAGCAGGGGGTCGTCCTCGAGGGGCCGGGGACGAGAAGGCCGGTATGGGCGGAGTTCGATTCCCGCCAGATAAGGCAGGTCCTCATGAACCTCATCCAGAACGCCGTGGAGGCGGTGGCGTGCCCCGAAGGCCCGCCGGCGGCCAGGAGGAAGGTGACGGTCAAGGTGAGCCGCACCTTGCGGGAGGGTCGGCCGTACGCCGTGGTCAGGGTTCGCGACAACGGACCGGGCATCCCCGTCCCGGAGCAGGAGCGGCTCTTCGAGCCCTTCTACACGACGAAGGAGGGCGGGACGGGTCTGGGCCTCCCGGTCTGCCGGGGCATCGTCGAGGCGCACGGCGGGAAGGTGGAGGTGACGAGCACCCCGGGGCAGGGGGCGACCTTTTCGGTCCTCCTGCCGGCCGCCCCGAGGACGGCCCGCACGGCCACGCCCTCCTCGAGGGTCTCCTCGACCGGGCGGCGGCGGGGTCGGTCGTCGTCCCGGATGGGGTGAGCGGGGAGCCGGACCGGACGGAGGTCGCGCATGGGTTTCCGAGTGCCGCGTGAGGGCTGTAAGGTCGCCGTCATAGGCGGTGGTTCGAGCTACACGCCTGAACTCATCGAGGGTCTCGCCGTCCGCCGCGAAGTCCTCCCGCTCACGGAGGTGGTCCTCGTCGACATCCCCGAAGGGCGGGACAAGGTCGAGGCCGTGGCCGGGCTGGCCCGCCGGATGCTCGAGCGGGCCGGCGTGCCGGCGAAGGTCACGGTGACCTTCGACCGGCGGCGGGCCATAGAAGGGGCGGACTTCGTCATAAACCAGTTCAGGGTCGGCGGTCTCGAGGCCCGGGCGGTCGATGAGCGCATCCCGCTGGCTTACGGCATCGTGGGCCAGGAGACGACGGGCCCGGGCGGCTTCGCGAAGGCCCTGCGGACCATCCCGGTGGTTCTCGCGGTGGCCCGGGACGTCCGCGAGCTGGCGCCGGAGGCCTGGATGCTCAACTTCACCAATCCTGCCGGGATGGTCACGGAGGCCGTCCTGAAGCACGTCGCCGGTGTCAGGTGCCTGGGTCTTTGCAACGTGCCGGTCGCCATCCAGCGGGCTGTCGCCGGGCAGCTCGAGGTCGAGCCCTGGCGGGTCGAGATAGACCTCGTCGGCCTGAACCATCTCGGGTGGATAACCGCCGTGCGCCTGGACGGCGAGGACATCCTGCCGAGAATCCTGTCCCTTCCCGTGGTGGAGGCGGAGTTCGTCCGGAACATCCCTGGGGCTGAGGGCATCCGCCCGCTTCTCGACGCCCTCGGCATGCTGCCTTCGCCCTATCTCCAGTACTACTACTTCCACGACCGGCTCCTCGCCAAGATGAAGGAGGAGGTCGCCTCCGGGAAGGGGACAAGGGCCGAGCAGGTCATGGCCGTGGAGAAGGAGATCTTCCGGCGCTACCGGGACCCGGACCTGGCCGAGAAGCCGCCTGAGCTCGAGAAGCGCGGAGGCGCCTACTACTCGGAGGCCGCCCTCGACGTCATGGTCTCGCTGGTGGGTCGAGGGGACGGTCCGGTCCCCGACGACGCGGGGCAGGCGCCGGCCCCGGGCTCCCGCGACCCCCGTGACCGTCGTGACCGCCACATCGTCAACGTGGTGAACCGCCTTGACGACACCCCGGGAGAGCGTGTCCTACCTGAGCTACCCTCGGACGTGGTCGTCGAGACCCCCTGTTTCATCGGACCGGGGGGCGCCCGGCCGGAGAGGGGTACCCCCCTACCCCTTTCTGTGCGGGGCCTGGTCCAGGCTGTGAAGACCTACGAGGAGCTGACCATCGAGGCCGCGGTGACCGGCGACCGCCGCAAGGCCTTCCTGGCCCTTCTGGCCCATCCTCTGGTGCCGGGGGCCGAAGCGGCCCGAGGTCTCCTGACGGACATCCTTGAAGCCAACCGGGACCACCTTCCCCAGTTCTCGCGGACCTGAGGGACTCAGGGCCCGGTCCCGACGGTGAGGACGAGCCTTCCCCCCTCCTGGTCCCAGGCGGCGGTGACCTGCGGGCCGTCCGGAAGAGGGGGGCAGGTCTCGAGGAGTCCCAGGAGCCCGGTGACGGTGACGTAGAGTGTGCCGCGCACGACGACCGGACAGGGCCCCGGTCCTTCCGCCGCCCCCGCCCCCGCCGTCAGCACGGCCCGGGTGGAGCCGAGGTCCACGGTCGCCCGCCCGGCCTCCTCGTCCCAGTCGACGCCGATTCCGGCCTCCGTGAGGACAGGGACCAGCGGCACGTAGACGTGTCCGTCGAGCATGACGGGAGGAGTGCCGGTCATGTCGACCTGCCCCTCCCCGCCCGTGCCGTCCGCGGACCGGACGACGACCTCGAGAAACGGAGGCCGCGAGACGCTCCGCCGCAGGGCCGTCCACCTCTCGTCCCCGACGTTGTTCAGGCGCCAGATGGCCACCCCGTGCAGCCGCCGCCTCTTGGCCAGCCCCACCTTCGCCGTCAGCGTCTGGGGCGTCTCCCCGATGTCCCGCCCCGTCTCGAGGTCCTTGGCCAGGAGAAGACCCAGGAGGAGTTTCTCTCTGGGCACGACCTCGAGGGCGAGGTCGACGGCCTCGACGACCTTCTCCAGGGGCTCGGGGCGGTCGACAGGCACGTAGCCGTAGGCCATGATGACGATTCTGTCCGCCACCCGCCCGAGAGCCTCCCAGTCGTACCCGGGGTACCAGCTGTTGAGCGGGTGGAGGCTCAGCGAGAGGGTCTTGCCCCGCCGGTGAAGGGCCTCGGCCAGGAGCTCCACGAAGGAGGTGAACCTCCGTCTGGTGGCCTCCAGCTCGTCGCCTGACTGCCTCTGGCCGAGGCCCTCGATGTCGAGGTTCACGCCGCGGAACGGACCCACGTAGGCCAGGATGTCGCGCAAGGCCCGCTCCTGGGCCTGGGGGCTTGACAGGAAGTCGTAGATGGCCGGGTCGGTCACCCCGCCGTCCGTCCGGTTCCAATGGACCATCATCTCCGCCCCGAGTCCGGCCCCGGCGGCGGCGTCGAGGATGGTCTCCCAGGAGTCCGGCCGTGTCTGGGCGGAGTAGGAGTCGTCGGTGACGACGGCCCCGGTGTGCGGGTCGAGGACGAACCACGCACAGGCCAGCTCGGAGATGATGTCGGTCACGCCGACCCCCGTCTCCGGGAACGGCCGCCCGAAGAGCGCCTCCCAGCTCGTTCTCTCGGCGGTGCCCAGGGCGTAGTAGCCGAGCACGGTCATGGGCCGGCAGGGAGAGGTGACCGTCACGGTCCGGGTCTCGCCGTCCCAGCCGACTTCCGCCCCCAGGGCCTCGCTGAAGAAGCGCAGGGGGATGAGGGTCCGGCCGTCGCGGATCATCGCCGGCACGTCCAGGGTCCGGGGCTCTCCGTCGACCTGGGCCGTGGTGTCACCGATGACGAGGACGACCTCTCTTCCTGTGACGGGGTCCCGACCTGTGACCCGACGTGTCTCCTCGTGCCAGTCGACGTCGCAGCCGAGCGCCTCGGAAAGGAGCCTGAAGGGGACCAGGACGCGGCCGTCGACGATCTGCGGGGGGACGTCGAAGTCGAGCCTCGACCCGTCCAGGTAGACCGTGACGGGGGGCGGGGAGGCCCCGGCCGGTTCAGCCGGGCTCTGGGCGAGGGCCGGGCCGGACCTTCCCGCGGCCCACGGACAGGGCACGGAGACGGTGAGGGCGGCTGAGAGCGCCGTGCAGGCGAGGAGGGCCGTGAAGAGGGCCCGGGGACGCAAAAGCAAGACAGCGCTGCTCCTCTCCTTGAATCCCGGACGACCGCGTGGGGTGGAACGAGCGTCACCACCGGCGGTCCTGAGCGCAGGTTCCACATGAGGACGGAGTTGCCTGCTGGAAGGACGCGAGGCCAGCCGGAGAACTTTTAGCGGGTTGCGCAAGAGGAGCCCGGCACGGTCCGGTGGCCGTGGTATAGACTATGACCGCAGGCTCCCCGGGAGGCCCAGGAGGGGGGCCCGTCTCTTCGGGCGGCGGGGAGCCCCGTCTCCTCGGAAGGGTGTGAGCCCGTGCAGACCACGGAGAGGGCCGCGGCCCTGTCGGTGGTGTCCAACACGACTCTGGTCATCGCGAAGTTGGCCGCCGGGCTCTGGACGGGCTCGGTCAGCGTGATCTCCGAGGCCGTCCATTCAGGCCTCGACCTGGCCGCGGCTCTTATCGCTCTCTTCTCCGTGAGGCGGTCCAGCCAGCCTCCTGATGAGGAGCACCGCTACGGGCACGGCAAGATAGAGAACCTCTCCGCGCTCGTCGAGGCCCTCCTCATCTTCGTCGCCGTCGGATGGATCGTCGCCGAGGCCTTGAGGAAGCTCCTCGGTGGGGCGGAGGTGGCTTCCCTGGGCGTCGGCTTCGTTGTCATGGCCGTCTCGGGGCTCGTGAACTACGCCGTCTCCGAGCATCTCTTCCGGGTCGGCCGAAAGGCCGACTCCCTGGCCCTCCAGGCGGACGCGCTTCACCTCCGGACCGACGTCTACACCTCCGCGGGCGTCGCCCTGGGGCTGGCGGTGATCCATTTCACCGGTGCGTCCGTCCTCGACCCCGTCATCGCCCTCGGGGTGGCCGTCCTCATCCTGAAGGCGGCCTGGGACCTCGTTCTCAAGGCACTCGGGCCCCTCCTCGACGTGCGCCTCCCGGCCCAGGAGGAGCAGGCCCTCCGGGACATCGTCGAGTCCTTCAGGGACGAGTACGTGGAGTTCCACAAGCTCAGGACCAGGAAGGCCGGCCCGGAGCGGCACATCGACCTCCACCTGGTCGTGCATCCCGACCGCTCGCTGGCGGACGCCCACGACCTGGCCGACCGCATCGAGCAGGCCATCGAGGAGCACTGGGACCGGACCTCGGTCCTCATCCACATGGAGCCGTGCCGGGCCCGGGACTGCTCCGGCTGCGGCGACCCCTGCCAGGGGCCTCGCGGGGACCGGAAGGCGGGCGCCCGGGAACGGGAGGACCGGGGGGCGGGTGGCGGAGAGGCCGCAGAAGGCGGAATCAAGGCAGGTTTTTGCCGTAGCCGCCAGGAAATCCCCTAATTCGTGTCGTATCTGTTAGTCATTCCCTGCTCATCCGGAGGGGACTCTTGGCCCGCGTCCTCATCGTCGAAGACGAACCGTCGATCGGCCTCATCCTCCGCGAGGTGCTGGAAGGGGAAGGGCACGAGGTCACCGTGCTCACGAGCGGAGCCGCGGCTCTCGACTGGCTGGCGGCCGAGCCTCCGCCTGACGCGGTCCTGCTCGACCTCTTCATGCCGGGGCTCGGCGGTCGGGAAGTCCTGGAAGCCATGCGGAGGGAGCGACGTCTGCGCGACGTCCCGGTCATCCTTGTCACGGGGGCGGTCCCGAGAGGGGACGGCTTCCCGGCGGAGGGGAGCTACCAGGGTCTCCTGACCAAGCCCTTCGACCTGGCCGACGTGGTCGGCGCCGTCAACTCGACCGTCGGGCGTGACGGCGGATGACGGGGGACGACATCGGGACCGTGGACGACGGCTTCAGGGCCCTCGTCGACAACCACCCTGACCTCATCGCCCGGTTCGACCGGGAGCTTCGCCACGTCTACGTGAACCCTGCCCTGTGCCGGACCGTCGGTAGGCCTTTCGGCTGGTTCATAGGGCGGACGAGTCGTGAGCTCGGGTTCGGCGAAGAGCTGGTCGACCTCTGGGAGAAGGCGCTCCGGGGGACCTTCGAGACCGGGCGGGAACTGACGGTAGAGTTCACCGCCCCGAGGGCCGGCAGGCCCCGGACCTACCGGTGCCGGCTGGTCCCCGAGCCTGGCCGCGACGGCTCGGTGGAGTGGGTCACGGCCGTCGTGCGCGACGTGACCGAGCTCAAGGAGGCCTACGAGAGACTGCAGGACAGCGAGGAGAGACTCCGTCTGGCTCTCGAGGCGGCCGGGATGGGGACGTGGCGCTACGACCCGGACACAGGCGTCGACGTCCGTGACCCCGGGTTCGTCCGCATCCACGGCCTTCGGCCGGAGGGCTCCTTCATGCCGGTCAGTGAGTTCCTCAAGGGTCTGCACCCCGGCGACCGGCGTGCGCTTCTCGAGGCCGCCCGCCGGGCGGTGATGGAGCGGGGTGTCTTCGAGGCCGAGTACAGGGTCATCCGGCCTGGAGGGGCGACGAGTTGGGTACGTAGCCGCGGCAGGGTCGTGCGCCGTCCTGGGGCAAAGGGCGAGGAGACCTACATCGTCACCGGGGTGGCGATGGACATCACCGAGTCCCGGGCGGCGGCCGAGGTGAGAAGGGCCCTGCTCGAGGAGATAGGCCGCAGACGTCGTGAGGCCGAGGCCCAGGCCGAGCAGGTGCGGGCCATCCTCGAGAACCTCAGCGAGGGTGTGTCCGTCGTCTCCTCCGAGGGAGCCCTCCTGATGAGGAACCGCATGGCCCGCGACATCATGGACGGGACGTGGCCTCCGAGACACCCCATGGGGTACGTGCGGGAGGTCAAGCTCTACCGGCCGGACGGTTCGCCCATGTCCCGCGCCGAATGGCCGGTCACGAGGGTGCTCCGAGGGGAGGCCTTCCGGGACAAGGAGGTACTGCTCGAACGGCCTGACGGGACCCGGCTCACCCTGCAGGTCAGCGGGGTGCCCCTGCGGGACGACGCCGGCAGGGTCTCTCTCGGCGTGCTGACCTACCGGGACGTGACCGAGCTCCGCCGGCTGGAGCGGGCCAAGGAGGAGTTCATCCAGGTCCTCGCTCACGAGCTCAGGAACCCTCTCGCCGCCGCGTTCGGCCTCGTCCAGCTCGCGGCCGGCCGACTGGACGGCGGGGGGCGGCCGGCGGAGACGGACGCGGGAACGGGCCCGCGCGCCGACGTCACCGCCTACCTCCGGCTGGCGGAGAAGGAGCTGAGGCGCCTTCAGGCCCTCGTGAGCGAGATCCTGGACGGCTACCGGGTCTCCAGCGGCCGACTCCAGCTCGACCTCGAGGAGGTCGACCTGGGCGAGGTCGTCGCCGAGGCCGTGAGGCCCTATGCCTCGGGTCTCTTTGACTCGGAGGTCTCGGTGTCCGGGCCGCCGGAGGGGGTCAAGGTGAGAGGTGACCGGAGGCGGCTCGTGGAGGTCCTGGCGAACCTTTTGAGCAACGCCGTCAAGTACTCGCCCGGGAGGGCGCGCGTCCAGGTGGGCGTCGAGCGGCGAGCGGGCGAGATCCTGGTGGTCGTGGAGGACGAGGGCATCGGCATTCCGCCCGACCAGCTCGAGGCGGTCTTCCAGGGGCTTTACCGGGCCACGCACCTTGAGGGGCAGATGCCTGACGGCCTCGGTCTCGGCCTTTACATCAGCCGAGACATCGCCCGGAGGCACGGGGGGGACCTCTGGGCGGAGAACCGCCCCGGAGGCGGGACCCGGATGTGCCTGAAGCTGCCCCTGGCGCCGGAGTAGGGGTCCTGGTTCATCCTGCCGCCAGTGCCGCAAGGAGCCTGCCGGTGTGGGCCACGGCTGAACACACGACCACGGCCACGGCCGTGGGGAGGAGGACCGCCGCGAGCGTCCAGCGGCGGTCCCGCGTCTCGTTCCACACGGTGAGGATGGTCGTGGCGCACGGCCAGTGAAGCAGGGAGAAGAGCATGAAACAAAGGGCCCTGAGTTGGGTCCAGCCGTTGGCGACGAGGACCCCTCCTAGCGTCTGGAGGCTTTCGGCCTCGACCATCGTCCCGCCGGAGAGGTAGCTCATGAGGAGGATGGGCAGGACGATCTCGTTGGCCGGGAGACCGAGGATGAAGGCGGTCAGGATGAAGCCGTCCAGACCGAGGAGCCGGCCGGCGGGCTCGAGGAAGGAGGCCAGGTGGGCGAGGACGCTGTGGCCGCCCACAGAGGTGTTGGCGAGGACCCACACCAGGGCGCCGGCCGGTGCGGCCACGAGCACGGCCCGGGTGAGGACGAAGACGGTGCGGTCAAGGAGAGACCTCACCAGAACCTGGCCGACGCGCGGCCGGCGGAACGGCGGGAGTTCAAGGGCGAAGAACGAGGGGACCCCGCGGAGGAGGGTCCGCGAGAGCAGCCACGAGACGGCGAAGGTGACGGCGACGCCCGTGAGGACGATGCCGACCACGGCCAGGGACGCGGCCAGCCCCGGGCCGAGGACCTGTTTCGTCCCCTCGCCGACGAAGACGGTCGAGAGGGCGATGAGAGTGGGGAAGCGGCCGTTGCAGACGGTGAAGTTGTTTGTCAGCAGGGCGATCATGCGCTCCCGGGGCGAGTCGATGATGCGGCAGGCGATGACGCCGGCCGCGTTGCAGCCGAACCCCATGCTCATGGTGAGGGCCTGCTTGCCGCAGGCTCCCGACCGCTTGAACACGGCGTCGAGGTTGAAGGCCACCCTCGGAAGGTAACCGAGGTCCTCCAAGAGAGTGAAGCAGGGGAAGAAGATGGCCATGGGGGGGAGCATGACCGACACCACCCAGGCCAGACCCCTGTACATCCCGAGCACCAGCACGCCGTGCAGCCAGGCCGGCGCTCCGAGGGCCCCGAACAGCAGGGTGAGCTTCTCCTCGAGGCCGAAGAGGAGATGGGTGAGGACCTGCGAGGGGTAGTTGGCGCCGACCACCGTCACCCAGAGGACGGCGGCGAGGGCGAGGAGCATGATGGGCAGGCCGGTCACCCGGGAGGTGAGCAGGGTGTCGATGACCGGGGTCGGGTCCCAGCCCCGGCCGTGCCGGGTGACGGCGGCCCTGGCCACCTCCTCGGCCCTGCGGTAGAGACTGCCCACCAGTTGGTCGGTGACGCTGGCCGTGGCGACGCCCGCCGGCTCGAAGGCGGCCGGGTCCGAGGTGCCGCAGCCGGCGTTCGCGCCGTCCCGCGGGGGGGTCGGTCCCGTCCGGTCCGTCAAGAGGAGACCCTCCCCTCGGCCGGGACGTTCTCGGCCTGTGTGAAAGGGCCCCTGACGGACGTGGGGAGGGAGACTACGACGGTCTCGTCTGAGCCGCTCGAGGGGGCCAGGAGGCACAGCACGCTCTGGTCGCCGCAGAGGGCTCTGGCGGCCAGCCAGCGCACGGCCGCACCCGGAGGGAGCCTCCCGGCCAGCCGGGACTCCACCCGCCGTAGGGCCCGCTCCACCTCCGGTGCGTAGGCCGCCCTCCGGGGCCGCGTGACGATGGTCCCGTCGACAAGGCCCTCTACCACGTCGAGGAGTTCGGCCACGCCCCGGCCCTCGCGCGCGACGGTCGCGACGGCGGGGACTCCCAGCTCGTCGGCCAGGGTCCGGACGTCGACGGCGTACCCCCTGCGCTCAGCCTCGTCGATGAGGTTCACGCAGACCACGACCTTGTCGGTGACCTCCATGACCTGCAGGGCCAGGTTGAGGTTCCTCTCGAGGCACGTGGCGTCTACGACCACCACGGTGACGTGCGGACGTCCGAAACAGAGGAAGTCACTGGCCACCTGTTCTTCGAGGGAGCCGGCGAGCAGGGAGTACGTCCCCGGGAGGTCGATGATGGTGTAGGGGCGGCCGCGGTGCCTGGCCACCCCCTGGGCCACGAGAACGGTCTTGCCCGGCCAGTTCCCCGTGTGCTGGTTGAGGCCTGTCAGGACGTTGAAAAGGGTGCTCTTGCCTGTGTTCGGGTTGCCCGCCAGGGCCACGACCGGACGGCAGCCGGCCCCGGGCCTCGCGGAAAGGCCCCCGCAGCCGGGACGCTCCGGCCCCACCTGCTTCACCCCCGAAGGAGATTTCTCCCGCGCACGTCCGCTTTCTCTTGTCCTTCCTCCCGTGCACCTCCGCCGGCTCTGTCCTTCTTTGTCTGTGTGTCCGGCCGTCTCCAGACCCGGCGGGCCTGGAGGAGCGGTTCGACCAGGATGCTGCCGGCGTGTTCGTTCCTCAGGGCCATGAGGCTGCCCCGCACCCGGTACGCCGTGGGCTCCCCGAAGGGGCTCCGGCGCACGGGCTCCACCACCGTCCCCGGGACGAAACCCAGGTCGAGGAGGCGCCGTCTGACAGGGCCGTCGGCCTTGACGGCCGCGACCCGCCCCCGGGTGCGGAGCGGGAGGCGGTGGAGGGGTACGGTAGAGGTGCCGGTCTCGACGGGGTCCGTCCCGGGCAAACTCGCTGCACCCCCGATGTCGGGGCAGGTGGTCTCCTTAATCATACGGGGAGGAGGAAGAGGCGGTGATTGCAACGTGCGGAGGGGATGGGCCGCGAACCGTCGAAGCACCCTTGTCCCTGGAGGGAAAGGCCATAGACTCGACATGGATCGACACCCGGGGCGCGGACCTGGGCTTCCTCGATGACCTGAACCCCGAGCAGCGGGAGGCGGCCACCTACACGGGCGGTCCCCTCCTCATCCTCGCCGGGGCCGGCAGCGGGAAGACGCGCTGTCTCACCTACCGCTTCGCCTATCTCGTCCGGCGCTTCGGTCTCGACCCCCGGGACATCCTGGCCCTGACCTTCACCAACAAGGCCGCCCGCGAGATGCGCGGCCGAATCGAGCGCCTCCTCGGCCCGTCTTCTCCGTCCCTCCCCGCCCACGGGGAGGGCGCTCTCTGGATAAGCACCTTCCACTCCGCGTGCGCCCGGCTCCTGCGCCGCTACGGCGAGCGGGTCGGGCTCGGGCGGAACTTCACCATCTACGACGAGGCCGACCAGGTCGCCCTCATGAAGGAGGTCATGGAGGAGTTCGGCTGGGACGCCGGGCGCTGGCCGCCCCGGGGTCTTTTGGCCCTCGTGAGCCGGGCGAAGGACGAGCTCCTGAGTCCTACGGCCTTCGCCGAGCGGGCGGAGGACTTCCGGCAGGAGCGGGCGGCCAGGGCCTACGCCCGTTACCAGGAGCTCCTTGAAGAGAGGAACGCGGTGGACTTCGACGACCTCATCTTCAAGACGGTCGTGCTCCTGCGGGAGAACCCCGACGTGCTCGCGGTCCTCAGGCGGCGGTTCCGGCACGTCCTCATCGACGAGTACCAGGACACGAACCACGCCCAGTACGTCTTCGCCGACCTCCTCGCGGCGGAGCACCGCAACCTCTGCGTGGTGGGCGACGACGACCAGTCGATCTACAGGTGGCGCGGGGCGGACATCCGCAACGTCCTGGAGTTCGAGACGGACTATCCCGACGCCAGGGTCATCCGGCTCGAGCAGAACTACCGCTCCACGAAGACCATCCTCAGGGCGGCCAACGCCGTGATAAGCTACAACCTCCGCCGTAAGGGCAAGGAGCTGTGGACCGAGAACGAGGCCGGGGACCCTGTCATCTACTACCGGGCGGCCGACGAGAGGGAGGAGGCCGCCTTCGTGGCCGGGGAGATCGCCGGGGGGCACGACAGGCGGGGCCTTCCCTACGGGGCCTTCGCCGTCCTTTACCGCACCCATGCCCAGTCGCGTTCCTTCGAGGAGGTCTTCGTCCGGCGGGGGATACCCTACCGGGTCGTCGGCGGGGTCAGGTTCTACGACCGCAAGGAGGTCAAGGACGTCCTGGCCTACCTCCGTGTCGTGCACAACCCCTTCGACGAGGTCAGCCTGGAGCGGGCCCTCGGCGTCCCCCGGCGGGGCCTGGGGCCGGCCCTTATGGGGCGCCTCCGGGAGCTGGGCCGGGAGATGGCCGGTGCGTCCGACTCCCCCGGGCGCGCCGGTGGGCTCTACAGGGCGCTCAAGGCCGTGGCGGCCGGCGAGCGGCAGGTGCCGGGGCTGGGGCCCAAGCTGGTCGGGGAGATCGCCCGCTTCGTGGCTCTGGTCGACGGCCTGGCGGCGCGGGCCGGGACCATGTCCGTCACGGACATGGTCCGAGAGGTCGCGGAGGAGAGCGGCATCATCGAGACCCTCCGGGCGGAGGGGACTTCCGAGGCCCAGGCCCGCATCGAGAACATCCAGGAGCTCGCTTCGGTGGCCGCCGAGCACGTCCGCACCACAGGGGACGCTTCCCTGGCATCGTTCCTGGAGTCGACGGCCCTCCTGACGGACATCGACACGATGGAGGAAGGGAACGAGGCCGTCCTCCTCATGACCGTCCACAACGCCAAAGGTCTGGAGTTCCCCGTGGTCTTCCTCGTGGGGCTCGAGCAGGGGCTCTTCCCGCACTTCCGGTCTCTTGAGGAGGACGCCGGGGGCTTGGCCCTCCCCGCGGAGGCCGGAGAGGGGCTCGAAGAGGAGAGGCGTCTCTGCTACGTGGCCATGACCCGGGCGGAAAGGCGTCTTTACGTCACCCACGCGCGGAGGCGGACCCTCTACGGCTTCACCCGGGAGCAGGCTCCGTCGGTGTTCCTCCGGGAGATGCCGAAGGACGCCCTCTTTGTGGCGAGCCCTACGGCCGAGCCTGATGTCGTCGGCGAGCGGACTGCCGCGGAGAGGGCCGGCGCGCGCACCGCCGGCGCCGCCACGGGCGGCAGAGCTGCCTCCGGTCGGTCGGGCCGGGAGGTCTCCGGTCCCCGCATCCTGCCCGGGGACAAGGTCACCCACCCCGAGTGGGGCGAGGGCACGGTCGTCGGTCTGGACCGCGGCGGCCTCGGGCCCGGCGGAGGCGGCAGACTGTATCTGAAGGTGGTCTTCGACGGAGAGGGAATCAAGACCGTGGCCCCCGCCGAGGTCAGGCGGAGGGAAGGCTAGACGCGGGAGGGCGGGCGCCCGGGAGAGCGTCCGCCCGGGAGAGCGTCCGCCCCGCGGGCCGGAGACCCGCGGAAGTGAGAGTGTGCCGGGGGTGTAGCCGATGCCCGAGATCCCCGACCGCGACCGGGCTCGGGAAGAACTGGCCCGCCTGCGCGAGCTCATCAACTACCACAACCACCGCTACCACGTCCTTGACGACCCGGAGATAAGCGACGAGGAGTTCGACGCCCTCTTCCGGCGCCTTCTCGAGCTGGAGGAGGCCTACCCCGACCTGGTGACCCCGGACTCGCCGAGCCGGCGGGTCGGGGGCCGCCCCCTGGAGAGCTTCGGCACGGTCGTCCACCGGGTGCCGATGCTGAGTCTGGCCAACGCCTTCAGCGAGGAGGACCTGCGGGCCTTCGACCGGCGGGTGAGGAGCCTTCTCGAAGGGGAGCCGGTCGAGTACGTGGCCGAGCTCAAGATAGACGGGCTTTCGGTCACCCTTCGCTATGAGGACGGGGTCTTCGTCCAGGGCGCCACGCGGGGCGACGGGACGACGGGGGAGGACGTCACGGAGAACCTCCGCCGGGTGAAGAGCATCCCCCTCCGGCTCATGGGCGGCGTCCGGGAGAGCCTCGAGGTCCGCGGTGAGGTCTACATTCCCGTCCGGGAGTTCGAGGAGCTCAACGAAGGCCGCCGCCGGGCCGGGGAGCCGCCCTTCGCCAACCCGCGCAACGCCGCGGCGGGTTCGGTGCGCCAGCTCGACCCGTCGGTCACGGCCTCCCGGCCCCTCGACAGCTTCTTCTACTCGGTGGTCGAGGTGGGCGGGGCGCCGGTGACGAGGGGGGCGCAGGACAGGAACCTGAAGCTCCTTCAGAACCTCGGCTTCAAGGTCAACCCGGAGTGGCGGCTGCTGCCGGACATCGGGGCCGTCATCGCCTACTGTCGGGAGTGGCGCGACAGACGCCACACCCTCCCCTACGAGATAGACGGGGTCGTCGTCAAGGTCAACTCCATCGGGCAGCAGCAGCGCCTCGGCTCGACGTCCTCCGCTCCGCGCTGGGCGGTCGCCTACAAGTTCCCGGCCGAGGAGCGCGAGACCCGGGTCGAGGACATCGTCGTCAACGTCGGCCGGACGGGGGCGGTCACGCCTGTGGCCAAGCTGGAGCCGGTCCGCATCGCCGGGTCCACCGTGAGCCGGGCGGCCCTCCACAACGAGGACTACGTGCGGGAGAAGGACATCCGCATCGGCGACTGGGTCGTCGTGCGCAAGGCGGGGGACGTCATCCCCGAGGTCGTGCGGTCCCTCCCGGAGCGGCGGACAGGCCGGGAACGGGTCTTCCACATGCCTCGGACTTGTCCGGCCTGCGGGGCACGGGTGGTCCGGGCCGAGGGCGAGGCCGTCCACCGCTGCGTGAACCCCCTCGGGTGCCCGGCCCAGCGGGCCGAAGGGCTCATCCACTTCGCCTCACGGGGGGGCATGGACATCGAGGGTATGGGCGATGTGCTGGCCGTCAAGCTGCTCGAGAGCGGCCTCATCCGCGACGCCGCCGACCTCTACCGCCTGAAGGAGCGGAAGGGCGAGCTGGCCGGCCTCGAACTCAGGAAGGCGCCGAAGACCGGAAAGCCGGTCAGGTTGGGCGAGACGCTGACGGCCAAACTGCTGGAGGCTGTCGAACGCACCAAACAGCGGCCTCTCCACCGCCTCCTCTACGCCCTCGGGATTCCCTTCGTGGGCGAGCGGGTCTCCCGGGTGCTGGCCCGGCACTTCGGCCGCATCGACCGCCTCATGGAGGCCACAGAGGACGAGCTCACGGCTGTCTCCGAGGTGGGTCCGAAGATCGCCGAGAGCGTGGTCCAGTTCTTCCGCGAGCCCCGGAACCGGGAGCTCATCGAGAGGCTCCGCCGGGCCGGGGTCAACATGGAGGAGCCGGGGGCCGGGACCGGCGGGCGGGACGGCCTGGGGGCGGTGCCGGGCCGGCCCAGACAGCTCGAGCTGTTCGGCCCGGGCGGGGTGAGCCTGGGTCCGGGTGCGGCCGCCGCGATCGCCGGCAAGACCGTCGTCTTCACCGGGACCCTCGAGCGACTGTCCCGGCGGGAGGCCGAAGAGCTCGTGGTCAGCCTCGGCGGTCGCGCGGCGTCCTCGGTGAGCTCTAGGACCGACTTCGTCGTGGCCGGGGCGAACGCCGGGAGCAAGCTCGACAGGGCGCGGGAGCTCGGGGTGCCGGTCCTGGACGAGGAGGAGTTCCTGCGGCTCCTCCGCGGGTAGGCCGCCGGCCGGGCCCTCGGCACGCCGCACCCGGGGTGGTCGCGGTCGTGCAGGGGGGCCCGGGCATGGAGGAAGCCAGGGTTTTCCGGTGAAATGGGCTAACCTATAGGCCGAGGACGTTCCCAGCGACTAAGGTCCTGCCGAGGAGGTCGCCGCCCCATGGCCGTGATATCCCGCCAAGAGGTCGAACACATCGCGCGGCTGAGCTGTCTGGCCTTCGAGCCGGACGAGCTGAACCGCTTCACGGCGCAGCTCAACCGCATCCTGGAGTACGTGGCCCGGCTCGAGGCCCTCGACACGTCCCTGGCGGCGCCGACGTCCAGTGTCCTCGGCGACCGCTCCACCCCCCTGAGGGAAGACGAGCCCCGCGAGGGTCTGACGCGGGAAGAAGCCCTGGAACCCGCGCCCGCTCAGGAAGGGGGCCTCTTCAAGGTGCCCCGGATCATCGAGTAGGACCTGCGGCCACCACCGAAGCCGCCTCTCAGAGGCCGAAACAGCGGACTTGAGGCTTGGGGGAATGCGTTTGAAGCTCATCGAGAAGACCGTGACCCAGCTCGCGGCGCTCCTTGAGGCCGGTGAGGTCACCCGGGCCGAGGTCGTCGAGGCCTATCTCGAGCGCATCGCCTCGGTCGAGGAGGCCGTGGCCGCGTTCCTCTACGTCAACGAGGACCGGGCGAGGAAACAGGCGCGGCTGATGGACGAGGCCGCCGAGGGCGGGGCCGCCGTTCTGGGAGGGGTGCCCGTCGCCCTCAAGGACAACATCTGCACCAAGGGCATCCCGACGACCTGCGGCTCGCGCATCCTCGAGGGTTACCGTCCTCCGTACAGCGCCACGGCCGCCGTCCGGCTCGAGAAGGCCGGCTTCATCATGCTCGGGAAGACGAACTGCGACGAGTTCGCCATGGGCTCCTCCACGGAGAACTCGGGCTACCACCCGACGGCCAACCCCTGGGACCTCCGGCGGGTGCCGGGGGGCTCGAGCGGCGGCTCGGCCGCGGCGGTGGCCGCCTTCGAGGTCCCCTGCGCCCTGGGCTCGGACACCGGCGGCTCCATACGGCAACCGGCCAGCTTCTGCGGTGTGGTGGGCCTCAAGCCGACCTACGGTCTTGTCTCCCGCTACGGTCTTGTCGCCTTCGCCTCGTCTCTCGACCAGATCGGGCCCATCACGCGCGATGTCGCCGACGCCGCCGCGGTCCTCTCGGTCATCGCCGGGCACGACCCGCTCGATTCCACCTCGGCCCGGGTGAAGCCTGTCGACTACACCCACGCCCTCGTCCCGGACGTCGACGGCCTCACGGCCGGGGTGGTCACCGAACTCTCGGGTGAGGGCGTCGACCCCGAGGTGAGGGAGCGGGTGGGCCGGGCCGTCGAGGTCCTGACCGAGCTGGGAGTCGAGGTCGAGGAGTGCTCCCTGCCGCACGCCCGGTACGCCCTTGACATGTACTACATCATCGCCCCGGCGGAGGCGTCCTCCAACCTGGCCCGCTACGACGGCACGCGCTACGGCTACCGACACGGGGTGCGGCGCCTGGCCGGGACAGGAGAGGCAGGAGAGGCGGGCGAGGCCGGGCCGGACGGCGTGGAGGGCCCGGGGGGCGGCGACTCCGGCGGACCCGGTGGCTCCGGCCGGCCCGGGGAGAGACTCTCCCTCCTGGACATGTACGTCGCCACCCGCCGTGAGGGCTTCGGAGCCGAGGTCAAGCGCCGCATCATGCTCGGGACCTACGTCCTGTCGGCCGGCTACTACGAGGCCTACTACCTCAAGGCCCAGAAGGCCCGCACCCTGCTGAGGCAGGACTTCGAGCGGGCCTTCGCCCGCTACGACTTCCTCGTCTCCCCGACGTCGCCCACGGTGGCCTTCCCGCTGGGGGACAGGGTGGACGACCCGTTGCGGATGTACATGGCGGACCTCTGCACCATCCCCGCCAACCTGGCCGGCATCCCGGCCATATCCGTGCCCTGCGGGTTCGCGCAGGGCCTGCCGGTCGGCCTGCAGCTCATGGGTCCGGCCTTCTCGGAGGAGCTCCTGCTCAAAGTGGCCTTCGCCTACGAGCAGCACACCGAGCACCACACCAAGAAGCCGCCGCTCCTGGGGGTGAAGCGCCGGTGAAAGAGGTTCCCAGCCCGTCCGGGGCCCGCGGGGCCCGGGGCGGAAGCGGCCCTGACGCGGGCGGCTACGAACCCGTCATCGCCTTCGAGGTCCATGTGGAACTGGCCACGCGCACCAAGGCCTTCTGCTCCTGCCCGGCCGCCTTCGGGGCCGAGCCCAACACCCATGTCTGCCCTGTCTGCCTCGGCCATCCGGGGGTCCTGCCGGTCCTGAACCGGCGGGCGGTCGAGCTCGCCGTGAGGGCCGCCCTGGCCCTCAACTGCGAGGTCCACCTGGAGTCGGTCTTCGCCCGGAAGAACTACTTCTATCCGGACCTCCCAAAGGGCTACCAGATAACCCAGTACGACCGCCCGCTCGCCACGGGGGGCTACATCGACATCGAGACGGACGACGGGGTGAGGCGCATCCGCATCCGCCGTCTGCATCTCGAAGAGGACACCGGCAAGTCCTTCCATGTCGAGGACGGTGACTGCTCCCTCGTCGACTACAACCGGGCCGGGGTGCCCCTCATCGAGATCGTCTCCGAGCCCGACTGCCGGAGCCCGGCCGAGGGGCGGGCCTATCTCGAGGAGCTGAGGAGCATCCTCGAGTACGCCGGGGTGTCGGACGTCAGGATGGAGGAGGGCTCGATGCGGTGTGAGCCCAACGTGTCGGTGCG
>CAJXZV010000015.1 GCA_913063835.1 uncultured Eubacteriales bacterium
CCCCAGACCAGGGTCACGGCGGCCCAGGTGTAGCCGGTCCCGGCGGCGGCCAGGACGGCCACGTCGCCCTCCTTGAGGAGGCCCCTGCGGCGCCCTTCATGGAGGGCGATGAGCTGGTCGCAGGCCTGCACGTGACCGTAGTCCTCCAGGTAGAAGGAGTTCTCCGGGGCCAGGTCGAGACCGGCGAGGACCCCTTCGTGCATCGACCTCTTCATGTGCACCAGGGCCAGGAAATCGATGTCCCCTACGTCGAACCCGCTCCTCTCGAGCGACTCCCGGATGACCCGGAAGAAGTTCCTCCGCGAGAGTCGGTCGAGCCGCTCCTTCATCCCGGCCGGGTCGGGCACGTCGAGGGTGTGCAGGCCGGCGGCAACGGTCTCCCGGGAGGCCGGTCGGACGGAACCCCCGGCCGGGACGATCACGTCCAGGGCAAAGGACCCGTCGGTGAGGACGGCCGCTTCGAGCAGGCGCCCCTTTCCGCGGGACTCGCACCGGAACTCTTCCGGGGACCCCCTCTCGAGGACGCAGGCGGCCGCGCCGTCCCCGAAGCTGAACATGAAGCGGGAGCGGAGGTTCCCGTAGTCGATGAGCTCGCTCTCCTTGCTGGCGGCCACCAGCAGGGCCCGGTCGAGGCCGGGGTCGGACCTCAGCATGTCCCGCACGACCTTGAGGCCGACCACCCCGCCGGAACAGAGCGAGTAGACCTCGGTGGCCCAGGCCCGGTCGGCCCCGATGAGATGCTGGATGCGGGCGGCGCAGGACCAGACGATGTGGTCCTTGTACTCGCTCCCGCAGTAGACCAGAACGTCTATGTCCCGGGCCGTGAGCCCCGCGTCGTCCAGAGCCGCCCGGGCGGCGGCCGCGCCCATGGTGGACACGTGCTCGTCAGGGCCGGCCTTGTGTATCTGGCGGAGGCCGAACTTCTCCCGGAGGACGTCCTCGGGGATGCCGGTCCGTTCGGCCAGCCAGGCGGTGTCGCGTGTCGCGGCCGGGACGTGGACGCCGATGCCCCTCAGCCAGACCGTGGGACTCCCCGGGATCGCCGACCCGCCGCCGGCTGGGCCGCCCCTCGCCGTCTTCATGGACCACCCGCCCCCCCGTCGCCAGCCGCCGGGCCCGCCCCCGGGGTCGCCCGGGGCGCGGCCGGTGTCATCGGAGCCCCTCCCGGTCCCGCCGGGGACGCGGTCGGCACCGCCGGACCCGCCTCCGGTCCTCTGGGCGCTCCCGGCGGCCGGCGGCGTCTCAGCCTCCACATGCGGACCGAACCCAGGATCCCGGCCGGGAAGAAGAGGACGATGAGGACGTAGACGACTCCGAAAACCAACAGCCAGGCCCGGAAGTAGGAGCTCAGGATGCGGCCGAGCGGCTGGACGATGAGGGCCCCGATGAAACCTCCGGACAGTGTCCCCACGCCCCCGATGACGACCATCAGGAGCAGGTTGATGGTCGTGCTCACGGAGATGAAGCCCGGGTGGGCGAAGTTGACGACCACGGCGTAGAGACCGCCCGTCAGTGCCGCCATCATCCCGCTGATGACCATCACGGCCAGCTTGTAGGAGAAGGTGTCGTAGCCGAGCATGGCCGCCCTCGTCTCGTTCTCCCGGATGGCCAGCCAGACCGAACCCACCGGGGAGCTGACCAACCGCCTCGCCAAGAGGTACATCGCTATCGCGAACACAAGGGCCACGTAGTACTTCTGCACCGTGCCGCCCAGCCAGACGGGGGTGGGGATGCGCGTGAAGCCGTCACTCCCGCCGGTGATGTGGTAGAGCTTCTCGACGAGGATATGAAAGAACTCGGCGAAGGCCATGGTGACCATGGCGAAGTAGACTCCCTTCACCCGCAGCGAGAGGAGCCCGATGACCGCGGCCAGGACGGCCGAGAGGGCCAGGACCACGGCCATGGCCGAGAAGAAGTCGAAGCCCGCGTCGCGCATCAGGATGCCGGCCCCGTAGGCCCCGACACCGAAGAAGAGCGCGTGTCCGAAAGACAGGATGCCGGTGTAGCCCATGAGGAGGTCGTAACTCATGGCCAGGACACCGTAGAGCGCCGCCGACGTGAGGAGGGACACGTAATAGACCGACGGGGACAGCACCGGGAAGGCGAAGAGCAGGCCCAGGAGGCCGCCCGTCAAGAGCCAGGTCCGTTCCGTTCCGGTTCTCCTTGACACCTTGGCCACTTCAGACCCCCCTGTGGCCGAGCAGTCCGTGCGGCCGGACGAGAAGCACCAGGGCCATGAGGGCCACATTCACGGCCACGGCCAGCTGGGGCTCGTAGTAGCCCACGAACGACTGGGTCACACCCACCAGGAGCCCGCCGATGACCGAGCCCGTGAAGCTCCCGAGCCCCCCGATGACGACCACGATGATGGCGGGGAAGAGGTTGTTGAGGCCCAGCTGGGGGTAGACGAGGAGGAAGGGGCCGGCCGCCGCCCCGCCCAGGGCCGCCAGGGCGCCGCCCAGAGCGAAGACGCCGGTGAAGACCTTCTTCACGTCGATGCCCAGAGTGGTGACCATCTCGCGGTCCTCCACCCCGGCCCTGATGATCAGCCCGACCTTGGTGCGGTTCAGGACCAGATGGATCACCAGCCAGACCAAGGCCCCGAGGACGATGAGGAATATCCGGTAGTGCGGGAAGGCGCGGCCGAGGACCTCCGCGGACCCGGCGAGAAAGGCCGGCTTGGGATAGGGCAGGAGGGTGGGTCCCCAGATGAGCTTCACCGTCTCGTCGAGGACGAGGATGAGCCCGAGGGTGAGGAGGATCTGCCCTACGGGGTTCCCGTAAAGCCGCCGGATGAGGGTCGTCTCGAGGACCACCCCCAGTGCCGCGCCGGCCAGAAGCCCCCCCACCAGTCCGAGGGCGAAGGAGCCGGTGAGTCCGTAGACCGTCATGGCCACGTAGGCGCCCCACATGAACAGGGACCCGTGAGCCAGGTTGAGCACCCCCATCAGCCCGAAGATGAGCGACAGCCCCGAGGCGATGAGGAAATAGAGCATGCCCAGGGAAACGCCCTGGAGCAGTAGGCTGACAACCACCTTCAGTTCCAAGTCGAAACCTCCCCCTAGGCCACACCGAGGTACTTGCGTCTCGTCTCCTCGTCGGCCTCGAGTTCGCCCATGGGCCCTTCGTACACGGTCCGCCCGCTGTCAAGCACGTAGCAGTGGTCGGCCAGTTCCGCCGCAAGGAAGAAGTTCTGCTCAACCAGGAGAACGGTGGCCTCCTTCTTGACCTCGGCCAGGAGCTCGGCCAATCGTCTCACGGCTCTGGGGGCGAGGCCCTTCGAGGGTTCGTCGACGAGGAGCAGTCTGACCGGGTTGACCAGCGCCCGGGCGATTGCCACCATCTGCCTCTCACCGCCGCTGAGAGTACCGGCACGGCGGTCGAGGAGCGGATCGAGCTCAGAGAACAGCCTGACCACCCTCCGGAGCCGCTCGTCGTCCCGCTTCCTCTGGGCCAGCAAGAGGTTCTCGCGGACGGTGAGCCCGGTGAAGACCCCGCGGTCCTCCGGGACGTAGCCGATGCCGAGCCGGGCCACCTCGTGCGCCGGGCGGCCGGTGATGTCCCGCCCGTAGAAGGTCACCCTTCCGCCCGCGGGGGGCACGAGGCCCATGATGCTCTTCAGGGTGGTGGTCTTGCCGCTCCCGTTGCGGCCCAAGAGAGCCGTGCACCGGCCCCTGGAAGCCCGTAGGGTGACGTCCTCCAGGATGTGGAGCTCGCCGATGTAGACCGACAGGTGGTCAACGTGCAGGGCCTGCCCTGTCGACTCCTGTGCTGTCATGGTTCCAAGAGTCATGGGAACCTCCAAGGTACGCGACCTGAACGTTCCTGTCCGCGGCTATCTCGGCCGGAGTCCCGCTGGCCAGGACCCGGCCGCGGTCGAGGACGGTGACGCGGTCGGAGATGTCCATGACCACGTCGAGTTTGTGCTCGACCATGAGGACCGTCCTGGGAGGCCCCCTCCGGCCCCCCTCCCCCCTGACGGCGCGGATGACATCGAGGACGACCGGGACCTCCTCGCGGGAGACGCCCGAGGTGGGCTCGTCGAGAAGGAGGCAGTCGGAATCCTGGCCCAGGAGTATCGCCAGCTCGAGCTTGCGCTTGTCACCGTGGGGCAGGGAGACCGCCGGCTGGCCGGCCCGCTCCGTCAGCCGGGTCCTGACGAGGATGTCCGAGACCTCTTCAGGCCAGAGCTCGGCGCGGGAGAGGAAGCTCCAGGGGCGCCCTCTGCGCCTCTGGACGGCCAGCCTCACGTTCTCGTAGACCGTCAGGTGAGGGAAGACGTTGGTCATCTGGAACGACCGCCCCAGGCCGAGTCGGGCGACCCGGTGGGGAGGCCAGCCGGTTATGTCACGGCCCCGGTAGAATATCCGTCCGGACGTCGGCTTGAGCAGGCCGGAAAGGAGGTTGAAGAGGGTCGTCTTGCCGGCTCCGTTCGGTCCGATGATGCAGTGCAGGGTGCCCTCTTCGACCTCCAGCGAGACGTCCGCGTTGGCGGCCAGCCCGCCGAAGTGCTTGGTGAGCCGCTCGGTCCTGAGGACGACGGCCACGGGAACACCTCCCGACCGAGGCCGGGCCCCGCGGGCCGACGGGGCCCGGCCTTCTGTGTGCACGTTCTCACCCATTCGCGCAGGTCGGTGGCTGGGCGGAACCTTCAGGACTTCCGCCTAGCCGCCCTCCTCCTGCCCAGCCTGGTTCAGGATGGGCGGGGCGCATTCCTCAGGACCGATCTCCTCGACGAGGACCGGGACCGGGTAGTCGAATCCCTCCACAGCCTCGAGCTTGCAGAAGTACATGGACTGGAGGGCCTGGTGGTCCTCCGGCCGGAAGGTCATGGTCCCCTTGGGGGTCTCGAAACTCATGCCTTCCATGACCGGGATGAGGTCGTCGGCGTTGACGGACTGCGCCGTTTCGATGGCCTTGATGAGGGCCACGGCCGCCGCGAACCCACCCGGCGTGAAGAGGTCAGGGACGGCTCCGTCGTGCTTCTCCGCGTACCTCTCGACCAGCCAGTCGTTGACCTCGTTGTCGGGCAGGGTGTGATAGTACTTGCACATGCCGTACATGCCCACCATCGACATGCCGAGGGCCCTGAGGCCGGGGATGTCGGGGATGCCCGTGGCCACGTTCATCTCGTCGGTGACGCCCAGTTCCTTTATCTGCTGGAAGAGCTGGGCGCCGCCGGCGCCGGCCCAGGCCACCACCAGGCAGTCGGCCCCGCTGTCAAGGACCCTCTGCAGGTAGGGAGTGAAGTCCGTGCAGTCGAATGGTGCGAAGACGGGCTCCAGCGTGGTGCCGCCGTAGGCCTGGATGACGTTGTTCCACGCCTGCGCGCTCCCGTGCCCCCAAGCGAAATCGGGTCCCAGGAAGATGAAGGTCTCGCCGAGGTTCTCCGCCACGTACTTGCCTCCGGCGAGAGCGTCCTGGGCGACGTTGGAGCCCGTCCTGAACACGTACGGGCTGAAGTCGGCCCCGGTGATGCGGAGGTCCGCCGCGGGGTCGACGATGAAGAGGATCTTGTGCTGCTCGGCCAGGGGGATGATCTGCAGGGCCACGGCGCTCGACGCGCATCCCTGCAGGAAGTGGACCCCGTCCTGCTCGATCAGCTTGAGAGCCTTCTGGCGGCCCGTCTCGGGGTCGCCGGCGCTGTCCTCGACCAGGATGACGATGTCGCGGCCGAGGACCTTGTTGGTCCCGCCGGTCGCGTACTCGATGCCCAGTTCGAAGCCGCGGACCGACTCCTGCCCGTAGGCCATCAGGGCTCCGGACAGGTCCGTGACGATGCCGATCTTGATGGGCTCGCCCGCCGCCGGCGCACAGCCGGCGAAAACGAAAGCGGCGAGAGTCAGGGTGGTCATGAGGGCGAGCCACCTGCTCTTCAGGTTCACCTCTTGTCCCTCCCTCGGGCCGGCTCGCTCGGAGCCGGCGTCGCTTGCCTGACACCTTGCCTCGCGCTGTCCTGTCCTAGGCCACCTTCTTCTGCGCCCGGCCGAGGAAGTCGATGACGTCTCGGTTGAACTCGTCGGCCTTCTCGATGAAGAACAGGTGACCGGCGTCGTAGAGCTTCAGCTCAGCCCCCATCACCCGGGCGAGGTCCTCGCCGTTCACCGTGGGGACGACCGCGTCGCGGGTGCCGTGGGCGACAAGGGTGGGTGCGGTGATATCCCTGACCCGGTGCTCCGCGTCGTGCGCTGCTCCGGCGTTGAACTGGTGTTGCCAGGCATAGCGGGGCTGGGGGTTCTCCAGCCGCCATCGGACTATCTGGTCGATCTCGTCGGGGTGGGAGTGGAGGTAGCTTTCGGTCAAGGCCGTGGAGAGCCCGCGGCGATAGACCTCCTCCAGCGTGAGCCCTTCCACCTGAAGGAGGACCTGCAGGGTGGAGATGGGCATCGGGGCGGTGTTCGGTCCTCCGTAGGAGGTGCATCCCAGGATGAGACCGCCGACCCGCTCAGGGTGGTTGAGAGCGAACTCCTGGGCGATGAACCCTCCCATCGAGACGCCCAGCACGTGGCATCTCTCGATGCCCACGACGTCCAGCAGCCCGGCCAGGTCGTCGGCCATCTGCCGGATGGTGTAGGGTTCGTCAGGCTTGTCCGTGTGACCGACGCCGCGGTTGTCGTAGATGAGAAGCCGGAAGTGCTTCGAGAGGGCGTCGCGCTGCTTGAACCACATCCAAGAGGCGTAGCCCATCCCTTCGACCAGGGCGAGCGGGTGACCCTCACCTACCAGCTCGTAGTACATCTCGATGTCCCCGACCCGCGCTTTCATCTCACTCACCACCTTTCTTGAGCCCGCCGAGGATGAAGCGCATCACCTCCTCGAAGACGGGCTGGGGGACGCCGCCGGCGGGTGCGCCGTCCCCGTGCCCCTCTTCCTCTTCCCACAGGACGTACCGCATGCCCACGAAGTCCCCGATGCCCATGAGACAGTAGGCCAGCACCTCCGGGTCGGCACGGGCAATCTCCCCTGTCCCCATGGCCCTCTCGAGGCCGCGCGCATAGCCCTCCGCGAGCTTCCGGTAGTACCAGCGGAAGATGTCCCGGTCGACGAACTCCGCCTGGCGGACGATCCGGTAGCTGTTCCTGTGACGTGCGACCCACCGGAAGAAGGCCTGAAAGCCCCGGCGTTCAGCCTCCGCCCGGCTCGGGGCCCCGGCGATGGCCTGAGCGCTCTCACGCCGCAGTTCGTGACCGAGATGATGGACCAGAGCCCTGAGGATGGCCTCCTTGCTGTCGAAGTAGACGTAGAAGGTCCCCTGGGCCACCCCCGCTTCTCTGGTGATATCGGCGATAGACGTCGGGTAGAACCCCTTCTCGCCGAAGCACTTCTCGGCGGCCGCAAGGAGCCTGTGCTTTGTCGCCGCCCCCCGCTCGGTCACGGGGTTGCGGACGTCCTGAGCCTGATAAGAATATGACAACTGATTCACCTCACAAGTTTGAGGGTTCTTTCCTAACATTGAGAATCCTTTGAGATTGAAGAGGTTTTCGGTCAATGGCCGAGCCGTGTCGACCGACCTTCGGCGCAAAGAGCGGATTGGGTACGCCGAAAGGAGGGCTTCACACGGGGCCGGCCACGTTCCAGACCCGTTCGGGGTCCAGTCCGGCTCTCTCAGCCACCCTCAGGGCCGCACTAAGGTCGCCGACGCGGTCCGGTGAGTGGGCGTCGCTGGAGAGGACGAAGTCGACCCCTTCCTTGGCGGCCGCCCGCACGTAGGCCTCGTCCGTCTCGGAGTGCGCGCTCGATATCTCAAGGCGGGTCCCCCGGGAGGCGCAGGCCCGGGCGAGTTCAGGCGTGTCCACCGGGAGGTGGAGCCCGGGGTGGACGACGATGTCGACAGGGTGCCGACGGACGGCCTCCACGAGGGCCTTGGTGTTGGCCGTCCGCGCGCGGGCCCGGACCCGGGCCGACCACCGCCACGGGGCGACGTTGCGGACGAGGAGCCGGGCGCCGTCCAGGCCCGCCGGCCTTATCATGAGGTGCAGGCCGACGAGGACCAGGTCGAGCCGGTCCAGGACGCGCCGGTCGAGGTCGAGGTCTCCGCCCGGCGTCATCACGTTGGCCTCGGCCCCCACCAGGACCCTGACCCCGGTCGCCCGGGAGGCCGACTCGGCCTCCGCCCGAATCTCCTCGTACGTCTCAGGCGACCTCACGCCTATCCACGGCAGGGAGCCGGGCCCATGGTCGGTGATGCCGACGGCCTCGAGCCCGCGCCGTGCGGCGGCGCGGGCGTTTTCCAGAACCGTGCCCTTACCGTGGCTGTGACGGGTGTGGGTGTGCGGGTCCGCCGTGACGCGCCAGCGGCGGCCTGGTCCGTCGGGCCTGCCCCGGGCCAACGCGGCACCTCCGCGGGAAAGTGTTCCCCGTCCGGGCCCTCTTTCCCAGGGCCTCTCCCCAGGCCCCTTACCCTCCTTCCCCTATCGTCCCTTCCCCAGGGCCACCCAAACGCTCTCCGCCATCTCCCGGTCGAGGGCCACCGTGGTCTCCCCGGCCTTCACGACGTAGGCCGGAAAGCACTGCACCAGGGTCAGCCGGGCCCCCGGAACCAGCCCGAGAGCGAAGAGCCTCCTCGAGCTGTCGGGGTCGGGGGCTTCGACGGCGATGACCTCACCGGCCTCGCCCGGCCGCATGGCCGCAGCGGTGACCAGAGCCCTGCGCCTCACCACGACAGCCCCTCCCAGACGAGGGGCAGGATCCGGCCCAGCACGTACCCTGATCCCAGGGCCGTGCCGAGGGCCGCGGCCAGGATGGCCGTGGCCGCCACAGGCCCCCGCTCACGGTACATCAGGACCGTCTGGGCCAGACAGGGCACGAAGAGGGTGAGGGTCACGGAGGCGACGACCAGCGATGGCGTGGAAAGAGCGGGGGCCAGGTCATAGAGGCCGGCGGCGCCGTAGTCCCGGCGAAGGAAGCCGAACAGGTACACCACAGCCGTCTCTTTGGGCAGGCCGAGCCTGACGCACACGGCGGCCAGCCCCGCGAGCACGGCCGGCAGGAGCCCCGCCATCCGGCCGAGCCAGATGATAGCGCTCGCCGCCAGGAACACCGGGAGGACCTCCCTGAAGTACCAGACCATCCTCGCCGCGGTCTTCCTCCACACGTTCCGGGGGTGCGGCAGGCGCAGTGGCGGGACCTCCGTGAAGAAGGGCGCCGCCCGGCCCGGGAGGAGGCGTGCGGCGGCCGACCCGGTCGCGACGAGGGCCCCCGCGACACACAAAGCCCAGACCCCGAGCGCCCCCGGCCGGCCCGAGAGGACCCCCATCATCACGCCGAGCTGAGCCGAACACGGGACGCCGAGGGCGAGGACGAAGGTCGCCAACACCCTCTCACGGCGGGTCTCGAGGGTCCGCGTCACGAGGGTGGCCATGGTGCCGCAGCAGAGACCGAGGGTGAGGGGGATGAGAGCCCGCCCGCTGAGCCCGAGCGGCTTCAGGACACGGTCGACGAGGAGGGCCAGACGGGGAAGGTAGCCCGAGTCCTCGAGCAGGGAGAACATCAGGAAGAAGGTGCCCACGATGGGAAGGACGATGGCCACGGCGTAGCGGAGGCCCAGGGTCAGGACGCCGTACTCGTGGGCCAGGAGCTCACGCCACACTTCAGAGGCGAACAGCCTGTCGACCGTCCGGTCAAGCCAGGGGTTCACCAGGCCGAGGAAGAGGACCCGGTCGAGCGCGTCGACAAGGGTCCCGGCGCCGAAGCGCCCTACGAAACGGTACAGACCGAAGTAGACCACGCCGGCCAGGACCGGCAGGCCGACGACCGGCCGCATCAGGAGGTCTCCCAGGACCCGGCCGGGAGTCGGGTGCGGGTCGGACACCCGGCGCACGCAGGCCGACGCCACCTCTCGGGCCAGGTGGTGCAGAGCCAGGGGGATGCGGTGACGGACGGGATGCGGCCCCCGGTTGCTCTCCGTGACGACCCGGGCCATCTCCGGCCACTGGTTCGGCCTCTCCGAGCGGAGGAGGTCGAGCGTGTCCGGGTCCTCCTGAAGGCAGAGCAGAGCCAGGGCCCGGCGCGAGAGCCGGCGGCTGTCGCCGGCGTGCGGCCCCAGGAGGGTGGTGAGGACGGCCACCGCCCGTTCGGTTCGGCGGTCGTAGGCGGGGCGGAGAGGTCCACGTGGCGGGCCGCACGGCTGCTCCGGGCCTACCGGCCGCCGCCCCGGACCCGCCGACTCGCCCCGCGGCTCCACCGGCTCCCGCCCCGGACCCGCCAGCGACCGGCCCGGCCGACCAGCGCTCCTCGCCGCACGGCTGAGGAAGGCCTTTATCTCCAGGACCCCTGCGCCGCGCGTGAGCACCGCGCCGACGACCGGGAGTCCGAGACGCTCCGAAAGGGCCCCCACGTCCACCTCGAGGCCCGCCGCCCGCACCTCGTCGAGCATGTTGACCACGACGAGGACCGGGAACCCGGCCTCGACGAGCTGGAACGTCAGGGGAAGCATACGGTCCAGGTTCTTGCCGTCCACCACGTGGACGAGCCAGTCGACGGGCTCGGACATGAGCAGGGCCCGGGCCGCCTTCTCCTCGTCCGTGACGCACGAGAGGGAGTAGAGACCGGGGGTGTCGACGACCTCGAAGGTGAAGCCGTCCCACCACCCGGTTCCCCGAGCGATTTCGACCGTGGTCCCGGGGTAGTTGGAGACGACGGCGTAGCGTCCTGTCAGATGGCCGAACAGGACGCTCTTGCCCACGTTGGGGCATCCGACGATGGCCACCCTGAACCGGCGCTCCAAGCGAAGTCCCCCGGGCGATTTGTATGCCCCGCGGAGCGCCCTCAACAGGGACGGAGCGGAGGGAGACCGCGCCCTGAGAGCGAACACACCCGAGAGAGCCTTGGACCCGGGCCCGAGGCGGACCCGCGGGAACGAGGGATGGACATTGCCCTTCATCGCCCGCACGCCGACACGTATCGACCTTGCCGGCGGCACCCTCGACATCTGGCCCGTATACCTCCTGCTGGGCTGTGGCCTGACCCTGAACGTCGCCATCGACATCCACAGCCACGTCTGGCTTCACCCGGGACAGGGGCCGGGCTACCGCCTCTTCTCGGAGGACACCGGGCACTGGGAGGAAGCCTCCTCACTCGAGGGTCTGCGCCTGGACGGCCCTCTGGGCCTTGTGGCCCGGGCGGTGCGGCATTCGGCCCCTCCCGAAGGCCTGACGGTCGTCACCCGCAACGAGGCGCCGAAAGGCTCGGGCCTCGGTGCGTCCTCGAGCCTCCTCGTCGCCCTTCTCGCCGCTTTGGACCGCCTCGCCGGGGAGGAGCCGGACGTGGCAGGCCTTGTGGACCTCGCCGCCGACCTCGAGGCGCAGACCATCCGGGTCCCGACCGGCAAGCAGGACTACTACGCCGCCGTCCACGGCGGGGCCAACGCCATCTGGTTCGAGCCGGGGCGCGACCGGGTGGAGAACCTGCCCCTCACGGACGGATTCGCCTCTCGCCTGCGGCGGTCCATGGTCCTCTCCTTCACCGGTGAGCCCCATTTCTCCGCCCCGACCAACTGGCGTATGGTGAAAGCCTATATCGACGGACGGCCCGAGGCCCGCCGAGGCCTCGAGGCCATCCTCCAGACGGCCCTCGAGATGCGCGAGGCCTGGCTGGCTGAGGACCTGGAGGCCCTCGGCCACCTCCTGGCCCGCGAGTGGGAGAACCGGAAGGGACTGGCCGAGGGGGTGAGCACCCCCACCGTGGAGAGGGCTGCAGCCGTGGCCGCGGAAGCCGGGGCCCTGGGCTCGAAGATATGCGGCGCCGGCGGCGGCGGCTGCATGGTCAGCCTCACTCCGGTAGGACGGGCGGA
Source organism: uncultured Eubacteriales bacterium (assembly GCA_913063835.1). GTDB lineage: Bacteria > Bacillota > Sulfobacillia > UBA995 > UBA9673 > UBA9673. Next base: position 11,792 of record CAJXZV010000015.1, read on the forward strand.
AGAGGTGGCCGCCGCCCTCAGAGACGCGGGCTTCAGGGTCCTCGACTTCGACTTCGACCGGGAGGGATTGGTCTTTGGTGCAAGGTGAAGGTACGGGTGAGCGCAGGAACGCAGGGACCGAGGACGCCCGCACGCGAGCCGCGGCTGACAGGCCGCGGCCGCAGAAGGGACCGGTCGCGCTCCACGCCCTGGTGGAAGCCGCGGTCATGGTGGCCCTGGCCACGGTCCTGTCCGTCGTCGTCGTCTACCGCATGCCGCAGGGGGGCTCGGTCACCCCGGCCAGCATGGTGCCGCTGCTTGTCCTCGCCCTGCGGCGGGGGCCCGGTGTCGGCTTCCTGGCCGGAGCCGGTTTCGGCTTCATCCAGTTCGCTCTGGAGCCCTACGTGGTCCACTGGGCGCAGGTGGTCCTGGATTACCCGCTGGCCTTCGCCCTGCTCGGGCTGGCCGGGTTGTTTCCGCGCCTGCCCTATGTGGGGGTCGCGGTAGGCATCGCGGGGCGACTGGCCAGTCACGTCCTGTCCGGGGTCATCTTCTTCGCCTCGTACGCTCCCGCCGGGATGAACCCGTGGGTCTACTCCCTCGTCTACAACTCCTCGTACCTGGTGCCGGAGCTCATCATCAGCATGGTAGTGGTCATGCTCATAAGCGCCGGGAGGAGAGGACGGATCATCAAGCGGGTCTCCTGACGGCCCGGGGCGACCCGCCTACGCCCCTATCGGGAATCCTACGTCGTACCCTGGAACACCACCCGTATGGTCCCGGGCCGCCCCGGCCGGGACGAGAGGTACTCCATCCGGAGGTAGCGGGTGAAGAACAAGGGCGTGAGCCGGGCCACATCACCGCCAGCCACGCTCTTCAGGGCGGAGTCCGGGAACCATGTTTCGCCACAGGCGCTGCAGGCCAAGCGGACCAGCACCGGTTCACCGGCGACATGATGAGCCAGGGCCGTGACCACCAGCAGCCCCGCCGCGTCAAAGGGCGGTGTGGACCGCCATTCGTCGCCGCTCGTGAAGGTGCCCATGTCCCGGGTCACCACTTCGTGGGCCGGCGGCGGCGGAGGCGGCGGCGGAGGCGGGACCGAAACGAGGCGCAGACTCAGCCGCGGCCAGTTCGCGGGCCAGGGCCATCTCGTGCTGGGCGAGACGGACAGCACCGACATGCTCTCGTCTCGGGACTTCAGGAGGAGACCGTGGTTCGGCCTCCGGCCGACCAGCCAGTCCCGTACCAGCGCGGTGATGTCGAACTGGAGCCAGGTGTTCCGCGCTTCCGGAACCACGACACTGTCCGCGGGACAGGAATCGTGCCGCGGCTGGGTGCGCCAGTCCACCTCGCGTTCCCCCCACGGGTCCCTCAACCCGTAAAGGTCCAGGAAGGCAAGACCCTTCACGCCGGTGCGCCTCTTCTGGTACCAGAGCAGTGTGGCCTTCCACACGCCGGCCCCTGGGGGCGGCGGGACCACGCCGTCCAGCTCGAACCGGAGCAGGCTCCGGTAAACGCCCCAGTAGACGTGGCGCCCCACCCAAAGGTCCACTCTGTCGCTCTGGTTCTCGTCGGGGGCCAGGCTCGAGACACGGGTGTCTGCAGCGGGATGGAGAAGCAGCCGGTCCAAAGGCCCCCACTTCCGTCCTGTCGGCGTGCTCCCGGCGCCGGAAAGTCCCCTCCCGCCGCTGTCGCGGATGCTCTCATCTCCGACGCCGGCGCTCCACGCATACCCATAGGTCCTGTCCCCGGACCATCATACGGACGGCATGGGGCACCGCGAACCTTCGGAGCCGGCGCGGTCGAGCGGCCGAGGAGGGTCGGAGGATGAAAGACCCTCGACCAGCCGCGCTCCCAATCTCAGCACGTCCGAAGCCGGGACGAAGCGGTCCAGCGGCTGGGCCGGCTCCCGTTCGCCCAGACACTTTCTCAGGAAGGTCTCCGCCTGGAGACGGAGAGGCTCGCCGTGCGGGGCCAGCACCGTCTCCTCCTGTACGCTCTGAAGATAGACTCCGTGCTTGTATGACGCCTCACCGCCGCTGTAGACGGTAAGACGCGCGGTCAGGCAGTCGACCTCATAGGTCACCCGAGGGGTGAACACTCGGACCGTGCGGACCTTGTCCTGGCTGATGTAGGCGGCCTCAAGACAAGCCTTGACCCCGCCCGACATGGCCAGGACCGCCGCCGCCCACCCGTCGCCCAGGACCGCGCCCACCGCCTCCACGTCTCCTCCGCCCGAGAGGGCCATGAGGAGGTCGAGGTCGTGGATCATCAGGTCCCACACGATGTTGTCAGGCCTCCCGTCACCGGACCGTCCTCCACCCTCCCGGCCGGGCGGCCCAGGGGGTCCTCCCAGCCGGCGAGCCTCGACCGCCACCACCTCCCGGTCCGGCTCCACCCGCTCGAGCAGTTCGCGGATGGCCGCGTTGTGGCGCTCGACGAAACCCACCTCGAGGACCAGGCCCCGCCGGGCGGCCTCGGCCTCGAGTTCGGCCAGCCGCTGGGGGTCTGCCGTGGCCGGCTTCTCCAGGAGCAGGTGGCAACCGGCTTCGAGGACCCGGCGGGCCACCGCGTAGTGCTCCGATGTCGGCACGGCCACGACCACGGCCCGGCAGAGGTCACACAACTGGTCGAGACTCGAGGCCGCGACGACACCGGCGGAAGTCCGGGCCACAGCTTCGGCCCGCCGCGGGTCGACGTCGTAGACACAGGCGAACTCCACGGAGGGAAGGCCGAGCGCAGCCAACAGCCGGGCGTGCTTGCGGCCCATGTTCCCCAGGCCCACGAGACCCACCCTGAGGTCCTGCCCGCCTCGTGGACGCCGTGCCGGACAGGGACCGTCCCTCTCGCCCGTCGGCCGGCTCCCACGGGCCGAGCCGGGACGACGAAGGGGACGGGCGGGGTTGCCGACCACGGTCAGGCCGTCCGGCACATCCCGGGTCACCACGGCCCCGGCGCCGACCATCGCCCCCTCCCCGATGACCACCCCGGGAAGGATGGTCGAGTTGGCCCCCAGGCTGGCCCCTCTCTTGACCAGCGTGGGCAGAGGGCGCCAGGCCCCCGTCGCCCGGGGGTGGCGGTCGTTGGTGAAGACCACTCCGGGACCGACGAAGACCTCGCTCTCGATGGTCACGCCCCGGTACACCGAGACCCCGTTCTGAATCTTCACCCGGTCCCCGATGACCACCCCGGTGTCGATGAAGACGTCCTTGCCGAGAACACAGTCCCGCCCGACGCGGGCTCCCTTCCGGATCTGGACGCCGGCCCAGACACGGGTGCCGCGTCCGACCTCGGCGCCCGGTTCGACAAGGGCCGTCTCGTGACAGAAGAAGCCCTGCCCGCCTGGGTCAGGGGGCGGCGTCCGGTCCATCAGGCGGTCGGCGCCTCCGGAGACTCGGCCAGGGCCTCCCCGGCCAGTTCGGCCAGGGTCTCGTCCTCGGGCAGGAGGTCCGCGGCCTCCGCGGCGACCGTCGCCGCGCGCTTTCTGAGACAGTCCCAGAGTCCCAGCCACGCCCGCCACCAGGACCGGTTCCATGCGAGGGCCTGGCGGAAGCATCTCTCGGCCTCATGGGTCTGGCCCTTGGCCAGAAGACAACTGCCCAGGATGGTCGCGGCCTCAGGGTCGACGACCCCGCGCTCCAAACAGTCGCCGAGCTCGAGGGCAGCCATGGTCGTGAGACCCAGTTCGTAATAGTACTTGCCGAGCCGCACCCAGGGAGCCAGGCTCTCGACGGGCTCCATCAGAACGAGGCAGGCCTCGAGCAGGCCCTTGTGCCGTCTCGCGGCGGCCAGGGAGACGATCTCCACAGCCGTCTCCTCGTAGGTCCGGGGCATCTCGGAATAGACCTCGGCCAGCACGGGCGCGGGCCCCCGGGTTCCCGCCCCGCTGTCCATCCGCCTCTCGAACTCGCTGATGACGGCCAAGAGGAGGGACAGGCGCACCCCTCCGGCCCCGCCGGTCGCCGCCACCCTGGCCTCCCGGCCGCGCGAGAGGGCCAGGAGAGCCAGGACCAGGGCGCTCACGGGCGTCTCCGGTCCGGCCTTCCTCAGATGGGCCACGGCCTCCTCGTCGCGGCCCAGGGCCAGATAAGTCAGCCCGGTCAGGGCCTCGGCCTTCGCCACCGCCGTTTCGACCTGGTCCTCGGGGAGCCGCTCGACATCGGCTCTGGCCTTGAGGAGATATGGGAGGGCCCAGGCGGGCTTGAGGGCTCGGAGCCAGGCGTAGCCCATGAGAAGGCTCACCGCCGGAGACGGCTCCCCCGCGGGGCTCAGCTCGGCGGCGAACCTGTCGCGGGCCTCCTCCCCATGAAGGTACAGCAAGGCCTTGGCCCGCCCGAGATAGGCCGGGACGTACCGAGGCTCTGCGTCCAGGGCCCTGGCGTAGGCGGCCAGGGCCGCCCGCGGGCTGCCCATCTCCACGAGGACGTCGCCGAGATGGGTCGCCGCCCGGTACGACCCGACACCCAGGAGAGTGGGGTACTCCAGCGGAGCTTCTCCGAGTTCGAGGCACCTCTCGAAAGCCTTCCTGGCCTCGACGAGTCGCCCGGTCTCCCGGAAAAGCTCACCCTTCAGGAAGTGGATGTCGGTGTACCGGGGGTAGTTCCTCTCGGCTTCAGCCAGTTCCGCCAGGGCGTCCTCCGGAACCCCCATGAGGGCCAGTGTGACTGCCGCCCGTACCCTGGCCTCGGCCGCGAAGACAAGGTTCCGGTCGGCTCCCTCTATGGCCTCCCGGTAGTGCTGGAGAGCCTCGGACAGCCTGCCGGCCTTCAGATGCTCCGACCCCAGGTTGAAGTGGCTGAAAGGGTCGTCCCACTCCCCGGCATCCCTCTCCACCAAAGCCATGTTGCGCTCGGCGCGCTTTTTGGCCCTGTCGACCGGCGCGAGATAGCCGTAGTGGCGGATGACCAGACTGGACACCTTGGTCGTCGGCCTGCCGTTGCGTTCCAGGACCACCGGGGTGACCTGCTCGTGAACCACCCTCCGGTAGCGATGCTCGGGCCGGTTCCGGAAAAGGCGGAAGCTGATGTTCGCCGCCTGGTCGAGGCCTGGTCGTTCCCCGAGGAAGTCGACCACCCGGACGAAATAGCCCTCGATATCAGGGTCTGAGGCGATGAGCGGCTTGAGCATCTGGGCATGACCGGGAGCGAGTTCCTCGTCGGCGTCCAGAACGAGAATCCAGTCGGACGTGGCCTTCTCGAGACCGGCGTTGCGCGCCTGGCTGAAGTCGCCGTTCCAGGGGAAGTCGATGACTCTGGCCCCGAAGGCGGCGGCCACCTCCCGGGTGGCGTCGCGGGAGCCGGTGTCGACCACGATGATTTCGTCCACCGCGCCGGCCACGCTGGCCAGGCATCTCGAGATGGTGTCCTCCTCGTCCCGGACGATCATGCACAAAGACACGGTGGGCGACGTCTCCTTCCGGTCTCTCTGCACCGCGTCCCCGGTCTCCCGGGCCGGTCCATCGGAGGAGAGGCCGGAGGCCGGCGCCGGCCGCTCCGGCTGCGGCTCCGCGGGCACCGCCGCGCCGGGCTCCGGCCGGGCGCGTCCCGCCCTCCCGGACTCACGGGACCCGCTCTCCGGCGCGTTCCCCGCCGACGACCCCGGTTCCACGGGAGAGCGGAGTACGCTCCGGCCTATCAGGGCGAGCGTCTCGCACCAGGGCGCGGCCTCGAGGCCCTGGCGGAGCTCATGGACAGCCCGGCTCCGCAACATGCGGACGTAGTCGGCGACGAGCCGCGAGGCCAGGGACCGGCTCCTGCCCTCGAGACGCCCTCGGTCGGACCGGATCTCCCCAAGGACCAGCGAGTAGGCCCTCTCAGCGAGCTCGTGGTCGCCGCTCTCGGTCGCCCTGTCGACCACCTGGGCGAGAGTCTCGAAGACCTCCCGCCGGCAGCCGGAGTAGGAGCGGAGGAGGTCGGCCAGGAGGTCCAGGGCCAGACGACCTCCGAGGCCCATGTGCCCGTCGTAGGTCAGGGGAGCGTCACCCTGCCGGAGACACTGGCAGGCGTCGCCGACCGCGCCGGTGATGTCTCCCGCTTCCTTGCGCAGCCGGGCGCGGAGGAAGAGGAGGTCTGTGTAGTCGGGGTGGAGCGACAGCCCCCAGTCGAGGACCTCGAGGGCCCGCCCGACCCGGCCGCACTTCTCCTCGGCCATGGCCAGGAGTTTCACGGCCCGGTGGTGGTAGTTTCGGACCGGCTCTATCCTTCCGATGACCTTCTCCATGGTCAGCCGGGCCTCCTCAGCGCGGCCGGTGGCGTAGTAGAGGACGGCCAGGCTGTAAAGGAGGTAGGGGTCGTCGGGTCGGCGGTTCAAGGCTTCGCGAAGGAGCCGCTCGTTGCGCGCGGCCTTTCGGCGCGACGCGTACACCTCGGGAAGGTAACCCCAGTGGTGGATCCTGAGGGCGGTGCGGGCCGGCCGCGGAACCTGCGGCTGCTCGTGGACGGACCCTGAGTAGCGGTGGGCCGGCCGGTTCCGGAAGAGCCGCACGCTCGAGTGGATCTCGGGGGGCACCTCGTCGCGCGGGTGGAGATGGTTGACGATCCGGAGAAGGAAGCCCTCCGGGCCGCCCTTCTCGGTGGCCGAGGCGACCAACGCGAGCAGGCCTCCTCTGTCACGCCGGTCGAGTTCCTCGTCGGCATCCATGACCAGCACCCATTCGCCGGTGGCGAGTTCGAGGGACTCGTTGCGGGCCAGGGCGAAATCGCCGGGCCACCGTATGCGCTTGACCTTGGCCCCGTGCGCCTCGGCGATCCTCACCGTGTCGTCGGTCGAACCGGTGTCGACCACGACCACCTCGGGAACGACACCGGTCACACTGGCCAGGCAGCGTGGGAGGCTGTCGGCTTCGTCCTTGACGATCATGCACAGGCTTATCGTCGGCCGCCCGCCGGCTTCGGCCTCAATCTCCCGCGGCACCAGACCTTTCCCTCCTGCAGCTAGTCCCGGCACCGGTCGCCCCCGCGTCCCGGAACAGGCCGGTCGCGGGAGCGACCCTCGACTTCAGACCTGCGCCTGGTACCATATGGTGAGGCTGGTGTCCTGCCCCGCCGTCTGCGACTTGTAGGCGACCCGCGCGTAGCGGAGGTACTTGCCGGGAACGAGGGCGACCATCTCACCGGCGGAGATGTTCGTCTCCGCCGTGTCGTCTATCCAGTCGCTGTTGTTCGGGCTCAGCTGGATTTTCACCGTGGCCCCGTAGGTCGTCCCCGTGTTCTTGACCGCGAAAGTGACCTGACTCTGCTCGCCGATGTCCCGGGCCGTCGAGCCCGCGAAGTCCGTCGCCGTCGACAGGCCCTCTTCGCTCGTGTCCGTCGCCTGCCGGCGGTAGAGCACGGTCTGCATGTTGCCGCTGGTGTCGGTGAGGAGCACCCGGTTGCTCGTGCCGTCGTTGCCGTAGACGAGGATGCTGTCCGTGGCGTTGGTGATGTCCCGGATGTCGAGGTCGGTGGCGGTGACGGTCAGGGTCGTACTGGACGTGATCTCAACGTCCAGGGCCGTGTCCGCGTAGATGGCCAGGGCGCCGCTCGAGTCGGTCAACAGCACGCGGTCTGTCGTCCCGTCGTTACCGTAGACGAGGCTCTTGAAGTCGGAAGCCTGCTCGGTGAAGACACGGTAGTTGGGCAATCAAGACACCTCCTTACTGCGCCTTGTGAGGCCGGCCAGCAATGTGCCCCCGAGCGCCACGATATGCGGCATTATGTTAAGTGGTGCACCGCCTACGGTCCTTCACTCGCGAGGATGGAGAGCCGTGCGGAGACTCTCGGCCACCCTGGCCTGGAGTTCCGGATCGATTTCCGGCCACAGCGGCAGGGAGAGGACCTCGGCGGCCGCCCGTTCGGCCTCCGGAAGGCGGTGACCGAGGCTCCGGTAGGGGGGGAGCAGGTGGAGGGGGACCGGGTAGTGGACCGTGGCCTCTATGCCCTCGCGGGACAGCCTGTCGCGTACATGGTCGCGACGACCGCCCGCGATACGGACGGTGTACTGGTGGTAGACATGCCGGGCGTATCCGGCCTCGAAGGGCAGGGTCACGCCGGGAACGCCCTCGAGAAGCTCCGCGTAGATGCGGGCCGCCCGCCGGCGGGCCTCGTTCCGCTCCGCGACGTGGCGGAGCTTCACCCGGAGAACGGCCGCCTGGAGTTCGTCCAGCCGGGAGTTGTAGCCGACCGTCTCGCTGAAGTGCTTCCGCCTCGCGCCGTGGGCGCGGAGCATACGGGCCTTCTCGGCCACAGCGGCGTCGTTCGTCGCCACGAGCCCGCCGTCTCCGAACGCCCCGAGGTTCTTCGTCGGATAGAAGGAGAAGGCCGCCGCGTGGCCGATGCTCCCGAGAGGCCTGCCGCGGTATCGGCCGCCGAAAGCCTGGGCCACGTCTTCCACCACCGCGAGGCCGTACCGCCGGGCGATGGCCATTATGGGGTCGAGGTCGGCACTGTGCCCGTAAAGGTGGACCGGAAGGATGGCCCGGGTCCGCGGCCCGACCGCCCTCTCCACCAGGTCCGGTTCGAGGTTGTAGGTCTTCGGCTCTATGTCGACGAAGACAGGGACGGCCCCCACCAGGCTGACGGCCTCGGCCGTGGCGAAGAAGGTCCAGGGGGTGGTTATGACCTCGTCGCCGGGCCCGACCCCGAGGGAACGGAGGGCGATGACCAAAGCGTCCGTCCCGGAGTTGACACCGACGGCATACCTCACCCCGAGATGGTCGGCGACCTCTTCCTCGAAGGCCTGTACGTTCGGACCGTTGATGAACCGGCCCGACCTGGCGACACCTTCGATGACCGAACGGAGTTCCGGCCAGAGGCCTTCGATCTCTTCCGTCAGGTCGACCACCGGAATCCTGCTCAGGACCGTGGAGCACCTCCGAGAGCCTTCCGGTGTCAACCTATTCCGGTCCTGTTCCCGGTGCCCGGGGCTTCCCCGAGGCCGTTCGCCGGCTACTCCTCCGCCCTCTCCCCTCTCTCCTGACGCTGCCTCCTTGCGTCTTCCGGGGTCTGAGGGAACCCGGGGATGCGCGGCGGCGGCGCACCCGTCTCGCGCGCGGCCTCCGTCTGGGCCGAGAGTTCTTCGGGAGAGACCGAACCGCGCAACCGCATGTCCTCCAGGGCTTCCTCGAACCTCTCGCCGGGCTCGAGATGGTTCCGGGGAGGGGCACGGTAGACCAGCGAGCGGCGGCGGACGAAGACCACCGCCAGGACGAACGCGGCAGCCAGGAGAACCAGCAGGTAAAGGTCTGTCACCAGCATGGTCTAAGCATACCCGGCGCGACCGGGTTTAGCCGCGTCACGCTCCACCTCGACCCCCAGCAACCGCAGGGCCGCGGCGGCCACACCCCGGCCGGGGACGGACCGCCCGGTGAAGGTCCCGTCGTGGATGCGGGTCGGCCCGCACGAAGGGCTGCCGTCCTTGAGGACGGCCCTCTGCGCGCCGGTCGCCCGGGCCAGCTCGACGGCCCTCCTGGCCCCTTTCAGAAAGGCCTCCGACACGTCGCGGCCGTCGCGCGTGACCACGCGGGCCTTTCCGGCGATGACGGCCTCCCCGTCACCACCGGTGATCTCGGCCGGCGCCCTCGGGACACCGAGGCCCCCGAGACACTCCGGGCAGATGGGAAGGACGAGCCTCTCGCCGGGGTCCAGGGGTCCGTGTCTCGCCGCGTCCCACGGGCCGCGGGGCTTGCCGTCATAGGCCGTGGCCGCCCCAAGGAGACAGGCGCTGGCCAGGAGAGGCGGGCGCTGGCTCCGCACGCGGACCCAGCCCGGTCCGGGAGCACTCCCCGGGGCGATGCTGGCCGCGACGAACCTGCCTGCCTCGCCGACGGCCCGGACGACGGCCTCCTCGGGTGAGCATCCCGCGAGGACCGAGACGATGTAGGCGGCGTCGAACACGTCACCGGCTCCGCTCACGTCGGCTCGAGAGCCCGGCTCGCCACGCTCGGGACCGACACGCACCCCCTCCAGCCAGGCCCCCCGCGGACCGTCCTTGACGACCACCCGACGGAAGACCCGGCCCAGGGCGACCGAGGCTTCACCCGGGCCGAGGGCGCCGCCCTCCGCTCCCCCGGCCAGGAACACGGCCATGTCGGCCGAAGGCAGGAGCACGTCCGGCCCTCCGTCAAGCCCGAGCCCCAGGCGGCGCAGGACCCCCTTCCGGTCGAGCCCGCGGAACGCCCGCCGGACGCCGGGGTCGAGCGAGACGGGTATGCCGCGGCGGCGCGCCGCCAGGGCCAGGCGCCGGGCGACCTCGGCCGGCCCGTCCTCGATGAGGCAGTACCCCGAGACGTGGAGCCAGGCGACGCCGTCGAGGCCGCAGAGCCCGCCTTCCCCTGTCACCTGCTCCGTGTTCGCGCCGCGCTCGACGTAGACGACGCGGTCGACCCCCTCCCTCCGGTGCATGATGACGTAGCCCGTCGGCGCCTCGACTGCAGGCGCCCCCGGAAGGGTGATCCCCTGGCGGCCGAGCTCTCCGGCCACCCACCTTCCGTTGGGGTCGGACCCGAGCTTCCCGATGACGGTCACCGGCCGCCCCTCTCGGACCAGCATCCGGCCGAGGTTGGCCGCACTGCCTCCGGCCCTGATGAAGAGGCCCTGCGGCGGGAGGGAGAGGAAGAGCACGTCGAGCATCAGTTCGCCGACGATGACGACTCTCCGGCGTCCGCGGCGCGGTGACGAAGCGCCGCCGGCGTCCCCCTTACGGAAGGGGGCCGTCGCGTGGAGGGCTGGAGAGGAAGGCGAAAGCCCCCGGGGCCGACGCCAGCTGGCGGTAAAGGGGCTCCCCCGAGCGGAGTCCCAGGTCCTCAAGGGAGGTCGTCCGCCCCAGACGGGGTTCGGGGGGTTCGGGGTAGTGGTCGTTCTCCACAAAATAACTCCGGCCATGCTCCTCTATTTCGTAGTAGACCGCGCCATGCCTCTCGCGGTAGGGGCCGTAGACCGAGCTGAACGAGCCGTCCACCACGTTCACCATCACCAGCGGCTCAGGCCCTGGGTTTATCGTCACGTGTCCGTAACCCGGCGGGACGTAGAGGCAGTCGCCCGGCCCGGCCTCGACGACCACCACGTCCTCCAGGGCCCCGGGGGCCCCCTCGGGGTCCGGCCTCTGGAGAAGGTAGTGCGCCCGACCGAGCAGGACCTGGTAGAGCTCCGGGTACGTCAGGGCGTCCCCGGGGCGTGCGCCTCCGCTCCCCGGCACCTCAGGGTGGTAGTGGCCGGCCGTCTTGACGTACTCCCCTCCCACCAGTCCGGGGCGGAGAACGGTGAGGTCGAAGCGCAGGGAGCGGCGGGAGTAGACGGCGATGTCCTCCGGCCAGCCGATGTTGCGGTACATGTAGTACAGCTCCCGCGGACCCGTCGCCGTCTGGTTGTAAAGGACCGGCCTCATCTCGTCCAGGGTCCTCACCTGCGGGGCCACCTGCGGCAGGCCCTCGGCGAAGACCACGCGGCCCTCGGAGTCGACCCGGAGCGGCAGCCCGGAGAGCTGTTCGAGGTCCTTCGTCCCGTCCGCCGACAAGCGACATCCCCCTTCCGTCTGTTCCCGGGCAGGAAGCAGGGCCCGGTCGGATTAAGACTATGGCTATGAAGCTCCTCATCCTGTCTGACGTCCACAGCAACCTGGCTGCGCTCGAAGCAGTGCTGAGGGCGGAGCCGTCCTTCGACCGCGTCCTCTTCCTCGGCGACGCCGTCGATTACGGCCCCGACCCGGTCGCCTGCCTCGACAGGCTGGCAGACCTGGAGCCGGTCTGGGTCAGGGGAAACCACGACAACGCCGTGGCCACGGGCGCGGACTGCGGCTGCGCCGCGGCCTTCCGGCGGCTCTCGCGGGCGTCCCGGGAGTTCACTCGGTCCGTCCTACGCCCCGACCAACTCCACCTGCTACGCACCTTGCCGGTGGAGCGGACGGTGTCTGTGGGAGGGCAGGACTTCTACCTCACCCACGCTTCCCCGGCCGACCATCTCTTCGAGTATGTTTCCCCCGCGGCCGACCCTCAACGCTGGGCCAGAGCCATGGAGGCCGCGCCGGACCGGTGCCGGGTCATCCTCGTCGGGCACACCCACCGTCCCTACCTCCGGCCTTTCAGGGACAAAACAGCCGTCAACCCCGGCAGCGTGGGACAGCCTCGGGACCATGACCCCCGTGCCTCCTACGCCGTCTGGGAAGACGGTCACATCAGCCTCAAGAGAGTGAGCTATGACGTGGCCTCCACCGTCCGGCGCCTCGAGGAGACCGGCCAGCCGGACGAGGTCGTCAGGGCGCTCGCCGTCGTCCTTCTGCGCGGCGGCCTGCCGTAGACCCCACCCCGGACGCCTACTCGACGGCTACCTTCTGCGGCCTGTTGGCGGCCCTTTCCTCCTGTCGGCGGCGGTAGGCGGCGAGCTGGGCCTCTTCCCGGCGAAGGGCCTCGTCGATGAGGCTCTTCACCGCGAGGAGGACTTCCCGTCTCGCCCCCGCGGCGTGCTCGACGAACTCAGGGGGTAGGCAGTCGAGCACGCGGTCCTTGAGGCCGCCGAGCCCGAACAGGGCCGCCAGCGGGCAGATGCCCCACTGCGCCCCGGCATCGTCCCGCCCTTCGGCCTTGTCCTTGTCCTGGGCCACTCTTACCACCCCTCATTCAAGGTAATCGTCCTCATCGTCCTCGGCGCCGACGGTGAAGTAGGGCTTCTGGCCGCGTAGAAGACTCTGCACGCGGGCGGAGAGCTCCTCCTCGAGACGCTCGTTCCGTCCGGGCCCGCGCCCCTTCACCGTCTCCAGGACGGCCGAATCCAGGAGCAGTTGAAGGACGGCCAGCGTGGCGACGATGCGCTGGTGGAGCCGACCCCGCCGGCGCACCAGCGACCTGGCCAGGGCCGTCGCCAGTTCGGCCGTCTTGTCCTGTTCCGGGTTCTTCCTCTCCTCCTCGAGGGAGAGGAGCAGGATCTCGCGCTCCTGGTCCGAGAGGATGCGTTCGTCGATCTGCCTGGGCTCCAACTGTTGCCACCCGTTCCCTTCTGTCGACCCGGTCGACGGGTCAGGTCATGTCTGCCGCCGTCCTGCGGGTTCTCCCTCTTCAGGCTCCGGGTCGGCGAAGGTTATCTTGAGAAGGTCTCCGTCGAACCGGGCCCGCACAAGGTCCCGCGCAGTGAGACTTCTCGGCAGGGTTATCGTACGCCTTCTGCCGCCCACGCTCACGACAAGTTCCGACCCCACGCGGGTCACGTCGATGTCGCCCTTCCCGACGAAGGGGAGAAGGACGGTGAGGGTGGTCTCCCCGCCGGAACGCGTCACCGTCTGGGGCCAACGGTCGAAGAAGACCTCGGTCGGGTCCCGCTCCCCGAAGCAGTCCAAGGCCATCCGGCGCAACATGTCGAAGCCGAGGACCTCCCCGTCGTAGAGCGGCGTGGTCAGGATGGGGACCGGTCCGAAGGCCTCCTGCACCTTCCGCATGTGCCTTTTCTGCATGTCCTTCCAGCCGGCGAAATAGGCGTCGGTGACCTCGTCGGGGATGAGCCTGTTCACCACTATCGCATCGGTCCGGAACCCGAAGAGGTTGAGATAGGTGAAGCTCCGTTGGGCCTCGCTGATGACCATGCTCTCCAGGGTCAGGACGAGCCTCACCGAACTCATGGAGGTGTCGGTCAGGATCCGGTGGACGTAGTCCACTTCGTTGAAGAGCGCCTGGGTCGACTCGAAGACGTCGTCCCCCGGCAGGGGCATGGACACGAGGGGCTGGGCCACGGGCCTGATGACCCGCATGGCCTTCCTCTGCACGGGGAAGATGCGGTCCATCCACCAGCGGAAGACTTCGGGGTAGACGAGGAGCCTCAGGGTCTCCCCAGTCGGAGCGCAGTCCACGATGATGACCTCGTACTCCCCCTGTCTCGTGTGGCGTCCTATCTGCAGGAGGCTGAAGAGCTCCTCCGTGCCGGGGAAGACGGTCAGCTCCTCGATGGTGACCTGGTCAAGGTTCCTGAGGGACAGAAGGCGGTTGAGGTAGTCCTGGACCCTGCCCCAGTTGCGCTCCATCTCGTGCAGGGCGTCTATCTCCTGGGCCCAGAGGTTCCCGGCCAGTCTCCGAGGCTCTGGCCCGAGACGGCACCGGAAGCAGTCGCCCAGGCTGTGGGCCGCGTCCGTGCTCATCACGATGGTCCGGTGCCCGAGTTCGGCCGAGCGCACGGCTGTGGCCGCGGCGACGCTCGTCTTCCCCACACCGCCCTTGCCCGTGTAGACCAGGACTCTCAAGGCGTCACCCCGTCACTCCAGGTGCGGTCGCGGAGAGGGACGGCAGATTGTCTCCACGACGAAGGTCTCGAAAAACGTCTTCGCGTGGGACGGCCTCACAACGAGGGCCGTGTCGGCCCCCCGTCCGGTCCCCCCGATGGCCACCACGTCGCACCCGTAGGGGACCAGACCCGCGTCGAGGGCCATGACGGCTATCTCCACGGCCACCTTGACTCCCTGGCCGAACAGACGTAGGGTGTGGGCCACGAGGTGGCCGGGGTACAGGCCACCGAACTTGCCGGTCACCGCCCGCTCGATGCCGCCCATGAGGTGGGTCGTCGTCAGGACCTTGGCGCCGGCCTCCGCCAGGGACCGGCGCGTCTCCCGGTCCATCTCGTCCTCGCCCGGCGACCTGAACCCGACGTGGTGGGTGACCACGACCACGTTGGCACCCTCCATCCCCCTCGCGGCCAGGCCTTCAAGAACCGCTCGGGCCGTCGCTCCCGTGTTCGAGGCCACGACGAAGTCCCGGAGTCCGAGCTCGCGCGCGCGGTCGAGGGCCGAGGCGACGGCGGCCTCGGTGTTCTCCGGCCCAGGCGAACGGAAGAGCACGGTCTTCACGTGGCGAACGCTGTCGGTTGCGATGGCAGAACCCTCCTCTCATCTCTCCTGGCGGCCGCGAGGTTCCTGGCCGTCCTGCACCACGACCCCGCGGAATACTATGTCCGCAAAGATGTCGCCAATCTCCTTCGCCGACAGACGCCCCTCGGACGAGTACCACTGGTAGAGCCAGTTGCACATGCCCAGGATGCCGAAGGAGACTATCTTGACGTCCATCTCCCGGAATTCCCCGGCCCTGACACCCTCGGTCAGGATTCTCTGGAAGAGCCTCTCGTAGGCCACGCGCTTCTCGTCGATGACGGCCTGCTGGTTCGGGCTCAGGGCATGCCTCTCGCGCAGGAGGATGGTCAGCATGTCCTGCCGCTCCGAGACGACCTCGACGTGGTTCACGATAGCCTGCCACAGCTTCTCTTTCGGCGACAGGTCCGAACGGTAGATCTCCTCCACCCTCGCCGTGATGGTGTCGATGGCCCTGTCGAGAATCATGAAGAGAAGTTCCTGCTTGCCGGAGATGTAGTAGTACAGGCTACCCTTCTGCATACCTACGGCGTCGGCGATCTCCTGCATGGAGGCCGCGTGATAGCCTCTCTCGCGGAAGACCTTCATGGCGACCTCGAGAATCTGCTCCTCCTTGGACAAACCGGACCCCCCCGTTCAGGCGCCCGCACCCGGCACGCCTCCCGCGCGCCGGATGAAACGGGCCGCGACCCGACATCTTGACTGAACGTTCGGTCGAAGGTTCGCCCCGGAGGCCGGACTTCCTGCCGAGGTCCTTCGTCCGCACCGGCCCGCCGTCCCCCGCCGCCGTCCTCGTCAGGTGAGGTGAAGCGAGCCTGTCAGTCGGTCCACTCGACCCGGACCGAGCCCACCACGGCGTTCACGGTGAACGTGAACCTGTCGGTCTTGGCCTCGAACCCCTGGGAGACCCAACGGGAACCGGACCTTTCGAACCCGGCCTCCTCGAGGTTGTTGTCCGCAAGGGTGGAGGCCGCCGTGATCTCGACCCCCACCCGGCGGGGCACACGCAGAGTCAACGAGCCGGCCTTCAGGTCGATACGCCCGGTCAGGTCCAACCCCTGGTCCCCGAAGGTGACCACCACCGACGACGCCTTGCCGTCCAAGTGGAACTCTTCCACCTTCAGGGCGGAGAGGTCGATGTCGAGAGCGCACGCGCCGGCGCTGACGTCGATGGTGTAGACGGGAGCCGGGTTCAGGTGGATGACCCAGACGGGAGAAGGAAGGCCGGCCACCCGGGTGGGACCGGGGGCAGACCTCAGCTCCAGTTCGGCCCTGTCGGCCGCGACGTCGCAGTCCACCTCGGGAGGCGGACCGTGATAGCCGAGGCGGCCCGTGGCCAGGCAGCCTTCGGGGGCCGCTCCGTCGAGGTCGACGGCTACGCCACCGACGGCGATCTTCACGCTGACCTTCTCGACCTCCGGGGCAAGGGGCTGGTCAAGAACCAGCTCGCCGGACTGCACCCCTCCCGGGGCAAAATAGACAGCATAACCAACGACGCCCGCGGCGGTCAAGAGCACGATGACGGCCGTGATGATCGCGCCGGCCCGGCCCAACGGGCGGAGGAGAAGGGAGACACCCCAGAGCACGAGGACCAGCGGCCACATCCGCCAGAGGACCCCCCACACGGCCGGTGAGACCAGGCCGAGGTTCGCCGCGAGCAGCAGCCCGCCGGCCACCACGAGTCCGAAGCCCCAGAACACCCGTGAGCTCAACTCTCACTCCTCCTTCGAGCGTCCGAAAGCACCCGCCAGGATGAGCCCTCCCAGGAGGATGAGGGCCACCGGCCAGAACTTGGCCAGCTGGAGCTCGGGCACGAGGTTCTGGACCAGGAGATAGAAACCTAAAGCCACGAGCAAGAGTCCGAAGAACCAGTTCCGGCCGCGGGCTTCGGTCCCCCGCTCCTCGGTCTCGCCGGAAGTCCCTGGGTCCGCCTCCTCCCCGGCATCCTCCACCTCGGGCACGACGGTCTCCGGTTCCCCGCCCTCCGCGGCGCGGACCCGGCCCCTGCGCTCGGCCTCGGGCTCTTCGGGCATGATTATCCAGGCGACGATGTAGGCCAGGAGCCCGAAACCGCCGGCGAGGGCGACCATGACCCAGGCCAGGCGGATGAGGGTGACGTCCACGTCGAAGTACTCCGCGAGTCCTCCGGCCACGCCGCCGAGGATGCGTTCGCGTCTCGAACGATACAGCTTCTTGGCCACCCCGATACCTCCCGTCCGGTTCAGAACCAACCTTATGCCTTCCGTCCTCTTCATGCAATGCAAACGTGGGTCGGGGCCGCAAGGTTCCCTCCCCGCTCCCGCTGGGGCCCTCCTGCCGCGACTCCGTAACGCGCCGGGGGCGCGCCGATTACACTGGACATCGGGCGCACCGGCGCCCGCGGTGGACACCGCCGGTGGGGAAGGGAGCTGAGCGCCGACGGTCCGAACCCGTCACCGGCCCGGGACGCTGTGGGCCGCACCCGACCATGCCTCCCTGCTCACGGCCGCCGTCGAGGTGGCCGAGGCGGACGGGCTCGACTACCTGCCCCGCCTGCTCGGCCTGCCGACCCGCGGCGGTCCGGCCTTCCCGGTGGGCCGCCGCGGGGCCGCCGCCAAGTCGCAGCCCGGCCGGCACCCGGCCGGC
>CAJXZV010000016.1 GCA_913063835.1 uncultured Eubacteriales bacterium
GGTCGCCGCGTGGTCCAGGTAGACCCGCCGCGGAGCCCTCCCTTCGAGCGGCTCGGCGGCAGTAGTTCCAGCGTCCATCAAACCCCTCCGTTCCGTGTCCGACCGGCCGGCCGGGTCACTCCCGGCCACCCTCGTCCAAGAGGTCCTTGAGGGTGATGGAGTCCAGGACCCGGACCATACTGTCCCGCAACTTCTCCCACACCGGCCGGGTGACACACCCGTCCGTCCGGCCGCAGTGCCGGAAGTCGCCCGGGTCCTGCGACACACACTCCACCGGAGCGATGGGTCCCTCAAGGACCCTGATGATGTCCCCTACGGTGATCTCGTCCGGGCTCCGGGCAAGGACATATCCCCCCTGCGGCCCCCTCACACTGCGGACGATGCCGGCCCGACGCAGATGGCCGATGAGTTGCTCGAGGTAGCCGGGGGAGATGCCCTGTCTGCTGGCGATGGCTTTAAGGGGAACGGGGGAGTCGCCGTGGTGACAGGCAAGGTCGTAGCAGGCCATCACACCGTAGCGGCCCTTGGTCGAGAGCTTCACGCCTGAGCCCCCCTTCCCCTACAATTCCTACCGGCTAACTAGGCATTATTCATTCTACCGGGAGCGCGGATTCCGGTCAACGGTTGTTCCGCACCCCCACGAGCGCATACACATTACCGGAATCCGGGACGCGGGGGAGGTCGGGACGATGGGCGGATTCTTCGGGGACGCACCGCCTCGAGCAAGGGGAGGGACGCAAGGTCCCTACCTCCGCCTCCTCCTGACCGTCATGGCCATCGTCTCGCTCGCCGCCGGCCTGGTCCTCGGCCTGAGCACGGTCCTTCCGGACCTCGGTGGGCGGGACCCCGCGCGGGACCGCATCGCCGAGGGCGTGACGGTCGGACACGGTGACATCTGGGTGGACCTCGGCGGGCTCGACCGCTACCAGGCTACAGGGGCCCTGGAAGACGTGGCCGCCGACCTCACCGTTCTCCCGCGGAACGCCTACCTCGACCGGTCGACAGGGGGGGTCGTCCCCGCCGTCGAGGGGCGCCGCCTGGACGTGGCCGCGACCGTCGCGCGGTCGCTCCAGGCCGCTCCCGGCGAGGCCGTGCCGTTCGTCTTCTTCCCGGTCCCTCCGGCCGTGACCCTGGCCGACTTCCCCCAGGCACCCGTCTTCCACGCCGACCCTGCGAAGAAGGCCGTGGCCATCATCCTCAACATCGCCTGGGGGGACGAGCACCTCGACCTCATCTGCCGCTTGGTCGAAGAGGCGGGAGGACGGCTCACCATCTGCCCTGTCGGGTCCTGGCTGGAAGGCAGTGAGGCGCGTGCGGCCTGGCTGAAGGAGGCGGCCGCCCGGGGACACGAGATAGGCAACCACGGATACTACAACCGTCCGATGACCTACACCGACCCCCAGCAGGTCAGGGACGAGATAAGGGCCGCCGCGGACCTGATCGAGAAGGCCTGCGGCCGGCGTCCCGTCATCTTCGCCCCGCCGATGGGGGAACGGTCCGGGACGATGCTGAAGGCCGCCGCCGAGGAGGGCTGCCGCACGGTCATCTGGTCGCTCGACACCGTGGACTGGCGGCTCGAGGGGGTCGAGGTCATCGCCCGGCGGGTGGTCTCCCGGGTCAGGGCCGGAGACATCATCCTCTGCCATCCCACACCCCAGACCGGCCCGGCCATGGAGCGGTTCCTTCCCGTGCTGGCCGAGAAGGGACTCCGCATCGTGACCGTCTCCGAACTCCTCTCCCCCGCCCTGCCCGACGGAGAGGGAGGACCCGCCGGCTAGACCCGGCAGGCCGCCGCCTCTTCGGCCACGACCCGTGCGGCCTCCCGGACGTCCTCCGCGGTCACGTCCTTGTGGGTCACGAACCGCAGCCGGTGAGGGTCCACAGCGTTGACCAGCACACCTCTCCCGGCCAGCCGCCGGGCGAAGTCGGGCGCGGCCACCCCGAGGCCCGAGACGTCGGCCATGACCATGTTCGTCTGGACCCACTCGAGGTCGACAGACACCCCCGGCACCACGGCCAGCCGCTCGGCCAGGTCCCGCGCGTTGGCGTGGTCCTCGGCCAACCTGGAGACCATGGTCTCCAGGGCGACGAGACCCGCCGCCGCGATGACGCCCGCCTGCCGCATGGCCCCGCCGACGACCTTCCGGTTGCGCCGGGCCGCGGCGATCCAATCCCTCCGCCCGACGAGCACGGAACCGACCGGCGCAGCCAGGCCTTTGGAGAGGCAGAACATGACCGAGTCCGCCCGCTCCGCGAGTCGGGACGCCGGCAGGCCGAGGTGGACCGCGGCGTTGAAGATGCGGGCCCCGTCGAGGTGGACGGCCAGCCCGGCGTCGTGGGCCACATCGATGACCGCTTCGAGCTGCTCGAGGGGCCAGACCGTCCCGCCGGCGCGGTTGTGCGTGTTCTCAAGGCACAGGAGGGTCGCGGGCGGGAAGTGGAGGTTGGAAGGGCGAAGCGCGGCCTTCACCATCTCGGGGGTCAAGAAGCCGCGTTCACCCTTCACCGTGTGGGGCATGACCTGGGCGCAGACGGCCATACCGCCAGTCTCGTAGTAGTAGATGTGCGAGTCCGCCTCGAGGATGACCTCCGACCCGCGCCTCGCGTGGGTCATGACGGCGATGAGGTTGGCCATCGTGCCTGACGGCACGTAGAGGCCGGCCTCCTTCCCCAGGAGCCGGGCCGCCTTCTCCTCGAGCCGCCTGACGGTCGGGTCCTCCCCGTAGACGTCATCGCCGACCTCCGCCTCCGCCATCGCCTCCCTCATGGCCGGTGTGGGTGTCGTGACTGTGTCCGAGCGTAGATCGACTCTTCGCATGACGCGCAACTCTCCCCTCAGAGGGGAGACCTTGGGCACTGGGCCCTGTTTCTCCTCCTATGCGTCCAGACGCCGAAGGCCGCTCCGCCTCTTCGCGGAGCGGCCTTCATCTCTCATGCGGCACAACGCGCATCCAACGGCTCCCCACCGTGTCGTGCGACCGCCCGTCTTGAACCTGCTCCCGGCAGGTGGGCGCCGCCTGCGCGCTTATCGTTTCCTCCCGGAACCGCGGAGCGATACAGAGGTCTACGTCCACGCGCAGAGGTTAGGCTCCCCAGGTCGTTGTGTTGGCTCAAAACACAAACGGCCAATCACGAACACGGCAGGGCTGTGTTCACTTTTCTCCCGTGCGCGGCCCCGTCCTCGCGGGGCGCGGTAAAATTCTAACACGCAGGAAGGGGCAAGGCAACGGCAAAGAAACTGTTATTCCTTGACATGTCTTGTCGAAAATGGTCACGCAACCGGACAGACTCAGACGGGCTCAAAGGTCCGGTCTCGGGTCCTGAGTCCGAGCTCGGCCAGTTGGTCTGTCCCGACGTCCGAAGGGGCGCCCGACAGGAGGCATGCGGCCCGCGTCGTCTTGGGGAAGGCGATGACCTCGCGGATGCTCTCCTCGCCCGCGAGGAGGGCGGCGATCCGGTCCACACCGAGGGCGATCCCCCCGTGCGGCGGCGCCCCGTACTCCAGGGCCTCGAGGAGGAACCCGAACTTCTCGAGATACTCCTCTCTCGCAAGGCCGAGGGCCTCGAAGACCCGTTCCTGGACCTCGCGGGAATGGTTCCTGACACTGCCGCCCCCAAGCTCCCAGCCGTTGAGGACCAGGTCGTAGGCCTTGGCCCTGACCTTCAGCGGAGCGGTTTCGAGGAGGCCGAGGTCCTCCTCGAAGGGCGCGGTGAAGGGGTGATGCTTGGCGCCGAGGCCCCCCGTCTCCTCGTCAGGCTCGAAGAGCGGGTAGTTCACGACCCAGACGAAGCACCACTCGGCGGTGTCGCGCAGGCCCAGACGCTCGGCCGCATGCAGGCGCAGGTGCCCGAGGGCCGCCGCCGCCGTGTCCGGCGGCGCCGCCACGTAGAGGCCGAGGTCCCCCTCACCGGCCCCCACGAGCCGGCGCAGGGTGTCGACCTCTTCACCGGTCAGGAACTTGGACACCGGGGACCGCACGCCCGACGGCTCGAAGGCGGCCCAGACAAGGCCCTTGGCCCCGAACTTCTGGACCTCCCTGGTGAGGAGGTCGAGGTCCTTGCGGCTGAAGACCGCCGCTCCGCCCGGAACGGCCAGACCGCGCACGACCTCACCCCTTCGGGCGGCCTCCCCGAAGACCCGGAACCCGCAGCCCTCCAGAGCGGCGGTCAGGTCCGCGATGCGCATCCCGAACCTCAGGTCGGGCTTGTCCGTGCCGTACGAAGCCACGGCCTCGGCGAAGTCGAGCCGGGGGAACGGGGTCTGAAGGTCTACCCCCAGGACCTCCCGCCAGATGTGGGCCATCAGGCCCTCGGTCAGGCGCACGACGTCGGCCGGCTCGACGAAGGACATCTCGATGTCTATCTGCGTGAACTCCGGCTGGCGGTCGGCCCGGAGGTCCTCGTCCCTGAAGCAGCGCACGACCTGGAAGTAGCGTTCGACACCGGCCACCATCAGAAGCTGCTTGAATATCTGGGGCGACTGCGGCAGGGCGTAGAACTTCCCCGGGGCGTTCCTGGCCGGCACAAGGTAGTCCCGCGCCCCCTCGGGCGTGGAGCGTGTGAGGAAGGGGGTCTCCACCTCCCAGAACCCCCGGGCGTCAAGGTAGTCACGGACCGCCTTGACCATGCGGTGGCGCAGGGCGAGGTTGGCCTGCATGCGCGGCCGCCGGAGGTCGAGGTACCGGTACCGCAGACGCATCGCCTCGCCCGTCTCTCCCTCCGCGTCTCTTTCGCCCGCGGACGCGCTCCCCTTCTCGCCGCCGGCACCGTGCTGACGCGGAGCAAGGTCCCGGGTGTAGATGGGAGGTGTCTTCGCACGGTTGAGGAGCCTGAGGTCGCTGGCGGCGACCTCCACCTCGCCCGTGGGGAGCTCGGGGTTGGCCATCCCTTCGGGCCTGAGAGCCACCCGGCCGCGGACGGCCACGACCGACTCGGGGCTGAGCCCAGCCCCCCAGGCCGCGAGCTCGCCGGAGAGGACCACCTGCACCAGGCCTGACCGGTCCCTGAGGTCGATGAAGCTCACCCCGCCGTGCTCACGGCGTCGGGAGACCCAGCCCATCAGGGTGACCTCCCGGCCGGCGTCGGCGGCACGCAGTTCACCGGCCCAGCAGTCCCTCTTCCAGCCGCCCAGGCCGGCGGCGGCCGCTCCCCTGGTCTCAGACCTCACGCAAAAGCACCTCCACCACGTCGCCCGTGGGCACCTCGTCCTGCCGGCCCGAGCGGAGGTCGCGGACGGTGACGACACCTCGGGCGGCCTCCTCCTCGCCGACGATCAGGGCCCACCGCGCCCCGGCGCGGTCGGCCGCCTTGAGCTGGGCCCGCAGGCTCCGCTCCAGGAGGTCGTTCACCGCCGCGAAGCCCGCCCGGCGCAGGGCCCGGGCCAGCCGGAAGCCCTCCGCGGCCAACGAGGTCCCGAGGGAGACCACGAAGACGAGGGCCCTGTTCTCCCCGACCGCCTGCGGCGGCTCCAGCCCCTGCTCCGCGACTGTCGCCAGGAGGCGCTCCAGGCCCATCCCGAAGCCCACCCCGGGGGTGGGCGGGCCGCCGAGCTCCTCGATGAGGCCGTCGTAGCGCCCCCCTCCGCAGAGCACGCGCTCCGCCCGGCCGGCGTCCGTCCCCGTATCCCGGGGCTGGTGGACGGTCTCGAACACGGTCCGGGTGTAGTAGTCCAGCCCCCGGACGAGCCTCGGGTCCTCCACGAACGGGATGCCCAAGGCCGTGAGGCCCTCCTCCACCCTCTCGTGGTGGGCGCGGCACTCCGGGCAGAGATACTCCACGCTGAGAGGCGCCTCTTCCAGGAGCCCGCGGCAGTCTTCGTCCTTGCAGTCGAAGATGCGGAGGGGGTTCCTCGCGAGACGCTCACGGCAGTCGGCACAGAGCCGGTCGACCCGCGAGACAAGGTAGCCGACGAGAGCCTCGCGGTAGGCGGGACGGCACCGCGGACACCCGATGTCGTTGAGGTGGACGACGACGTCCGTCAGGCCCAGCCGTTCGAAGAGGTCGTGGGCGACGAGGATGACCTCGACGTCGGCCAGGGGCGAGGACGCGCCGAAGATCTCGATGCCGTACTGGGTGTGCTGGCGGTAGCGCCCGGCCTGCGGGCGGTCGTACCGGAACATCGGCCCGAGGTACCACAGCTTCACCGGTTGAGGCGCCGAAGCCAGGCCGTTCTCGAGGTAGGCCCTGCCCACCCCGGCCGTTCCCTCCGGCCTGAGGGTGAGGAGGCGCCCCCCGTGGTCACGGAAGGTGTACATCTCCTTGCGGACGATGTCCGACGAGGCGCCGGCCGTCCGGATGAAGAGCTCGCTCTCCTCGAACACGGGGGTCCGTATCTCACCGTATCCGAAGGCCGCACTGTGGCGGTGGACCAGAGCTTCCAGCCGGCGCCAGCGTTCGGCCTCTTCCGGCAGGATGTCCTGCGTGCCTCGAGGGCGCTTGAAGCCCGGCGTCGAGGCCACCCCCCTCCGGGGATACCCGCATTCTAGCCGCGGCCCGGCAGGCTTGTCAACCAGGCCCGGCCCCTCGGGCGCCGCGGCGCGGCGCCCGGCCGACCCTCACGACGAAAGGCGAGATAGGTGCAGGAATGGGTGTCCGGCCCTAGAAACTTCTGCGGTGTTCGAGCCTAAACCTCCACAGGAGGCCGCACCCGTGGTCCCGAGACCCTCAAGACCTTTCAGCTTCCATCGCCACATCCTTCCCCTGCTGAAGGTGTTGGACCTCACACGGCATCCCCTCCGCTACGTCCTCATCGCCCTCGCCCTCGTCGTCGTCGTCGGCACCTTCGGGGTCCTCTTCTTCCTGGCCGAGCCCGGCTCGGTGGGCGACCTCAGAGAGGACTACGTGACGCGTGAGGCCTACACGTTCCGGTCGCTGGAGCTGGACGGCCTATACGTGCGCCTCGTCTACGAGAACGGCGGGGCCATCGTGCCCGTGTACTCGAGCGGCCAGGTCACAGGTGCGGTTCTGACCGGTTCGGGGACCGTCATCTTCAACGTGGCCCCGTCGGCGGCGGACGAGCTCGCCGAACTCGTCGGGACCCCGGGGGCCACGACCCTCACCGACCGGGTCGACGGCTGCTATCTCCCTGTCACCTACCAGGAGCTCGAGGCGATAAAGGACCTGGCCTCGGCCGAGGTCTCCCACGCCTATAGTATCCACCTCCCGGAGGCCAAGGCCGTGCTGAGGGATGTGAAGCGGGACCCCAACCTGGTCATGGTCTTCGGCCAGACCAGGCGGTTCACCGAGGGGGCGCCGGTGTCCGCCTACTTCCGCACCGAGCGCTTCGGAGGGGTGACCTTCATCGAAGGCCCCACGGTGACCCTCACCGTGAGCCGGCCCGAGCGGGTCCAGGTGACGTTCGCCAACGAGTTCCCGTTCCGCTCGGTCTTCTCACCCAAGGGGCTCGAGACGCCGGTCCTGTCGGGACCCCTCATCGCCTTCGGCGTGGTGAGTTTCCTCCTCGTCGCCCTCACCTACGTGCTCACCATAGACCTCCTCCACCCGAGGCCCCAGCCCCGGCACCTGCGCGGGCGCTCCCCCCATCCGGCGTCATGGGACTGGACCCTCATCGGTCTCGTCCTCCTCGGGGACATCCTGGTGAGACTCATGGTGAACGCGGCCCGGCTCGCCTCCGAGGCGGTCGTCATCTACCACGTGGCCGCTCTCGTCCTCGTCGTGTACTGGCTCGAGTACGTGGGGATGGACGTGCCGACCTACCTGGGGCTGACCCGGCGGAATCTCGCCCGGGTCCTCTTCGTGGGAGCCAGTCTCGGCCTCCTGGCCACCGTGGGCGGGGCTGTCAGTTTCCCGAGCGGGTTCCGCAGCGTCCGGGTCATCGCCGTCCTCGGCCAGGCCGTGTGGTCTTTCGGCTTCATCGGCCTCGTCCGCGCCCTCTACTACCACGGGTTCGTGCAGACCACTTTCGAGCGCCACCTCGGCCGCTGGGTCGGCTGGCTCGGGTCGGCCTTCGTCATGGCCCTCGTCTACTTCCTGCCCGGCTTCATCCCGGCCCCGGGGAACCCGGTCACCTGGCCGACGTCGGTCGTCGGGGGTCTGGTGACCCTGCTGTTGACCTTCGCCGTGATAGGTTTCCTCTTCCACCGGACGCGGAGCGCCTGGGGCTCGGCCGCGGTCCTCGGTCTCCTGGACTTCCTGCCGCGGGTCCTCACGTTCTAGCGGCCGCTTTCGACATGAGCACGACACCCTGGTAGAGTAATAGACAGCGGGGCCGCGCCGGCGGCGGCACCGCGGCCGGACGCAGGACACGGAGTCCGGTCTTTCGGGTGCGGGGGAGGAGCCTTGTCCGACCTGGAGGCCCTCAAGAACCGGATACTGGAGTACGCCCCCGGGGCCGACGTCTCCCTGGTCGACCGGGCCTACGCCTACGCGGCAAGGGCCCACCAGGGCCAGAGGAGGCTGTCGGGCGAGCCCTACGTGTCACACCCGCTGGCCGTGGCGCACATCATGGCTGACCTCGAGCTCGACGTTGTCAGCATCGCGGCCGCTCTCCTGCACGACGTCGTGGAGGACGCCGGCGTCGCCCTGGACGACCTGAGGCGCGAGTTCGGCGCGGAGGTCGCCCTCCTCGTCGACGGTGTGACGAAGCTCAGCCGCATCCAGTACAGGTCCAGAGAAGACGAGCAGGTCGAGAACCTCCGAAAGATGTTCCTGGCCATGTCGCGGGACATCCGGGTCCTGCTCATCCGCCTGGCCGACCGCCTGCACAACATGAGGACCCTCTCCCACCTCCCTCTCGACCGCCAGCGCATCACGGCAAGGGAGACCCTGGACATCTTCGCCCCGCTGGCCCACCGGCTCGGGATGTACCGGATGAAGATGGAACTGGAGGACCTGGCCCTCCGCACCCTCGAGCCAGAGCGCTACCAGCAGCTCGTGGGCATGGTCGCCCGGAAGCGGGCCGAGAGGGAGGAGTTCACCCGGGCGATCATCTCCGAACTCGAGGCCAAGCTCGAGGAGGCCGGCATAAAGGCCGACATCTCCGGACGGGCCAAGCACTTCTACAGCATCTACCGGAAGATGTACGTGCAGGGGCGGGATTTCTCGGAGATATACGACCTCACGGCCATCCGCATCATCGTCGACACCATCCGTGACTGCTACGCCGCACTCGGCATCGTCCACAGCCTCTGGAAGCCGATTCCGGGCCGTTTCAAGGACTTCATCGCCATGCCCAAGCCGAACATGTACCAGTCGCTCCACACCACGGTCATCTCCCCCGCGGGAGAGCCCTTCGAGATCCAGATCCGCACCTGGGAAATGCACCGGACGGCGGAGTACGGCATCGCCGCCCACTGGCGCTACAAGGAGGGACGGCACGAGACAGACCGCGACTTCGAGAACAAGCTCTCCTGGCTCCGCCAGCTCCTGGAGTGGCAGCGCGACCTTCCCGACGCCCGGGAGTTCATGGAGAGCCTGAAGCTGGACCTGTTCTCGGATGAGGTCTACGTGTTCACCCCCAAGGGGGACGTGCTCGAACTCCCGGCCGGGGCGACGCCGATAGATTTCGCCTACCGCATCCACACCGACATCGGGCACCGGTGCGTGGGGGCAAAGGTCAACGGCAGGATAGTGCCCCTCGACCACCGGCTCCAGAACGGCGACATCGTCGAGATTTTGACCTCCAAGCAGCTCGGAGGGCCGAGCTGGGACTGGTTGAGCATGGCCAAGACCAGCGGAGCCCGCCAGAAGATACGGCAGTGGTTCAAGAAGGAGCGCCGCGAGGAGCACATCACCCGCGGCCGGGAACTCCTGGAAAAGGAGCTCCGGCGCCACGGGCTCCAGCGCGAGGAGGCCCTGCGCGACGACTGGCTCGAGGACATCGCCCGCCGGTTCAGCCTGACCTCCGTCGAGGAGCTCTACGCCGCCATCGGCTACGGCGGCATCAGCGCCAACTACGTCGCACAGAAGCTCGAGGAGGAGCTGAAGCGCGAAGAGTGGCAGGCCACCGTGGCCGAGGCCGAGGAGGTCATGAAGGGCGTGCGGCTCACCCAGCCCTACGGGCGGCCCGTGGACGGGGTGAGGGTGCGCGGGGTCGACAACGTGCTGGTCCGGTTTGCACGCTGCTGCAACCCCCTGCCGGGGGACAGCATCGTGGGCTACATCACCCGTGGCCGCGGCGTGTCGGTCCACCGCGTGGACTGTCCCAACATCAGGCACCTCTCCGCCGACGCCGGGAGGCTCATCGAGGTGGCCTGGGACGACGACGTGGCCCAGACCTTCCTGGCCGGGGTGGTCGTGAGTGCGTTCGACCGACCGGGGCTCCTTTCAGACGTGGTCAACGCCATCGCCGAGACACGGACCAACATCAGCTCGGTGAGCGCGCGGGCCGACGCGTCCAGGACGGCGACCATAGACCTCGTCCTCGAGATATCGAGCCTCGAGCAGCTCCGCCACCTGCAGGAGAAGCTCTCCAAGATACGCGATGTCTTCAGCGTGAGCCGGGCCTCCGGCGAGCCGGGGGGGTCGACAGGTTGAGAGCCGTGGTCCAGCGCTGCCGCGAGGCCAGGGTGACGGTCGACGGCAGGGTCGTCGGGGAGACAGGGAGAGGCCTCTGCGTCCTCCTGGGCGTGGCCGCGACGGACACGGAAGAGGACGCCGTCTACCTGGCCGACAAGACCGCCCACCTCAGGATCTTCCCGGACGCCGAGGGGAAGATGAACCTGTCCCTCCTCGACCTCAAGGCGGCCGGGCGGGCGGGGGAAGGCCCGGCGGCCGACGTGCTCGTCGTCTCCCAGTTCACCCTTTACGGTGACTGCCGCCGCGGGCGCCGGCCCAGCTACGCGGCTGCGGCTCCGCCGGAGCAAGCCGAAGGTCTCTACCTGCGGTACGTCCGAGAGCTCGAGAGCCGGGGCCTCAAGGTCGCCACGGGCGAGTTCCAGGCCATGATGGTCGTGGAGATAGCCAACGACGGCCCGGTGACCATCCTTCTCGACAGCCAGAAGCAGTTCTAGAACAGAGGGAGAGGAACCGCCTTGCCGACCACCGACCGAGAAGCCAAAGACTCCGAGCCCCGCATCTGGGTGATGGCCCTCGGCCCCTTCCAGGCCAACTGCTACATCGTGGCCTGCCCCGAGACAGGGAAGGCCCTCGTCATCGACCCCGGAGCCGAAGCCCACCGCATCATAGACCTCATCCGGAGAGAGGGTCTCAAGGTCGAAGCCATCGTCAACACCCACGGCCACGTCGACCACGTGGGCGCGGACGCGGCCCTCAGGGAGGCCACGGGTGCCCCGGTCCTCGTCCACGAAGAAGACGCGGGGATGCTGAAGAGCCCGCTCGTGAGCCTCTCCGCGCTCCTGCCCGGAGCCGGCGGTGCCGCCAGGGTGACTCCGGACCGGGAACTCGCCGACGGTGACCGCCTCAAGGCCGGCACCCTCGAGTTCGTCGTCCGGCACACCCCGGGGCACTCCCGCGGCAGCGTGTGCCTTCTCCTCGACCGCGAACCAGAGGCCCCTTCCCTCTGCTTCTCGGGCGACACCCTCTTCGCCGGGTCGGTCGGCAGGACCGACCTGCCGGGCGGCGACTGGGACACTCTCGAGAAGTCCATCAGGGAGGTCATCTACGCCCTCCCCGACCGGACCGTCATCCTCCCCGGCCACGGCCCCCGCACCACCGTGAGCCGGGAGAAGAAGACCAACGCGTTCGTCAGGGGCTAGGTCGAGGCTAGTACTTCAGCAGTGACACGACCTCGTAGCCGGCCAGCTTCTCCCGGCCGGGGATGTAGGTGAGTTCGATGAGGAAAGCCACAGCCGAGACCTCGGCCCCGAGCTGACGGACAAGGTCCAGTGTCGCCGCCACCGTGCCGCCCGTGGCCAGGACGTCATCGACGACCAGGACCTTCTCCCCCGGCCTGAGGGCGTCGCGGTGGATTTCGAGGACATCCGCCCCGTACTCGAGCTTGTACTCGCTGGCCAGGGTGGCCGCCGGAAGCTTGCCCCTCTTCCGGACCGGCACCCAGCCGAGGCCCATCTCGTAGGCCAAGGCCGAGGCCACGATGAACCCCCGCGCCTCCGGTGCGACGATGGCCTCCGCCGGGAACGGCCGGCAGAGGTCGGCCATCCGCTTGACCGCCGCCCGCCAGGCCTCCCGGTCCCTGAGCAGGGGTGTGATGTCCTTGAAGCTGATTCCCGGCTCCGGCCAGTCCGGGACCTCCCTTATCCTGGCTTTCAGTTCCTCACAAGACAGCAATCCGGACCCCTCCACCACGAAAAGAATCGCAGAACACCGCCCATGGCTGCCGGCTCTTCCCGGTCTAGCCCGGGACCGGGTCCCCCTGCGGCCCGGGACCCTCGACCGACACGTCCAGAAGCCTGAGCTCGACCCTCCGCTCGCCCTGCCACTCGTCCCAGGCCGGTCGGAAGGCGATGTGGACCGGACCGCCCACCGTGCTGAGGTCCGCCGCACGGCGGCCGAGACCGAACCCGACAGCGCTGAAGACGCGCCCCCCCACCGCCACCCGGGCCCGCAGATGGCGCCCCTCGGAGCCGACGGGCCGGACGGACAA
Source organism: uncultured Eubacteriales bacterium (assembly GCA_913063835.1). GTDB lineage: Bacteria > Bacillota > Sulfobacillia > UBA995 > UBA9673 > UBA9673. The sequence continues at coordinate 12,524 of CAJXZV010000016.1, forward strand.
GAACCGCACCCCACCCACGGCCAGGACCGGCTCGGGATTGCCCGTCCCGTACGGCTCGAGGAGGGCCATCTCCCGGGCCAGCTCCTCGGCCGACGCGGCCAGCAGGCCTGGCTCCACCAGAGCGTCCACAGAGACCTCTCTTTCGAGGTCGCCGTCCCCAAGCCTCTCGCGCGCCAGGGCCAGGAATTCGCGGCAGAAACCCTCGAAGGCGTCTTCCCCGATCTCGAAGCCGGCCGCCATCCGGTGCCCTCCGTACCTCAGCAGATGGTGCGCGCAGTCCGCCAGGGCCGAGACGAGGTCGAAGCCTGGGACACTGCGGCCGCTGCCCCGCCCCACGCCGTCGTTGAGGGCCACCAGCAGGGCCGGCCGTGCGAACCTCTCCACCACCCGTGAGGCGACGATGCCGATGACCCCTTCGTGCCATCCCCGACCGGCCAGGACGATGGCCCGCTCCGTCTCGAGGTCCACCTCCCGGACGACCCGCTCGACGACCTCCTCGAGAATCGCCGCCTCCAGGGCCTGCCGCTCCCGGTTGCCACGGTCGAGCTCCGCCGCCAGGCGCCGCGCTTCCTCCTCGTCCTCCGTGAGGAGGAGGCGGAGGGCCCGCTCGGCGTCGCCGAGGCGCCCCGCGGCGTTGAGCCTGGGCCCGTAGCCGAAGGCCAGATGCCGGGTCGTGGCCGCCGCACCGTCGAGCCCGGCCACCTCCCCGAGGGCCGCCAGGCCCACCCGGGTCGGCGGCGAGAAGAGTTCGAGGCCGCGCCACACGAGGAAGCGGTTCTCCCCCGTCAGAGGGACCACGTCGCAGACCGTCCCGAGGGCCACGAGGTCCTCGAGTCCGCGCCAGAGGCGGTCCCCGTCCGCCCGGCCGAGGAAGGCGGTTAGAGCCTGGGCGAGCTTGTAGGCGACACCGACCCCGGCGAGGTCTTCGAAGGGGTAGCCGCTCCCGGCCCTTCTCGGGTTCACCAGGGCGTCCGCCGGCGGCGCGACGGGGCCCGGCGTGTGGTGGTCCGTGATGATGAGTCCCAGATCCAGCGAACGGGCCAGAGCCGCCTCGGCGACGGCCGTGGTCCCGCAGTCCACGGTGACGACGAGGTCTGAACCCCCGGCCTTGATGCGGCGGAGGGCCTCCGCGTTGAGCCCGTAGCCCTCGGCGGTCCGGGACGGGATGTACCAGGTGACAGAGGCCCCCGCCTCCCGGAGGACGGTGACGAGGACGGCCGCCGCCGTGAGCCCGTCGACGTCGTAGTCGCCGTACACGCAGACGCGCTCACCGCTCTGCAGTGCGGACAGGAGGCGGGTGACGGCCCGGTCCATCTCCTCCAGGAGAAACGGGTCGTCCGGAGCTCCGGGGCGCCGCTCGAGGAAGGCCCTGGCGTCATCGGCCCGGACAAGGCCCCTGTTGGCCAGGACCGTCGCCAGAGTGCGGGATATCCCGAGCTCCGAGGAAAGGGTGGTGACCGCCCCCGCCGGCGGGCGGGCCACCCGCCACCTTTTAACCGCGGCGGGCTCCGGGACCGTGGGGCGGACCTCCTTCAGCCGCACCGGCCGCGACCGGCCCCTCCGGGGCCGAACGCTTCCGGAGCTCTTCGAGCTGCTCTTTGAGGGCCGCTATCTCGCCCCGGGCTGCGGAGAGCTCCTCTTCCTTCCGGGACAGAGCGGCCTTGGCCTTCTCCAGCTCGGTCCTTACCGACTCGAGCCGGGTCTCGGCCCTGCGGAGGCGGCCGCGCGCGTCATGGATGCGGAGACTCAGCCCGACCTGGCGGACAAGGCCCAACAGGGCCACCACGACGGCACCGGCGGCCGTCGCGGCCAGGACGATGACGCCCAGGGGCCAAGAGAAGCGCCATACAAGCAGGTTGACGTCGACCAGGTGGACGTTCTGACTGGCGAAGACGGCCACGACCAGGAGCATGACAAGAAGGGCCGCAACGAAGTACAGGGCGATCACCCCCGGCCGGGCTTTCGTTTCCGCGGGCGGAAAATCCTCCTCGGCCGACGGCGCCCGACCGCTCAGGGCGACGAAGCGGTCAGAGCCTCAAGCGGCGTCGCTCGCTGTGGGCTATCTCGCTGAGCAGGGAGCTCTCCAGCTCTTCGACGATGTGAAGGGTCCCTCTGGCGGCGGCGGCCAGGTCCCGGAGGAAGCCGCGGTTGGGCTCGAGCCCGATGCAACTGAACCGCACCTTCTCCTTTGCCAGAGCGCGGGCGGCGGTCTGGGCGTCGGCCACAGGGTTCATCGTCCAGCAGGGAACGGTCGGTATCCCGTCCGTGATGAGGAGGAGGAGCGGGTCCTTGGCCCGCTCTTCCTTGATGTAGGAGCAGGCCCTGACGAGGCCCTCGGCAAGGGGGGTGAGTCCCAGCGGTCTGATCCTCCTCAGGCCGCGCACGACCTCCTGGAAGTTACGGGTGAAGGGGACCTCGAGCTCCGCGTCGCGCTCCTGGAAGACGACGACGGCCACCCTGTCCCGCGTGGAGAGCAGGAGGTGCTGGGCCAGGTACTTGGCCGCCCGCATCCTGGGGCCGGCCATGCTCGCACTGGCATCGATGACCAGGCAGATGTCTAGCGGTCCCAGCCTCCTTCGGGGGTGGACCAGGAGGTCGCCTCTCTCCAGGCGCAGCGGACCCGCCGCAGGACCGGCCATCCGGCGCCGGCAGGCCCTGACGACGGTTTCCGGTACGGCCAGGTCGCCGACCCACCCCCCCGCCCCGGAGGGTACGGTCCTCCTGACGGCCACGGGGCCCCTCCCGGTGGAGGAGGACCCCGTCGTAGGGACGGTGGGCTTCTTGGTCGGCCGCCCCCTGAAAGGCAGTTTGCGGAGGGCCATCTTGAAGCGCATCTCTATGTCCGTCCGGTGGGTGGTCACGAAGTCATGAAGGAGGTGCCCCTCGCGGGTGAGGTTGTAGAGGCCGCGTTCAGACTCGAGGAGCCCCTCGTCCTCTAGGCGGGAGAGGACCTGGCTCACCGGGACGCGGTTTCTGAGCGCCTTGTGAAGCTGGGACCAGGTCGGCCGCTCGTCGAGCATGTCGAGGATCTCCGCGAGCTCGTCGACCCCCCCGAACTCGTCGGCGAGGTCGAGGACTCCCCGCAGGTACGAGGCCTTCACCCCCGGTAGGGGGCCCTCGGACTCGGGTGACGACCAGTCGTGCCTCTGCTCCCGAAGGAGCGAGTCGGAGAGGGAGGCATAGTCCGAAAGGTCCAGGGAGGTCTCCCCGTCCCGCCCTGACACATGGTTCAGGCGGTCCGGACGTCGGATCTCGCAGCCCTGCCGCCCGAGCTCAGCCTCGACGGCCAGGACGAGGTGGGGCACCAGGTGATAGTCGCGTTGGTGCGCGAGGAACGCGAGGTGGACGTGTGTGAGGTGGGCCCGCCGGAGGGTGTCCCCCTGACCGTAGCCCAGGCCACCCGTGATGCGGCCCCCGCCGGTCGCCGTCTGAATGTCCACATAGTCCGCCAGGCGCCTCCCGGCCAACCCGACGACACCCTGCTCCGGTCCTCCCGCGGTCGACCGAGCCTCACGCGTGTACCGGTCGACCGCGTCCCTCACCGCCCGGGCCATGGCCCGGTGATCGACACGGGCGACCTCGTGGAAGATGTCGAGGTGGACGATCTGGTCGCTGGAGCGCCGGCCGTAGAAGACCCGACCCGCATCGGCGCTCGTGATTATGTCGACCTCCGCAGGACGTGCGCTGGTGACAAGGTGCACCCGCCGGGAGACGACCGCGCTCTCACCGAAACGGTAGCCCTCCCCGCGCTCGAAGGCACGGGTCATCTCGGCCACCAGGCGCGCCGCAGCCGTCGGCCTGCCGTTCAGTACGGTCTCGGCCCCGGAGGGGCGCATGTCGATGACTCCATCTCGAGGAGTATCTCCGCCAGCGGACGCGCTCGGCTGGGCGGGGCCACCACCGCATCCTCGGCCGAGTGCGGTGCGGGCCGGCCGGCGGAGTGGCACACGGACGCTTCCGGCGAGGCGCCCGCGCCCCGGTCTCCGCCCTGGACCAGGGCATCCCGGGAGCCTGCCGCCCCCTCCGGGCCGGTCCCTCCCTCGCGGCCGCCGTGGGCGGTCCGGGCGCGCCCCATGCCGAGGAGGGACCGGACGAAGGACCAGCCCTTCACGGCGTGTCCTCCGTCACCTCCGCCCGGGGTCTGGGTGGAAGCGACGGGCTCCTCTTGCGTGCGCAGGCCGGCGACGGCCTCCTCACCTTCCTCCCTGTCCCCCGGTCCGCTGGCACGGCGGGTCTCATCGTTCGCCGCCACCGTTCCAGGCTCGGGGACCTTCCGGCGGCCGGCGGCCTCCCGTTCGGGGGAAGCGGAGAGCTTCTCGGTCAGGTAGTCCATGACCCTGGCGAAGGTCGAGACGTCGACGCGGTGCTGGAGCGCACCGGGCGCGACGGCCAGAACGTCGGCCAAGGCAACGGCCCGCCTGTTCTCGAGGACGCAGTGGACGCGGGCCCCGTGGTGGATGGCTTCGATGGCCCGCAGGCTCTCGAGGCCGAAGTCGACGTAGAGAGAGGCGATGACCTCCTCCACCGACCCCGGGAACTCGACCGACCCCAGGGCCCTTCTCAGGCCCTCCCACTCGGGAACCTCTGGTCCGCCCCCGTGCTCCTCGTCCGACCCTTCCGCGAACACCTCCGGACCTCCCGACACCCCGCCCCCGGGCCCTGTCGGCAGGAGAAGGGCGGCCTGCCGCCAGAGCCTCTCGCTCGAACTCCTGATGATCTCCTTCACGTCGGACACGGCTGTCGGGCGCTCCATGGTGATGACGAGGTCGAACCGGTCGGAGAGCTGCTTCCTGATGTCCTCCAGGGGCCCCGGGTCCTCGTCGGGGTTGGACGCCGCCCAGACGGAGACCGAGCTCGTGATCTCCACGCAGGGAAGACCTGTCTCCTCGATCTGGAGGCGGCCCGGCTTGGTCCCCATGACGTCGAGAAGGACATCGACGAGTTCGGGGGCCGTGTCGGCGAGACGGTTTATCTCGTCCACGAAGACGATGCCTCGGTTGGCCTGGGCGATGGTGCCCGGCAGGATGGCGGCCTCAGGGTCCCTCCCGGTCATCCGGGCGAGGTCGATGCTCCCCACCACCGTCCCGATCTTCGCCGAGTGGGATATCTCGCGGAAGGGCATGGGGACCCACTCGGTCCCGATGGCTCTGATCTCCTCGGCCGAGAGGTCCCGGTGTTCCGGGCAGTGGGGGGCGGCTGGCAGGCAGTTGTAGACGCAGTCCTTGATCCTCTCGATGCGGGGGAGCCGCCGACGGAAGGCCCGGATGATGGTCGTCTTGCCTGTGCCCCTGAGACCCTCGGCGTGGACGTGGAAGGGAAGCCCGACCAGGGTGGAGAGTATCGAGAGTTCCAGGGCTCTGAAGAGCCTCTGGTTTCCCGCGTGTCGAATCGGCTCCAGTGCGGCACGTGTTATCGGGGACCACTCCCGCGAGTGCGCTCCAAGCCCCGTCCGCGCGGCGGGCCCCGCGCTCCGGGCGGCAACTAGTGTAACCCGAAGCCCCAGGGGAAACCCTGGCAGAAAAAACAAAGCCCCTCTCGGGGCCGGACCGGGCGTGAGCCCACCTCACACCCTGACCTTCCTCCTCCCGTCGACCATCTTCGACATCCGCCGGGACCGCTCGTCGCGGCTGCGCCACCAGAGCCAGACCGGAGTGGCCACACAGACGGACGAGTAGGTGCCGACGATGATGCCCACCATGAGGGCCAGGGCGAAATCCCGCGTCGTGACCCCGCCGAAGAAGTAGACCGCCGCGATGGCCGCCAGGGCGGTCACCGACGTGTTGACCGACCGCACGAACGTCTCGTTCAGAGACCGGTTGGCCAGCTCGGCCAGTGTCTCCCGGCCGCGGCGCTTGAGGTTCTCCCGCAACCGGTCGAAGACGACGATGGTGTCGTTGATGGAGTAGCCCATGACCATGAGGACGGCGGCCAGGAAGGGAGTGTTGACCTCGAGCCCCAGGACGGAGAAGGCTCCCACGGTGATGACCGTGTCGTGAAGCAGGGCCGCGATGCCGACCGCCGCCAGGCGGTACTCGAACCGCAAGGAGACATAGAGGAAGATGCCCAGACAGCCGAGGACGGTGGCGATGAGCGCATCGCGCAGGAGCTCGTGCCCGATGGTCGGGGTGACGAGGTCGCCGGGCGCGGTCTCGAAGTCCCCGAACTCGGCCCTGACAGCCTCCAGCACCGACTTCTCGAGGTCTTCGTCGAGGTAGGGGGTCCTCAGGACGACGTGCGTCGGATCGTCGCGGTCGATGGTGATGGAGACCTTGGCCACCCCGGCCCGCCCGAGGGCCGCCCTGAGGTCGGCGTCTGTCACCGGCCGCCCGAACTCGAGCCGGTAGGAGTTGCCTCCCGTGAAGTCGATGCCGTAGTTCAGCCCCCGCAGTCCCAGGGAGACCAGGCTCACCAGGATGAGTCCGGCCGAGAGGACGGCGAACCACTTCCGCCTCCCGATGAAGTCGATCGACCCCACCCTGACCAGCCCGAACGCCTGCCGGACCGTCCGAACGGTCCCTCTGGGCTCCTCGGCCGGCCCGGCCGGAGCCCGGCCTCCGGGCCGCCGGGCCTTCTTCCTACCTTGCGGCACTGGGCCCGACCTCCTTCTCGCCGAAGAGCACCGAGGCCCTGCGGACGAGCCCCGAGTCCACGACCAGGCGGAGCAGGTACTGACTGAAGAACACCGCCGTGACCATGCTGGCCAGGATGCTGACGGCGAGAGTGACCGCGAAGCCGCGCACCGGGCCGGTCCCGTAGTGGAAGAGGACCGCGGCCGCGATGAGCGTGGTCAGGTTCGCGTCGATGACCGTCCGCATGGCCGCCCTGAACCCGCTCTCGATCGCGGCCCGCAGAGTGCGCCCGAGGCGCAGGTGGTCCTTTATGCGCTCGAAGATGATGATGTTGGCGTCCACGGCTATCCCGACGCCCAGAACGAGTCCCGCGACCCCGGGCAGGGTCAGGACCGCTCCCGTCAGGTACAGGACGGCCAGGACCAGGAGACCGTAGACCGAGAGGGCGAAGACGGCGATGAGGCCGGCGCTCCGGTACAGCAGGACCATGAGGAGGGCCACGGCGCTGATGCCGATGACGGCCGCCGTCTGGCTCCGGCGCACGGACTCCGCGCCGAGGGAGGCCGAGACCTCGCGCACCTCCGCGACTTCGAACTGCACGGGCAGGGCGCCGATGTTCAGGATGGTGGCGATGCGCCGGGCCTCCTCGAGCGAGGCGTAGCCCTCGATGACGGGGTCCTCTATGTTCGGAGCCTGCACCACCGGGGCCTGGACGAGGTCCTCGTCGAGATAGATGAAAATCTGCCGGGAGGACGACTGCCCGCTGTAGATCCGCGTCGTCGCCTCGGCGAACCGTCTTCGGGCCTCGGGCGTGAGCTCTAGGTGGACCATGGCGGTGGTGCGGTCCGGGGCGAGCTCTTCCCTCGCCCTGACCAGGTCGTCGCCGGTGATGATGACGTTGCCCTCGGCGTCCTTGAAGGTGAGGTAGGAGATGCGGACGATGTCCATGGCCTCGTCTCGGCTCACGGCGGCGAGTTCGACGACGATGCGGCCCTTGGCCGGGACCTGGTAGATGACAGGTTCGGCCACACCCAGCCTGTCGACCCTTTCCCGGATGAGCTCGACCGACGCCGTCAGCCGCTCCGGCGTCACAGGGCTCTCCTCGGTCGGCACGGCCTGGAGGACGAGACGCGTCCCGCCCTGCAGGTCACGGCCCTGCTTCAGGGCGCCGACAATCGGGTTCTCGTAGCCGAAGTACCAGACAAGGCCCGCCACAAGGGACAGCACCAGAAGCAGTTCAAGGACATAGAGCCGTCTGGCGCGGAAGACGAGGCCCAGCCCGATGACGGCGGCCGCGGCAAGGGCGACCTTCAAATGCAAAGGGTCCACACCCGGCAAGATATCCCCTCTTCTCGCTTCCGGGCCGACCGGCCGGGACAGAAAGGCACAGGGTCGCGTCCCGGGTGGAGCCGACTCGAGGACGCGGCGCAATTATAGTCCCGGGCGGGATGCCTGTCAACGCAGCTCCCGGCCGGCCCCCTCGTCCGCGGCGCCGTCGGCCGCTCCCGGCAGGCCTCCGAGCCCTTCGGCCCGGAGCGCGGCCTCCCGGACGGCCAAGGCCACCGCGCGGGCGGCCATGACCCCGACGACGTTCGGGTCGGCCGCGACGCGGGACCGCCCGTAGGAGAGAGCGAAGATCGTGTCCCCGTCCCACATGGTGTGCGCGGGGCTCACCGTGCGTGCCAGGCCATCGTGCGCCATCTGGGCCACCTTCCGCGCCTGGCTCTTCGTCAGGGCGGCGTTCGTCGCCACCACCCCTATGGTCGTGTTCGTCCCCAGAGCGGCCGTTCCACCACCTGCGCCCCGCGTGAGAGCGCCGGCGGTGTCGAGCCAGCCTCCACGGGCCGGGTCGCGGGCGCCGGCGAGGATGCACCCGTCGTCCGGGTCCCGAATGTCGCCGAACGGGTTCGCCGCGACGATGGCCCCGACGACGACCTCGCCGTTCGCGCTGACCAGGCTTGCGGACCCCACGCCCGTCTTGGTCGCCTGCCCCTGGCCCAGGAGCTTTCCGGCCGAGGCCCCCGTGCCTGCTCCTACGTTGCCTTGGGCGAGCGTCCCCGGTCCGGCGACGGCCGCCTCACAGGCCTCGTAGCCCATGGCCGCGTCGGGCCGTCGGTCGGCCCGGCCCAGGGCCAGGTCGAACAAGACGGCCGCCGGGACGATGGGCACAGAGGCCACTCCCGTCTCGAAGCCGTGCCCCCGTTCCTCGAGCCACCTCATGACACCCGCGGCCGCGTCGAGGCCGAAGGCACTCCCGCCGGTCAGAAGCACGGCGTGGACGACATCGACAAGGTTGACCGGGTCGAGAAGGTCGGTCTCCCGCGTTCCGGGCGCCGAACCCCGGACATCGACCCCGGCCACGGCCCCGTCCGGGCAGAGCACCACCGTGCACCCGGTCAACGCCTCCAGGTCCTGCGCATGGCCCACCATGAGCCCTGGGACGTCCAGGATGTTCCCCTGTGCCGTCATGCCCTTCCTGTGACTCCTCTCCCGAGTCCGCTCCGAGTCCGCACCGACCGTGCGTCGTGAGCGGTTGACACCGCGAGGCGACGTTCTTTAAGATAAAGACGCGCTTCGCCTTTTCAAGGCTTGGTCGGGGTGTGGCTCAGCTTGGTTAGAGCGCCTGGTTCGGGACCAGGAGGTCGGCGGTTCAAATCCGCCCACTCCGACCACTTTTTTTATCACGACATGACACCCGCTCAGCGGGTTATCTTTATATACAGGGTCTCACCGAGGTTCTTCACGTAGCCGCTCCGCGCCCGAGCGTGAACCCCGGGCAGACGCACCTCCAGGCCGTCCTCGAACTCGGCTCCCAGGCCCAGTGAGAACGGGTTCCCGTCTCCCTCGAGACTGAGGGCCCCCTTGACCGGGACGCTCACGTGGAACAGGCGGTGCTTCAGGTCCTCCACCACCGGCAGGTCCTTGAACTCGAGGTCCGTCCCGAAGCCCTTGAACCGGAGGCCCCGCTTGTGGATGCGGACGTTCCGGGACACCGTGTCGACGGCGGAGGGGTCCCAGACCATCGTGAAGCGTCCCGAGTCCCACCACGTCTCCTCCGGGATGAGGTCGCTGACGTCGAACGTGAACCTGGTCCCCTCGGCTCCGAGGAGGCGGGCGAGAAGGCCGTCCCTCCGGCGGCGCTCGTCGCGGCTGAAGGCCCACTCCGCCTCGAGACGGCTGTCAAAATCGTACCTCTCCTTCAGCCGGTCCAGCTCTCTGTCGTCCCCGGGGTCGCCGAGGAACCTCACCCCGCGCTCCACGACCGAGTCCAGTGTGACCCCGCGGGCGACCTCCGACTTCCATCTCGGTTCGACATGGTCGGCGAAGAGGCCGATGGCCATCCCGGTGTCGAAAAAGCGCCACCAGGCCGCCCCGGCCGCCTTCACGTTGATCTCCCGCAGCCGGTCGAGCCGTCTCCGGACGAGCTCCGGGGCGAGCGAGTACGTGTCCCGCCCCGACAGCGTCCGGAAGGCCCGGCTCGGCTCGTACCCGGGCGACCCGGCGCCTATGAGGGCCTTGACTTCGATGTAGCGGGCCAGACCCTCCCTCGCTTCAAGCTGCTGCTCGTAGTCGATGACCTCGTCCTCCAGCGGCCCGCGGCGCTCGCGGCGGACGAGGCAGAACTCGTAGGCCGTCCGCTCAGGCTCCGCCCTGCCGCCGGGCGCCGGACCGGGACCCGGGACGCCGCCGAGGAAATCGCGGAGCGCACCTGTCAGGAACTCGTGGAGGATGAGGCCTTCCAGGGTCCCCAGGGCGTTGTTGGTCGGGTCCAGTTCGGGGTAGCGGCTGAGCACCCGGAGGTCGGCGGCCTCGAGCCCGAGGGACGCCGCGAAAACGTGGAACAGGTCGTGGACCAGACCCACGGTCAAGGCTTCCGGAGAAGCGGCGGTCGAGAAAACGGACAGCGGCAGGGCCGCGGTCCGGACACCGCCCACCTCCACCTCTCTCACGGCGGGAAGATAGGGCAACGGGCCCCGGTGGTAGTGGAAGTCCGTCTTCTCAAGACCCGGTACGGGGATGCGGACCCTCTCGAACTCGTCCGGGGGGTCCGGGTGCTGGAGGAGGAACGCCTCGGAACCGTCGCGGTAGAAGATGACCGGGACCCGGGTCACGTCGAACCCTGGCCAAAGGTAGTCCCCGCCCAGCCGGTCGGCCAGGACCCGGACAAGGTGTCTCGCCTCGGCCAGGCACAGGAAGGCCCGGATATGGGCAGGTCTGAGCTCGATGGCTCGGTCGCGGCGCACACCGGACCCTCCCTTCGTCTCGCGGACCGCCGGTCGGCAGGCCCGTGCGGGCCTCACCGGCGGCCTTCCTCACGGCCGGCCCGCGGCGGCGCCGATTATTATAGCACCCGGACCGAGGGTCCGCGCGGGTGCCGCATGCCGCCGCCGCACAGGCGGCCCGGTGTGAAGGGAAGCGGGGCCCGAGATGAGAACTCCCCACGCCGGAAGCCGTTCACGTTCTCCCCGGAGGTGTCCACGCGTGGGTTCCCGAGCCCTGGTCCGCATGTGCTGGCACGGTGGGCCGTCCTTCAGCCTCGACCTGGCCGGCACGGTCGTCCTCGTCGACCCCGCCTTCTCGAAGCCCGGTGACTATCCCCCCTGGTTCGACGAGAAGTGCGTCAACCCGCACGCGCCGACGGTCGAGGAGTTCCTCACCGCCCACCGGCCTGACTACGTGTTCATCACCCACGGGCACTTCGACCATTTCGACCTCCGGACGGTCGAGAGGCTCGCAGCGGCTCTCCGGGCCCCCATCGTCGGCAGCGAGGCCGTCGTGCGCACCTGCCGCGAGGTCCTTGGCCTGGACGAGGAGCGGCTCCTCGCCTGTCCCGAGCCGGAAGACCCCCTGGACCGGGCCTTCGAGGCCCCCGCGGCGGAGGCCTCCCGCCTATGGGAGGAGCTGGCCCCCGGCGTGAGGTTCCGTCCGGTGCCCGGCGCCCACTGGTTCACCGGCACGGAGGGAGACAGGGTGGCGGCCAAGCTGGCCGGGCGGCCCGAGCGCTACGGGGTGATGCCTTGCGGCGGCCCCATGCTGGGGTTCGTCTTCGCCGTCGACACCCCCCGCGGCGGCCGTGAGCTCACGGTGTATGTCAGCGGTGACACGGAGTTCGGGAGCTTCCCGGAGGGGCCCTTCGACGCCGCGGTCGTCTCGTGCGGGGGCATGCTCATGAACCCGTCCACCCGCCGGGCGGAAGGGCCCTTCCTCGACGAGGTGCACCTCGCCCGGGCCGCTTCGGAGACCTTGAAGGCCGAGGTGCTCGTCCCCGTCCACTACGACCACCCCGTGTTCCTGACCCCGTTCGACATCGACAGGCTCCGGGCGGAACTCCGGACCCGTCCTCAGGCCCCGAGGCTCCTCACCTGCGCCTACGGCGTCTGGGAGACCCTGCTCACCCCGTGAGGCGGGCAGGCCGAGGGTCTACCGGAGGACGGTGGAGGCGATGATGAGACGCATTATCTCCGAGGTCCCCTCGTATATCTCGGTGATCTTCGCGTCCCGCATCAGCCTCTCGACCCCGTACTCCCGCATGTAGCCGTAGCCCCCGTGAATCTGGACGGCCTTCGTCGTATGGTGCATGGCCGTCTCCGCGCACTTCAGCTTGGCCATGGCTATCTCCGCCGAGTGCCGGCCCGGCTGGTGGTAGAGCTCTGCCGCCCGGTAGAGGAGCAAGCGGGCCGCCTCGATGTCGGTGGCCATGTCGGCGATCATCCACTGGATGGCCTGGAGCTGAGCGATGGGCTTGCCGAACTGGACCCGGCTTTTGGCGTGGGCCACCGACGCCTCGTAGGCCGCCTGGGCGATGCCGAGGGCCTGCGCGCCGATGCCGAGCCTCCCCGCATCAAGGGCGGACAGGGCGATCTTGAAGCCCTCGCCCTCCTGTCCGAGACGGTTCTCCACGGGGACCTCGACGCTGTCGAGGAAGACGTCGGTCGTGGCCGACCCCTTGATGCCCATCTTGTCCTCGGGCTTGCCGAAGGTGAGGCCCCGGGTCCCCTTCTCGACGATGAAGCAGGTGATGCCGCGGGTGCCTTTCTCCCGGTCGGTGAGGGCGAAGACGAGGTAGAGGTCTGCCACGCCCCCGTTGGTGATGAAGCACTTCTGGCCGTCGAGGATGTAGCGGTCGCCCTTGAGGACGGCGGTGCTCTTCAGCCCTCCCGCGTCAGACCCGGCCTCCGGCTCCGTGAGACAGAAGGCCCCCAGCTTCTTCCCTGAGGCCAGGTCAGGAAGGTACCTCCTCTTCTGGTCCTCGGTCCCGAACCTGGCCACGGTCTCCGAATGGAGGGTGTTGTGGACCTCGAAGATGACGGCCGTCGTCGCGCAGCACCGCGCGATCTCCTCGACGCAGATGGTGTGGGAGAGCATGTCGAGCCCGGCCCCGCCGTACTCCTCAGGCAGGTTCATCCCGATGAACCCGGCCTCGGCCAGGCGCTCGAGGTTCTCGGCCGGGAACTCGTGCGTCTCGTCCCAGTAGGCGGCCTTGGGTCTGAAATGCTTCTCCGCCAGCTCCCTGATCCGCCGCCGGATGGCCTCGTGCTCTTCACTAGGTGAGAACAGCATCAGGACTTCCTCCCTTTCCCTCTCCTCGTCCTCGCGCCTGTCTCCGGAGGTCCCCGCTATCGGCCGGAGCCGCCCGAGATCTCCCCTGCCGGACCGCCGCCTGCAGCCTCGGCCGACCCGGACCGGGCGCAGGCCAGGAATTCGGCGACCAGGGTGTCGGCGGCCGTCCTAGGGTCCATCCTCCTGGCCGCGACCTGCGCCAGGGTCTCCTCCCAGGCACCCGCCGTCTCCGCCCACGCCTGGGCCTTCTGGCCGACGAGGTCGCGGATGAGGCCCGTCACTTCCGCGGCCAGCTCGCGCGTCCGCCAGGCCTCGAGCTCACCCGTTGACGCCAGGTGCTCACGGTGCCTCTCCGCCGCGGCGAAGAGGTCCTCCATCCCCTCGTCCGTCGTGGCCACCGTCTTGACCACCGGCACGGTCCAGGCCTCACCGCTCCTGCCGCCCCGGCTCCTCCCGCCGAGCTCCAGCATCATCTCGAGCTCCCTGACCAGGCTGTCGGCACCCTCCCGGTCGGCCTTGTTCACGGCTATGACGTCGGCGATCTCGAGGATGCCGGCCTTGATGGCCTGCACCTCGTCTCCCAGCCCGGGGACCATGACGACGATGGTCGTCTCCGCGTAGCGCATGACCTCGACCTCGGCCTGGCCGGCCCCGACGGTCTCGATGATGACGGTGTCGAACCCGGCCGCGTCGAGAAGGCGGACCACCGACCCGGTGTGCCAGGACAGGCCTCCGAGATGGCCCCGTGTGGCGAGGCTCCGGATGAAGACGTCCGGGTCGGCGGCCCCGCGACGCATGCGGATGCGGTCGCCCAGGATGGCCCCGCCCGTGAAGGGACTCGTCGGGTCCACGGCCACGACCCCGACACGCCGGCCGGACCTGCGGTAGAGGTGGGTCAGTCCGTCGACGAGGGTGCTCTTGCCGGCTCCCGGGGGCCCGGTGACCCCGAGCGTCCTGGCCCGTCCGGTGTGAGGAAAGACGGCCCGGGCCAGCTCGGCGGCTCGGGGGTCCTCGTTCTCCGTGAGGGTTATCGCCCTCGCCAGGGCGCGCCGGTCTCCGTCCAGCAGTCGTTCCACAAGCTCCATCAGTTGCCGCGAAGCCCCCTATTCGGGCCGGTGCTACGACGATCTCCGTCGCTCGAGACAGGCCACGGTGAAGGAGACGATCTCGTCGAGGTCGCTTCCGGGCCCGAAGACCCCCGCCGCCCCGGCCTCGCGGAGCGCCGGGACGTCCTCCTCGGGTATGATGCCGCCGACCAGGAGAACGATGTCCTCGGCCCCCCTGGCCCTGAGCAGCTCGGCCACCCTGGGCACAAGGACGGAGTGGGCCCCTGAGAGGATACTCAGGGCGACGACGTCCACGTCTTCCTGAACGGCGGCCTCGACGATCTGTTCCGGTGTCTGGTGAAGGCCGGTGTAGATGACCTCCATGCCGGCGTCCCGGTAGGCCCTTGCCACGACCTTCGCCCCGCGGTCGTGGCTGTCCAGGCCGGGCTTGGCGACAAGAACCCTCACCTTGCCTCGGGTCACGGAGAGGTCCTCCTCCACGCTAGAATATGGCCGGTTCCTGGTACTCCCCGAACTCCTCGCGCAGAACGCCGATTATCTCTCCCAGCGTCGCGTAGGCCTTGACCGCCTCGAGGAAGACCGGCATCATGTTCTCCTTGCTCCGGGCCCGCTCGCGCACGGCCTCGAGGGCCTCCCTCACCCGGCCCGGGTCGCGCCTCGCCTTGACCTCGCGTAACCGCTCGAGCTGGCGCTCTTCGACCTCTGGCGGTATCTTGAGGAGCTCGATGCGCCCGGGCTCGCTCTCGACGTAGCAGTTGACCCCCACCACCGACAGCTCCCCCGACTGGACCTGGCGCTGGAAGCGGTAGGCGGCGTCGGCGATCTCCCGCTGGAAGAAGCCCTTCTCGATGGCTCTGATGACGCCCCCGAGGGCCTCGATCCGGTCGAAATAGGCCTGGGCCTCCTCTTCCATCCGGTTGGTCAGGCTCTCCACGAAATAGGACCCGGCCAGGGGGTCGATGGTGTTGGCCACCCCGGTCTCCTCAGCCAGGATCTGCTGGGTCCGGAGGGCAATCTTGACGGCCTTCTCGGTGGGCAGGGCCATGGCCTCGTCCATCGAGTTCGTGTGCAGGGACTGGGTGCCCCCGAGGACCGCAGCGAGGGCCTCGTAGGCAGTGCGGACGATGTTGTTCTCCGGCTGCTGGGCGGTCAGGGACACGCCGGCTGTCTGGGTGTGGAAGCGCAGGGTCCACGAGCGCGGGTTTCTGGCCCCGAAGCGCTCCCTCATCACCCGGGCCCAGATGCGCCGGGCCGCCCGGAACTTGGCGATCTCCTCGAAGAAGTCGATATGGGAGTTGAAGAAGAACGAGAGCCGCGGGGCGAAGGCGTCGACGTCGAGGCCGGCCTCGATGCCGGCCCGGACGTACTCGAAGCCGTCGGCCAGGGTGAAGGCCAGCTCCTGCACCGCGGTCGCCCCCGCCTCCCGGATGTGGTAGCCGCTTATGCTGATCGTGTTCCACTTCGGGACCCTCTCCGCCCCGAAGGCGAAGGTGTCGGTTATGAGCCGCATCGAGGGGGCCGGAGGGAAGATGAAGGTCTTCTGGGCGATGTACTCCTTCAGGATGTCGTTCTGGATGGTCCCGTTCAGGACCTCGGGCGGGACCCCCTGCTTCTCGGCGACGGCGATGTACATGGCCCAGACGACAGCCGCCGGGGCGTTGATGGTCATCGAGGTCGACACACGGTCGAGCGGTATCCCGTCGAAGAGAATCTCCATGTCGGCGAGGGTGTCCACGGCCACGCCCAGCCGCCCGACCTCGCCCCGGGCCCGTTCGTGGTCTGAATCGTATCCGAGCAGGGTCGGGAAGTCGAAGGCCACGGAAAGGCCGGTCTGTCCGTGGCGGAGCAGGTACTTGTAGCGCTCGTTGGACTGCTCGGCGGTGCCGAACCCCGAGAACTGCCGCATCGTCCAGAGGCGGCCCCGGTACATGGTCCTGTGGATTCCGCGGGTGTAGGGGAATTCCCCGGGCCGCCCCAGGTCGCGGTCGTAGTCGAGCCCGGCGATGTCCTCAGGGCCGTAAAGGGCCGCGATCTCGCGGCCGGAGACGGTGATGAAGCTCGACCGGCGTTCGCCTCCCTTGGGACGGTGCTCAGGGATGTCTATAGGACCCATCCCGGCGGAGCCGGCGGGTCCGCCGGACGGTCCGGCCCGCCTGAGCCCGCCACCCGTCCTGGCGCCGGCGGCGGCACCGCCGCGGCGGG
>CAJXZV010000017.1 GCA_913063835.1 uncultured Eubacteriales bacterium
GGCCGGAGGGGCCGCCCTCGCTGCCGCGGACGGCCCCCGCCTCGCCCCGGTCAGCCTCAGTCGCCACTATCCTCGCCGGCCTCCGGGTAGAGGATGGCGGCCACCCGCTCGATGGCCTCCGCGATGCGCGGCCCGGGACGCGACACGATGTCCGGGTCTATCATGTGCACGCGCCCTTCCTTGACCGCGGTGAGCGACTCCCAGCCCTCGTTGGCCGCCAGCGCGTCGGCCGCGGCGGGGTCGATGATGGGCATGATGATCACGTCCGGGTCGGCGGCGAGCAGACTCTCCATGCTGAACTGGCAGTAGGCCTGCCCCGAGGACGCGGCGACGTTCTCGCCGCCGGCGACCGTGATGAGGTCGTGGACGAACGACCCCGGACCTACCGTCCAGAGCATGCTGTCGAGAACCCAGAAGACCGAGGGGCGGTCCTGGGCCGTCACCCGGGCCACCTTCTGCCGTACGGCGTCTATCCGCGACCTGATGTCCCCGGCCACGGCCTCGGCCTCCTTGACCGCCCCGGTGATCCGCCCCACGAGCTCGACGTTGTCCGCCACCTCGTCCACGGTCTCGGCCTCGACGACGAAGACCTTCAGGCCGTAGGACTCGAGGTCCTTCACAATCTGGCTCTCGGCCGTCCCCACGGCCAGGACGAGGTCCGGCTCGAGGGCCACTATCTTCTCGTAGTCGGGGGCCCAGGAGTCGCCGACCTTCTCGATGTCGGCCGCTTCCGGCGGATAGTTGCAGAAGTTCGTCACACCGACGACGCGGTCGCCCAGCCCCAGGGCGAAGAGGATCTCCGTGTTGCTCGGGGCCATGGAGACGATGCGCTCGGGCGACCGCTCGAGGGTCACCTCACGGCCCGCCGAGTCGACCACCGTCCTGGGCCTGTCCCCTCCGAAGAGGCCGCACCCGGCAAGCGTGGTCACCAGCAGGAGAGCGGCCCCCAGGATGACGGCCACCCTGAACCCTGTCACTTTCCCTTGCCGCGCTGCCACGACATGTCTACCCCCTTCTGCTCTCCAGACGGCCGGTCGGCCGGCCGTCGGTCTCGCTCCGCGGTGCGCCCCGGCCCTCCCCCGGCTCCGTCGGTGTTCGGCCGGGCAAAGCAACAAAGCAAAACCCCGGCCTTCTCAGGCCGGGGAATGGCATGCCGTTCTTGTGCGCTCCCCCTTTCCTTCGAAGGTCGACGCGCAGACCGACGAGGCAGGTCTCCTGGCTTCCGGGTCGCTGACGCCTCGGCTCCTTCCCACCGGCATCGAGCTCAGGGCCTTACCGGCAGTGGATATCGCCTCGGCTCCCCGGTCACAGTGGCGGGACCGCGCCAGATTCTCACTGGCTTCCCTATTCTCCCTCCGGCTTGCGCCGGAAGGCACCTCGCGGCGGAGCTTCAGTTTTCAGCGGTCCCCTGTCGGGACCGACACCCGCATTATATCATGACCATGCTAAAAGACACGCTCAAGTCGCGGGTTTCGCGTCACTCCGGGGATGCGCCCGCGCTTGGCGATGGGGCGACCGGCGACCTCCTTGATGTCCATGGTCATGTCTATCGGCCTCGCCCGTGAGATGTACGAGCCGACCCCGAAGGCGTCCGCGCCGGCGTCCTTCAGGACACGGATGCGGTCAGGGTCCAGGCCCCCGGACACGAATATCTTGACGTGCTCGAAGCCCTCCTGGTCGAGGCGGGCCCGCACCTCCCGGACGAGGTCCGGGGTGACCCCTCCGCGCTCTCCGGGGGTGTCGAGCCTCACCCCTGTCAGGCGCTCGCCCATACGGCGGGCGACCCGCAGGGCCTCCTCCGCCTCGTCGTGGAAGGTGTCCACAAGGATGATCCTCGGCGCCTCGGCCGGCATGGTCCGGTCGTAGGCCTCGGCGATGACGAGGGTGTCGCCGGCGATGAGCATGGCCGCGTGCGGGATGGTCCCCGACGGGTCCAAGCCGGCCAGTTTCGCCGCCAGGATGCAGCTCGCCCCCGCCGCTCCGCCCACCAGTGCGGCCCTCTCCATCACCGGAGCGACGGCCGGATGGACGTGCCTGGCCCCGAAGCATATGAAGGGCTTCGGGTCCGCCGCCTCCCGGCACTCGGCCGCCGCAGTGGCCCAGGCCGAACTGCTCGCAAGAATGCCCAGAAGGGCCGTCTCGTAGGGGCCGAAAGCCTGGTAGGGACCTGAGATCCTCATCACCACCTCCTGCGGGCCGAAGCGCTCCCCCTCGGGCAGGGCCCACAGGCTGACTCCCCGCCCCGCGAGGAGGTTCGAAGCCTCCTCGTTGCCGGCCATGACTCCCTCGCGGCTGGCGAAGATCTCGGCGACTACGGGGGTCGCCGCGAGTCCAAGGTCCCTGAGAATCTCCATGGTCCGGACGAAGTAGATGTCCGTGGTCAGACCCGAAGCTATCTCGTCGTGGCTCGCCGAGTAGAACCGGCGGTCCGGCTCGACCTCGAGCCGCTCCACGGACGCCACGTCCGAAAGCGGACCCGGCCGGTGTCCGTGGCCGGCGGCGGCCGGTTCTCGGCCTTCCTTAGCGTCCTTCCTGTTCAACGCCTTTCCTCCCACGTCAGCCAGCCTGTCAGACGACCTTCGCCCCCAAGACGCTCTCCATCTGCTTCAAGGCGAACTCGTGCGCCTCCTGGTCGAAGGAAGCCACGCCCTCGCGGTGAACGGTGACGTCGTAGCCGAGCATCCTCGCGTCGGCTGCGGTGTAGAGGACGCATATGTTGGTGCACACCCCGACGAGGACCACCTCCCGGACCCCCAGCTCGCGAAGATGCAGGTCCAGGTCTGTTCCGAAGAACGCGCTGAAGCGCCGTTTAGGGATGACCAGGTCCCCCTCGCGGTGAGTCAGCTCCGGCGTGACGCCCGCCCCGGCCGTCCCCGCCACACAATGGGGCGGGAACATCTCGAACTCCTTGTCATGGGGCATATGCCGGTCACAGATGAAGATGACCGGCTCACCCGCCTCACGGGCCTCCTTCATCTTCCGGGCGACGAACGGGATGATCTCCCGCGAAGCCGGGCCGCAGAACAGGGCGCCTTCCTCCTCCAGGAAGTCGTTCAGCATGTCTATGACCAGCAGGGCCCGGCCTGTCTTCGAGCGGACCTCCGTCTTCTCCGCCGCCATCGGATGGATCCCCCTTCCCTTCAGCTCTCGCCCGGGTTCAGGCCGCTCGCGTGCCCTACCCGGCCCCCGGCCGACCGTGGGTCGTCTTCCTCATCTCACTTCAGCGACCAGCTCGACCTCCACCGGAGCTCCTAGAGGCAGTTCGGCCACCCCCACCGCCGCCCGCGCGTGCTCTCCCCCGGGACCGAAGACATCGCGGAAGAGCTCCGAGGCCCCGTTCACCACCCCGGGCTGACCGGTGAACCCGGGAGCGCTGGCCACATAACCGGTCACCTTGACGATCCTGACCACGTTGTCGATGCCTCCCGCCGCCTCGGCCAGGACGGCGAGGGCGTTGAGGGCGCACTGTCTCGCCGCTTTCCTGCCCTCTTCCTCGGTCACCTCGGCCCCCACCTTGCCCGATGCGGTGAGTCTTCCCCCGGCGACCGGCAGTTGACCGGACACGAAGACCAGGTTTCCCGTGCGGACGGCCGGGACGTAGGCCGCCACCGGCTTGGCGACCTCCGGCAGGACCAGTCCGAGTTCCTTCAGTCTCTCGCTCGCCTGGGACACATCCCTCAATCCCCTCAACGTCTTGCCTACGAAATTGACGAATCCGGTGGCATAGTTCAAGCATCCAAACCGGTTTCCTGCGGTCTCCCTTCAACTCATGCCCTGGTGCCGTCCCGGGGACCCTGTACGTCCGGCGCGCCAGGCTTCTTTCCGCCCAACATTCTTCTCCCGAGAGCGTTTAGGGTGTCGCGATTGCGGGTATGACTATGGGCGGTCTGCAGCGGCCGAGCTAAGACCCTGTTAGGGTCGAGCAAAGGTCCGGATGGTTCTCTTGGGTCCGGGGACCAGTTCGCCGGTCGACACCCGGCCGGGCCGGGTTCCTCCCGGTGAGACTCATCCACCGGATTCGGGTTCCTGAGGCCATCGTTCGGGCCGGCGCGCAGATCACCGGTGGTTCGCAGCGGGTCATGAGTGGCCCTGACAGGTCACTCATGGCTCGTGGAGGATCACCGGTGGTCGAGCGAAGATTGTCACGGGTTCCGTAGGGATTCGTAGTGGCCGAGAGGTCACTGCGGGTCTCGAGGGGATCCGTGGCAGTCGAGCAAAGGTTGTTGCAGGCTCCGAGAGGATCTATGGCAGCCGAAAGGTTGCCATAGGTTCTGTAGGGGTCTGCAGCAGCCGGAGCGAAGGTCCCTGCAGACCAATTCACTTTTCGGTCCTCAGGGCCGAGGGGGACGAGCTCTTGACGGACAAGGACATGGCGAAGGGATTGTTCGAACAAGCGAAGAGCAGCCTTCAGGCAGCCCGGCAGGCCGTCCGGGACGGACACTGGGCCTACGCCGTCAGGACCTCCCAGGACGCGAGCGAACTCTCCCTGAAGGCCCTCCTGCTCTCCGCGGGAGTTGACCCTCCGAAAAGGCACGATCTGGGCGGAGCCCTCCGGAAGAACGAGGACAGGCTCCGCCGCCTCGGTCTGGGCGCCGATGAGGTCGAGTCCCTCGCCAGGACGGCCGGAAGCCTTGCCGAGGACCGGTCCAAGGCCCTCTACGGTGATGAGAGACACAAGGTCCCCGCGTCACGCCTCTATAGGGAGAAGGATGCCCGCGACGCTCTGGAGGCGGCCCGGCGCGTCCACTCCCGGTGCCTCGAGGCGGCCTCGGCCCACAAGGCAGGAGGCCGACCTCTGTCGGCGGCCTCCTGCTCCGGCCCTGACGGGCCATATTCAGTTTGAAGACAGTCTGCCCCGCGACCCCTCCTGTCAACCATCCGGTCCCACTCGTCCTTCAGTCGGCATGGGACCCTTCGTGCGGCCTCTGAAGACCGCACAGACCTGACACCGCCGGGCCGCCGGGGGCAGGTTCCCTACACAGGGAGAGAGAAGCCTCCTGCACCGGGAGGTGGTCGTCACGCCCGGACCTGAGCCGTCCCGCCACGTCGTCCTGACCGTCTCCCGCCGCACGGACATGGTCCGCTGGTATCCGGAGGACCTCGTCGGCATCCTCGGGAGACGCTACCCTCCCGCACGGGTCCACTCCATCGTCGTCATGACGAAGTTCCCGGAGGCCGTCCTGACCCGGCCTCTGGCCCCCGTACTCGCCGGTTATGACCAGGTCGTCGTCCAGGTGACCGTCACCGGCCTCGGGGGGACGGACCTGGAGCCCCGCGTGCCCGAACCCGAGGTCGCGCTCTCCCGGCTCGAGCCCCTCATAGACTTCACCGGGCGACCGGAGCGGGTGGTCCTCCGCTTCGACCCCGTCCTTCACTGGCGGCCCGCCGGTGACGGCCGTCGCGGCGCCCGCGGAAGCCTCTTGTCCAACCTGCCTCTCTTCGCCGAGACGGTCCGGAAGGCGCGGGCGGCCGGGGTCACGGTCGTCAAGACCAGCCTGGTGACGCCCTACGCCAAGGTCGTCAGGCGCTTCAAGGGCCTGGGCCTTGAGCTTGTCTCCCTCTCCGGCCGGGAGCGTGAGGACGTCCTATCGACCCTCGAGGCCGAGGCCGCGAAGGCCGGTGTCTACCTCGAGTTCTGCTGCGAACCCACGAGAAGCCGGTCAGCCTGCGTCGATGCGGACCTCCTGACCCGTCTTCATCCGCGGGGCCTGCCGGCCCGACCCGACAAGGCCGCCGGGCAGAGGCCGCATTGCGGATGCGCCCATGCCGTCGACCTGGCCTGGTACTCCTCTCACCCCTGCCCGAGCGGATGTCTTTACTGCTACGCCAACCCGACCGGGACCACCCGCTCCCCCGTCCGCCGGAACTCTCCGCCGGCCTCCGACAGGGTCCGAGGCCGGCCCCGTTGAAGTGAGGACACGGCCGGGAGGTGTCCCCCGTGAGGATAGGGTACGCCGTCTCCAAGCGCGACTGGGAGAAGAAGTGGTCTTCCTGGAAGCTCACCGTGACCTCGGCTCCTGCTGACGCCGACCTTCCCGAGGTCACCCTGTGGGCCGCCTTCGACGCCGACCACCTGTACCTCGTCGCCCGGGTGAAGGGCCCCTGGGGCCTGGACGGCCACCGTAGCTGGCGCTATGGCGACGGCCTTCAGGTGATCCTCTCGCCCGAGGGGACCGACGGAGAGACCTCGCGCTACCTCACCCTGGGCTTCTCTCAGGTCGCCGGGGAGCCCGTCGCTATCCTCATCAACCGGAACGGACGAGGGCTCCTCACCCCGGCTCCCGAGGGGACACGACTGGCCGTCGTGCCGGAAGACGAGGGGGCCCTCTACCGGATGACCGTTCCCTGGGCCGCCGTCGCACCGGTGCACGGCCTGCTGGACCCGGCCATGGGACTGAACGTGACCTACCTCTCCGCCGACCGGAAGGCCCGTCTGGACGCCCCGGCAGCACCCTCCGTGCTGCAGCTCGTTCCGGACCGGGACTACGACTCCGACACCCGCGACCGGCGCCGGGTGGTCCGGGTCGCCTTCGACGTCGAGGGCCTTGCGAAGACGACGGTCAAGGCCAGACCGAGCCGGACCTTCGGGTCCGCAGAGGACGACATCTCGGCCGAGATCGCCGTCTTCACCAAGAGGGCGGCCCGGTGTGAGGTGGTGACCGAGACCTCGGCCGCCGCCCCGCCGGCCGCACCGGCGCCGCCTCGGGCTCAGGCCGCCGCCGGACTGCGGCGGGCCTCCCGGTCGGTCACCTCCCACGCCCTCGACCCCGGGCTCAACCGGCTGAAGCATAACTGGCGGGCGCCCCGGGCCGGCGCCGGGACCTACCGGGTTTCCGTCCAGGTGTCTCTGAGGGGCCGGCCGGTCTGGGAGTCGGTCCTCTCCTACTACACCCTCGCCCCGGCCGATATCGACAGGCTCGAGGAGCGCTACCGCCGGGCCGTAGGGCGCGCCGGGCGGCGGCTGTACGGGAGCCTCCCCTCGGTGGCGGCCCGCCTTCGGTGGCTCCGCGACCTCCGCCGGACACTTGACCCCGGGGAAGACCCTGAACCCCTCCGCCGACTGTTCGAGGAAGCCGCCGAGATGGTCTCGGCCCTCGAGGCCGGACGCGACCCCCTGGCCGGGGTCACCGGCTACCAGAGGCGGGCCTTCCGGTCGCGGGTCGACGGGTCCCTCCAGCCCTACTCGGTCCACATCCCGCCTCAGGCCGCCGTCCTGGCCCGCGAACCCAGGCCGCCGCACACAGGCCTCCCACTGCTGGTGATGCTCCACGAGAGCGGGGTCGACGACGTCGCCGCGGCCCGCGACCCCCGTCTCGTCCCGCACCTCGACAAGTACGGCTGGCTCCTGTGCGCCCCGTTCGGACGGGGCCGGAGCGGCTGGTACGTCGGTGACTCCGGACGGGACGTCGTCGAGGCCGTCGAGGCGGCCGAGACCACCCTTCCCGTCGACAGGAAGTCCGTCTTCCTCGCCGGTTTCTCCATGGGCGGGTTCGGCGCGCTGGCCGTCGGCCTGGCAAGCCTCCGCCGGTTCGCCGGTCTCGTCGTCCTGTCAGGCTTCGTCGCGCGCCCCGCCGAGGCCGGTCTACAGGCCGAAGGTCCCGGCGGGGGCGGTCCGCACCCCGGGGCGGCCGACCGGCAGTCCGCGCTCCCCTTCGACAGGGCCGAGAATGTGCCCGTCTTCCTGGCCCACGGGACGCACGACCCGGCGGTGCCGGTCACGAGGGTGCGCGAACTCATCCGAAGACTCGAAGAGGCCGGGGCGAAGGTGACCTACCGCGAGGTCGAGGGGGCGGGCCACGGGGGCTATGACGTCTGGGCGGAGGTCTTCGAGTGGCTGGAAGACGTCAGGCAGGGAGTGAGGGACTGACACGCCCGCCTCTCGCCCTCTAGGACCTGGGGCCGAGCTCACGGGCGATGACCTTCCAGGTCGCCGGTGTCTCGTACCCCAGCCGCCACAGGGCGAGGCCGCGCAGCCCCCGGCTGCGGGCCTGGCTCAGGCGCAGGGCCATCACCCGCTCGTCCTGGTACCACACATCGTGCCGCACGCCCTCCAGGAAATAGGTGAAGTGGGGATTGTTGCTCTCGTCATCCCACTTCAGCGCGGCGCCCCGTCTTCGGGCCAGGTCGGCGGCGAACCGGGAGGGCACGACGGAGGCCGGGTTCGCCCTGCCGCCTCCGGCCGGCCAATCGTAGCCATAGCCCCCGACTCCCAGCACGAGCTTCTGCGGCTCGACCCCGGCCGTCTCCAGGGCGTATTCGAGGTTCCGTTCTATCCAGTCGTAAGGTGAGACAGGACCGGCCGGGGCCGTGGCCCAATGGCGGTCATAGCCCATCAGGACGATGAAGTCGCAGAGCTCGGCAAGGGCCCTGTAGTCGTACAGACCGTGGATCTCCTCCGAGATGTCGACCTTCGGGAACACGGCCACCGAGAGATGACACGCGTCCCCGAGAGCCAGCCGCAACTCGGCCACAAAAGAAGTGAAGGCCTCCCGCCATTCGGGCGGCAGGAGCTCGAAGTCTATGTGCACCCCGTCGTAGCCCCACTCCCGAACGACCTCCACGATCTCCTTAACCGCCTGCTCCCGACCTTGAGCCGAGACCAGAAAACCGGCGCTGTTCCTTCCCTTGGCGTTGTTGAAGAGCGGGACCACCTTGACACCGTGGGAACGGGCGAACTCCATGACCTCCCGACGCACGCCACGGTCCTCGACGCTCCCGTCCGGATGGACCGAATGCCAGAAAGGCATGACGATGTCGACTATCTCGACGTGTCTTTGGAAGGTGGGAAAGGAGTCGACGTACCACCCGCCCCAGCCGTTCTCGAAGTAGCCGACGAAAGTCAGGCGGCGGCCGCCCGGGAACGGCTTGGCCTCGGGAGGCACGGCGAAGCTGGAGAAGGCCACGACAGCCAGCAGAATGGACATGCCTGAGGCCGCCTTCCTCCACTGCAGGTCCCGGGGCAGGAACCGGAGGACGTTCTCCAGCCACCGCCCGGCCCGGTCAAGTCCCTCTCCGACGGCGCCCACGGCCGCCCTCACCCCGGCCGGGGCCCTGGCCACGACCCTCTCCACGGTCAAGGTCCGCGGGTCCACCCCGGCCGCGCGCCAGAGCGCACCCGCCGCCCCGTCGACCCCGGCCTCGAGAGCCCTCACCAGCCGGTCGGCGGCCTCCCACGCGGCCTTGACCCAACGGACCGTTGCCCCGGCTCCCAGCTCGAGCGCAGCCAGGACCCGGCGGCGCACCTCTTCCAGGGGTTCTCCGGGCCCGTCTCCCCGCATGTTCCGCCCGGCGCCGTCCTTCAAGGGCCCGCGCCTCCTTCCGGCCTCGGGCCCTAGTATGTCGTATTCACAGCATGTATTAGCAACCTGACCCTTCCCAGATAGGGAGGAGACCACCGCCGTGCAGACCGAACCACCACCGCCGACTCGATTCCACACAGCGGAGGTTGCGTCTGTCTTCCTACCCACCCTAGTAAAAGTCTCTTGACATAGCGTAAAATGTTCATTACAATCATGCCAACATCACCAGCGTGGCTCAAACTTGGATCGGCGCAGATGGAAACGGGGAGGTCCCTGCAATGACTCAACCGCAGAGGCGAGCGCTCTGCACCCTCGTAATATGGGGAATCGTGGCTCTCGTGTTCGTAGCCCTCTTTCTCTGGGGAGACGGCCCGAGCACCTGGGCGCTCTACGATGACTGGCGGCCGAAAGCGGCAGCTCTCGTCTTGCTGGCGGGATTCATAGCCTTCTGGATGACGCTCCATGCCACCCGCTGTCGGCAAGGTGGTCAGGATGAACGCGACGCCCTCATTCAGGGCAAGGCCTGTGCTATCGCCTTGGTGGCCGTGATGGCCTACGTCTTTTTCGCGTCCATCGGCCTGTATGTCCGCTATGAGTCCCAGAGCACCGTTCCGGCCGGATGGTTATGGTTCCTGGCCTACACGACCTTCCTGCTGGGCTGGATAGTGGGGTCGGCGGCGAGCCTCTACTACTACCACGTGGGATTGAAGAACCATGCCTGAAGGCCGGATCATGAACCGGATCCGGTATCTTCGCTTCATCAACGGGGAGATGACCCAGGAGCAGTTGGCCGAGAAGGCCGGCTGCACCCGACAGACAATCATCGCCCTTGAGCAGAGGAAGTACCATCCCTCACTCCTGCTCGCGTTCCGGATTGCCCGGGCCTTGGGCCAGGGGATAGAGGACGTGTTCCAGTATGAGGAGCAGGGTGGTTGAACCTCGCGGCAGGGAAATCCCCACCTAAAGAGAGAGAGCCGAGCACCGTGGCTCGTGGGGGCGCCCTCGCTTCCGCCCCCGGCTCTGCAACCCCCGGGGTGTTAACCCCGATGGAGTGAATCCACGGCCCCTCGGCTCACCACGGACCGCTTCTTCGCCGTCTACCTGTCCACACGGGCGGCGTCCTCCGTGCTCGCCCGACCGGGAACAGCACGAACATGACCAGGAGCCAGAGGGCCTGTCCGGCCAGGCGGTGCTGGACGAAGCCCCGCCACCCGAGGTTTCCGGCCCGCGCCTTTCTCCGGGGAGAGGCGGAGAGCCGGCGAACGTGGGAGGAGCGCCGCGGCCTTCCTGGGAACCGCGGTCATCTCCGCCCTGGTCCACCCGCCCCTACCTCGCGTGGCCGGCGCCCCGCCGGGCATGGCGGCCTTCACCTGGCTGCGAAGAGGGAGGACGGCATGGAGCTACACACCCGCCCTTGCGCAACGGACGAGCAACGAACGCCAGCCTGTCAGCACTTGTGAGCCTCCCAATTGCAGTGAAGGTGCAGAGGGCTGAGCACCTTGAAGGCCTCAGCCAGCATGACCCCCTCCTGGAGCTTCCCGGCGGCCCGGCCCCGCCGGGCGAGCTCTTCCGCCTGGAGCCGGAGAAGGGTCTTCTGCACCTCGCCGACGGGGGTGGAGAACTGGCTCCGGTGGGCCTCAAGGGCTCTCGTGCGCCTCTCCCAGACCTCGTCGACGGCCACCCACGTGTTCGGACGCGCCGTGACGGCGAAGGCGACCATCTCCGGACCGTGCGGCTCGAGACCCTCCTCCCGGTGGGCCGCCGCGAGGCCGCTGAAGAGCACCGCCGCCGCCACCGCCAGGCCGGTGTTGTAGTGGTCGGGATGAGCCTCATAAGGCGTCCAGGGGTCCACGGTCATGACGCAGTCAGGACGGTAGCTCCTTATCAGCCTCACGAGATGCCGGCACAGGACGTGACCCGAACCAGGCGGCACCTGCCCGTCGGGGAAATCCAGCCAGGCGATCTCCTCGACCCCGAGCACCCGGCAGGCCTCGACCTGCTCCCGGCGCCGCGTCTCGGCCAGTTCTTCCGGGTCCACGGGCTCGAAGGCCCCCCAAGACCCGTCCGTGACGGTCACGTAGACGACCGTGGCCCCCCGGGCCGCCAGCAGGGCGATGGTCCCCCCCGCCGCACACTCCATGTCGTCGGGGTGGGGCTGAACGCAGAGCACTCTCTTGGCCGACATCAGGGGAGGGGGCTTGAGCAGCTCAGACACCACGTGGTCCGGGAACCTCCTTCGAGGACAAGGTGTATACTCTCTGTCCGGCCATCCGGCCATCTGGCGTGTTCGCTGGGCGGCCGGCCTCACCTTCCCGCCGGCCAGAGACCCCGCGGGCCGGGCCCTGAGCCGTCCTCGGAAGGGTAAGCGGAGCGGCCGGAAGAATTGTGCTTCCGTACGGAACCCGCCGCGGGGCGGGCCCGACGGGCTCCTTCCGCGGGAACGGAGGGTCTCGATTGGAGCAGTCATCCGGCATGTCCTTCGGACGCAAGTTCCTCTACAGTCTCGCCAACATGTCGGCGGCCGTCTCCGGACAGGCGGTGAGTACCTGGCTTCTCCGGTTCTACGTCGACACCCTGAAGCTCCCGGTCCCCCTCTACGGCCTCGGGATGACCCTTTACGGCCTATGGAACGCCCTGAACGACCCGCTTGCCGGGCACATCTCCGACCGGACGAGAACGCGTTGGGGCCGGCGCATCCCCTACATCGCCTTCCTAAGCCTCCCGCTGGCCGTGTCCCTCGCCCTGGTCTGGACTCCCCCCGCCGGCCTCGGCGGGTGGGCCCTCTTCGCCTACTTCATCGTGGTCCTCTTCGTCTTCGACACCCTCTTCACGTTCGTCATCCTCAACTCGACAGCCCTCTTCCCGGAGATGTACCCGTCCCTCACAGAGCGGGCCCAGGTCTCAGCCCTCCGGCAGGTCCTGGGCATCGTCGGGCTGGTCGTGGCCATGGCCCTCCCGCCCGTCCTCTACACATCGCTCGGCTGGCCCCTGACAGGGGCCATCCTGGGCGTGGTCACCGGGCTCGGTCTCTATCTTTCCCTTCTCGGGAGCCGGGAACGACCCGAGGCCCGCGGAGGCGAGCCCCTCGCCCTGGGCCCGGCCCTGAGGTACACCTTCGCCAACAGGTCGTTCGTGACGTTCGTCCTCACCAGCCTTTTCGCCCAGTTCACGTTCGTGGTGCTCCCGGCAGCCATGCCCCTTTTCGTCAAGTACGTCCTCCGGCTCCCTGACGCCCTGATGACGGTCATCTTCCTGACCGTGTTCGGCTCGGCCTTCATCATGCTCTTCGTCTGGCAGAAGGTCACCAGAGCCGTCGGTCCACGGCAGGCCATGAGGCTGAGCCTCGTCGTCTTCGCTCTCGGCCTCATCCCCTTGACATTCATCACCAGCCTCACGGCCATGCTCGTCACCGGGGTCCTCATCGGCGTCGGCCTCGCCGGTCTCATGATGCTCATCGACGTCCTCATCTCCGACGTCATCGATGAGGACCAGCTCAAGACGGGAACCAGGCGGGAAGGCATGTACTTCGGGGTCCACGGCTTCGTCATCAGGCTCAGCATCGCTCTTCAGGGCCTGGTCACGAGCGCGGTCCTCGAGTGGGGCGGCTACGTCCCCGACGTCGTCCAGTCATCCCGGGCCGTCCTGGCCATCCGCATGCTGATGACCGTCGTCCCGTGGATCGCCCTGGCCTTGAGCTTCGTCGCCGTCACCCTCTACCCGCTCCACGGCCGGCGCCTGGCGCAGGTGAAGGAGGAGATCGCCCGGCTCAGGGCCGGGGCCGGGACCTCGGCCGGCTAGCGCTCGGCTAGTGTTGCCGGCCGACGGTGGCCGCCCCGCGGCTCGGGCGGACCGAGGCCGAGGTTCCTCATCATCGGCCCCGGGTCCTGGACGTCGGTGAGGACCGGGCGGAAGAGGTCCCCGAGGCGCCCGAGGCGCTCGCGGACGGAGCGGATGTTCAGCTCCTCCGGCCGCACCCGGGGGAGTTCCTCCCAGGTCACCGGTGCGGAGACCGGGGCGCCCGGGTGCGGCCGGAGGCTGTAGACGGAAGCGAGGGTCTTGCCCCTGACGTTCTGCAGGTGGTCGATGTAGACCCCCTTCCTCTTCGCGACGGTCCTTTCCCTGGTCGTCAGGCCGGGGAGGGCCTCGTGGATGACGTCCGCCACCCGACCGACGAAGCGTTCCAGGTCCTTGTACGACCAGCGCCTCACGACGGGCAGGAAGAGATGGAGACCTGTCGCTCCGGACGTCTTGGGATAGACCCTGAGGCCGAACTCGGCGAGGAGGCGCCGGACGGCGAGGGCGACCTCGACCGCCTCCTCGAACCCCGCGGGCGGTGTCGGGTCGAGGTCGAAGACGGCGAAGTCCGGGCGGTCCAGGTCATCCACCCGGGAGAGCCACGGGTGGATCTCCACACAGCCCCACTGGGCGAGCCAGGCCAGGGTCGCCCGGCTGTCGGCCAGACAGTAGTTGACGACGCGGTCCTCGTGCTGGACGGGGAAAGTCTTCACCCAGGGCGGGGCCGTCGGCGGGATGTCCTTCTGGTAGAAGCTCTTGCCGCGGATGCCGTCGGGGTACCGGGTGAGGTTCAGCGGGCGCCCGTCCAGATGGGGCAGAAGCCACGGCGCGACCCAGACGTAGTACTCGATCAGGTCCCCTTTCGTCAGGCCGTCTTCCGGCCAGTAGACCTTGTCGAGGTTCGACAGGGACAGGCGGCGGCCGTCGACCTCCACCTCGACCCTCCTGCCGGCGGTCATCCTGCTCCCCCATGCCTCTCGGCCGGCACCTGGCAGTCGGCCACGTCCTTGTCCGGGCGCAGGCCGCGGTACACCGGGTGCCTCAGATGTCCGTCGGCCGTCAGCTCCAGACACTCCACCTCGACGACGTGCACCGGTTCCACCCACTCCACCCTGCCGCGGAGGGACCGCGGCTCCCCGTCCGGGAAGGGGCAGGGACCGGTCCGGTCGAGGAGCCCGAGGAGGGAAGCCATCTCCCTCTGGTCCAGGCCCGTGCCGACGAGACCCGCGTAGACGAGCCGGCCCCTCCGGTCGGCCAGGCCCAGGACGAGGGAGCCGAAGGGACGGGCGCCGGCCGCCCGGGTGTAGCCGCACACCACGGCGAAGAGCCGGCGAACGTTCCTCACCTTGAGCCAGTCCCGGCTCCGCCGGCCGGGCCGGTAGGGGCTGTCGAGCCTCTTTGCCACGACGCCTTCCAGCCCGCTCCGGACCACGGCCCGGTAGAAGTCCGTCCCGCGTCCGAGGACGGCCCGGGAGACGACGAGGTCCGGCCCGGCCCCGAGACGACGGTCCAGGATGTCCCTCCTCTCCGCCAGCGGCCGGCCGATGAGCACCTCCCCGTCGAGTTCCAGGATGTCGAAGGCGATGTAGACGACGGGGCGTCCGCCCCTCTGGAGGGTCTGGAAGTCGGGCCGCCCGTCGCGCAGGGCGACGATCTCCCCGTCCACAACGGCCTGCCGCCCCTCGAGGTGGCTGTGAAGGCGGCCGAGGTCGGGGAAGCCCGGGGTGAGGTCTCTCAACCGGCGGGATTGGAGGCGGGTCCGGCCGCCGCCGTCTCCTCCCCTTCCGGCGTCCGCTCCCCTCTCGAGGAAGGCCAGGGCCCGGTAGCCGTCCCACTTCACCTCGAAGAGCCAGTCGTCGCCGTCGAACGGGGCCGGAGCCGCCTCCGCCAGCATCGGCCGGACCTTTCCGAACTCGAGGGCGCCCGGGTGGTGGAGGGCCTTCCCGGCTCGCTCCGGGGCTTCCGGCCGACCGCACATCTCACGTCGTCCCGGGCGGCCCACCGGCTCTGTGCGAGCGGGCCATCTCCACGCTGGCCCGCAGGGCCTCCATCAGGTCGAGCACCTTGACCGCCTCGGGCTCACGGTGCTCGTAGATTTCCCGCCCTTCGACCTTCGCCTGGATGAGCTCTCGTAGGGCCTGGCGGTGCTCGTCCGTGTACTTCGAGGGCATGAAAGGCCCCGTGAGGCTCCCGATGAGAGTCTCGGCCATGCGCAGCTCGTTCTCGTGAAAGGTCGGCTCCGCGTCGACTCCTTCCAGCCCCGCCCAGGACCTTATCTCGTCAGGCCAGAACATGGTCTCCATCACCAAGACGCGTCCTTCCAGCACCCGGACGGCGGCGAGATGCTGCTTGGCCCTCAGCACGGCCCTGGCGATGGCCACTCGCCCCGTCTCGACCATGGCCCTCCGGAGCAGGGCGTAGGCCTTGACACCTCCGTCGGCGGGCGCAAGGTAGTAGCTCTTGTCGAAATAGATGGGGTCGATCTCCGCCAGGTCCACGAAGTCCACGATGTCGACGACCTTGGTCTCCGGTGCCGGCAGGCGCTCGAAGTCCTCGTCCTCCAGGACGACGAACCGGCCCTTCTGGTACTCGTACCCGTTGACGATCTCCTCGGGCCCGACCTCGCGCCCGCACGTGGGGCAGTACTTGAGGTATCGGACGGGCGTCTTGCACTCGCGGTGCAGATAGCGGAACTTGACTCCCTTGTTCTCCGTGGCCGGGTAGACCCTGACCGGTATGTGGACGAGTCCGAAGCTGATGGCGCCCTTCCAGAGCGTCCTCACCTGGGCCGCCCCACCCCTGTCTCGAGAGTCCTCTTCGGTTAGACTTCCCGCCGGGCCGCGGCTGAAACCCGAGGCCGCGCGGACGACGGAGAGCCGTCACGAGAAGAGCCTCCAGAGGGCGGCCACCGCCGTCGTCCGGAACGCCCGTGCCTGAGGACACCCCTGACCACCATGGGAGCGACGACAAGGAGCTGACCCACCCTCAGGGTTCCACGTCCCTCGATGACGCTGAAGACACCGCCTCCCTCGAAATCGGGTGTGACCAGGAACTCGGGTTGCCCCGAACCGAGGCGCAGGGCCTGCCGAGCGGCCGCGGCCAGTGTCCCCTTGACGGCCCACAGCACTCCGGCCCCGAGGCCTGTCACGGCCGCGTCACCCAGGTCGAGAACGGTCCTCCAGGACAGTCTCGTCCACAAGGTCATCCGGGCGAGGGCCAGGAGGGGCCTGGCGTAGGTGTCTCGTCCCGCGGCCGCCCGGCGGAGGAGCCCACCAAGGGCCGGTCTCTCCTCCCGCGCGAGGATGCGGTGGGCGAGACCAGCGGCCTTCCCGACGAAAGCCGTGAGACCCGTCCTCCCGGCCCCGCCGGCGGGCCCTATGTCCGGGAGAGGGACCACCCGCCGCCGCAGCCAGCGGCCTCCGAAGAGCGAGAACTCGAACACGGCCTCCCCGCCCGCCTCCGTTCCGCGGTAGGAGAAGCTGAAGCGGAACGGGACCGGAAGAAGGAGAAGGACGACGACAGCCAGCAACAGGACCCCCGCCCAGACGCCGGGACCGGCCCAAGGGAGTGATGTCACGGGACAGAGAGCCTCCTGAGGGATAATCTTCCCGGCGTCCGGGCGGCCCTTTCGTCCGCTTCGTCTTTCAATCCCGCGCGGCGTCCAAAGGCTTCGGTGAGGCGCCGCCGGTGGGTTCATCGTCTCCCCGCTCCCCCCGCCCGGCGGAGCGTCGCCGGGCGGGGGGAGCTGCTCCACCTAGAGTCCCAGTTCCTCCTCCGTCTCGGCGGCCACCTCGCCGGCGGCCACCCGCTCGATCTCCCAGCGCCTGAGCTCCCGCCGGAGCACCTTCCCGGCGTAGTTCCGCGGCAGTTCATCGATGAACTCGAGCTCGCGGATCTGCTTGTAGTCGGCCACCCGGACCTTGACGAAGTCCATGAGCTCCTGTTCGGTCACCTTCACGTCGGGCTTTCTGACCACGAAGGCCTTGGGAATCTCTCCGGTCAGGGAGTGAGGCTTGCCGATGACGGCACAGTCCTTCACGGCGCGGTGGGTGAAGAGGATCTCCTCCAGTTCGCGCGGATAGACGTTATGGCCGTTGTAGATGAGCATGTCCTTCTTCCGGTCGACCAGGAAGAGGTAGCCGTCCTCATCGAGATAGCCGAGATCGCCCGTGTGGAGCCAACCGTCGATTATGACCCTGGAGGTCTCCTCGGGGTTCTTCCAGTAGCCTTTCATCATCTGCGGACCCCTGAGGCAGACCTCGCCGATCTCGTTGAAGTCGATCTCCACCGTAGGGTCGTCTATGTCCACAATCTTGACGTCGGTGTCGAACACCGGAAGTCCGACCGAGCCCAGCTTCCTCATGCCCGACCGGTTGATCGGGTTGGTGGTCGCGCCCAGCGTCATCTCTGTCAGCCCGTAACCCTCGATGATGAGCGCGTTAGGCAGGAGTTTGGACAGGCCCCGGTACACGTCCACCGGGAGGGGGGCGGCCCCGCATCCCACCGTCCTGATGTTCGACAGGTCGAGCTTCTCGATGCCCGGGTAGTTGAGCATGGCGATGAGCAACTGGGGAGCCCCGCCACAGCCGGTGCACTTGTGTTTGACGAGGTCGTTCATGTAGGCCGGCATCTCGAGGCGGGGATGGACGACCATGGTGTCGCCCTTGTAGACCGGGATGTTGAGGTAGCCGTTGACCCCCATGGCGTGCGACCAGGGGACGATGACCAGCCACTTCTGTCCGGCCGGGCCCACCGGGTAGTCCCAGTCCTCCCGGTCGTCCGTCTCGATGGGGTCGACGATGTCGAGAAGGCCGTCATCGTCGACGACGGGCCGTCCTCCCATGCCCCAGTGTGCCTGCTGGATGTTGGCCACCACGGCGTTGTAGTGGGTGACCATGACGCCCTTGGGCACCCCGGTGGTGCCTCCGGTGTAGGCTATGTGGGCCAAGTCGTTCTCAACGTCGAACTCGATGTCCGGCGGGTCGCTGGGGGTGTCGTTGATGAGGGAGAGCAGACTGTAGGTCCCCCTTCCGTAGGGCTTGACATCGGTCGGCGTCGGAGGCTGGAGCATCTCGGAGATGCCCGACACGATGAGCCTCTTGACCTGCGTGTCGTAACGGATGGGCTCGAACTTGTCCATGAACATCTCGAAGATGATGAAGGTCTCGGCCCCCGTATCCACCAACTGGTGATGGAGTTCCCGGTAGCTGAGCAGTGGGTTGCAGGGGCAGTAGACGGCTCCGGCTCGAAGGATGCCGTAGTAGGCTATGGCCGTCAGCGGATTGTTGATCATCTGGACGGCGACCCGGTCGCCCTTCTTCACGCCCATCCGGGCCAGCGCGGTGGCGAAGCGCTGGGCCTTGTCCCAGAGCTCACCGTAGGTGGTCACCGCATCCCCGATCTGGAAGATGATGGCCTCCCGGTCGGGATGCCTCGCTGCGGAACTCTCCAGGAACTTGTAGAGGGGCACCTTGGGGTAGTCCAACGAGGTGGGCAGTCCTTTCGGCCAGTTCTTGTACCATGGACGGTCTCTCAAAGCTCTAGGCCTCCCTTCAAAATGCAAACCAAGGAACATTCAACATTGTTTGCTGAATCCTGCCTTGACATGGACATCATTCCTCAAAAGGGAGGCGGCACCTATCCCGGGCCGGGAGCGCCGGCCGCCGGCGGGCCGTCACGGGAAGAGCCTCGAGAGTGCGGTCACCACCAAGGCCCAAAGGCCCTGCAGGAAGCTGGCCACCAGGCCGCCGCCGGGCACGTCCTGAGCCGTGACGAGCGGGAAAGACGCCAGAGGCGCCCCGTCCAGGGAGACCCACAAGGACCCGACCTCGGCGCCTTCGGGGAGCGGTGACCGGACGAAAACGGGGGCCGACGGGGTCAGAGACACCCGCTCCAGCTCGCCCGGGAGCAGGGCGACCTTCACCGCCCGGCCGGCGACAAGGTCCACCCATCTCTCCGCCGCGCCGGCCAGACGCACCCTGGTCACGGGGGCGCCCTCGGGATGGATGAGGACCGGGCGGAAACTGCTGAAGCCCCAGTCAAGAAGCCGGACGGCGTCGGTCCACATCTCCGGGGCGTCGAGCAGAACCACGGCCAGCTGCCACCCGCCTCGCGTGGCCGAGGCGATGAGGCACCGGCCCGCTTCACTGGTCCAGCCGGTCTTCACTCCGTCGGCTCCGGGGTAGACCCACAGAAGCCTGTTCTCGTTGTATAGGACACGGTCCCACGGCCGGCCGGGCCAGGGCATGACATGGCGCCGGGTGGAGACGACCCGCCGGAAGTCGGGGCGAAGGAGCGCCTCATGGGCTATCCGGGCGAGGTCGGCCGCTGTCGTCAGGTGCCCGGGAGCCGGCAGGCCGTGGGGGTTGCGGAAGGTGGTGTCGGCGAGGCCCATCTCGGCCGCGCGCCGGTTCATGAGGAGCACGAAGGACTCGACGCTCCCGGCGACATGTTCGGCGACGGCCTCGGCCGCGTCGTTCCCCGACCGCAGCAAGAGGCCGTAGAGGAGGTCCTCGAGCCTCTGGGTCTCCCCCTCCTCGAGCCAGATGGACGAGCCGCCCACGGCCGCGGCCGTCCGGCTCACCGTGACCGTGTCGTCCAGGTCCCCCGCCTCGAGGCACACCAGAGCGGTCATGACCTTGGTCAGGCTGGCCGGGGCTCTCTTCTCCCGGGCGTTCTTGGCGTAAAGGACCCGGGCGGACGAGACGTCGATGAGGACCGCGGAGGACGCCGTTACCCGCGGCGCAGGCGGCGCTCCTTCGGGAACGACGACTCCCGCCCCTGACCCCCCCCCGACAGCGGCCGGCACCGGGGAGTCCGCACCCGGACCCCGCGAGGCCGCCGACGCAGGGGGGGACGGACCCCGTGCCGCCGCCGGAATCGGCGGACCGGCGGCGGCCCGACACGAGAGAGCCAGCGCCAGGACGAAGACCAGGATGACGCCCGAGGCCGACGGACGGCGGGCGCGGTTGCGACCGATGCGGGCGGACGGGGTCGTGCAGCGATGACGCGGTCTCAGACGCCTTAGACCTCGGTCTCGGACCTCACACGGCGCCGGCGGGGCTGAGGCTCGGGTTCGTAGGCCGTCCCGTCCCCGGCGACCATGTTCTGGAGCTGCTGGATGATTTGCGGGGCGAGGTCTACCAGTCGGTCGTAGAAGGCCCTGCCGTCGACCGGAAGGAGCCTCACCTGTCCGCGGCCGACCACGAGGAACCCGACCGGCTTGATGGTTACGCCCGCGCCGCTGCCACCGCCGAACGGGAGCTGGGTGCTTCCGTCACCGCCGCCGCCCTTCTCCCCGGACCTCCTGCCCGGCACCCCGTATTCGGCCCCGCCGGCGGCGAAGCCGAAGGAGACCCGCGATATGGGCAGGATGACATCCCCGTCCTGAGACTCGACGGGATCCCCGACGATGGTGTTGACGTCCACCATGTCGCGAATGCTCTCCATGGCCGTCTTCATCAGGCCTTGAATGGGGTGTTCGGCCAAGCGTGACGCCCCTCTCACTTGAGCCCGGTGGGTTTAAGGGCCAGGCTACAGCTAGTATGACTAGTCAGCCGTGCCGTTAACCCCCACCGGTCGCGGCGTCCGTGCCCCCGATGACCAGCGACAACCTTCCCACCGCCGGCGCGGTCCCCGCGCCTACCTCACTTCCGCCAGGTAGTCGAGAACGGCCGCGGCGAGGGCCCGCCCGACCTTCCCCTGGACCCGGGGGTCCCGGAGAAGAGCCTCCTCCTCCGGGTTCGTGAGGAACAGGACCTCGGCGAGGGCGGCCGGGCAGATGGTCTCCCGCAGGACAAAGAAATCGGCCTCCTTCACCCCCCGGTCGCGGCGCCTGAGGGCCTCCAGGAGACGCCTCTGGACCGCACGGGCCAGAAGGCCCCCCAGGCGCGAGCCCGGGAAGTGGTAGGTCTCGGTGCCGCCGGCCTCCGGGCGGACGGAACCGTTGGCGTGGACGCTGAGGAAAAGGACGGCCTTCTTCTCGTTGGCGAGGTCGGTCCGACGGCGGAGGGAGACCGTCTCGTCCTCGCGTCGCGTCAGGTGCACCTCCACACGCCCGGTGAGGGCCTCGGCGGCGGCCAGCGACACCGCCAGGTTCACGTCTTTCTCGTAGGTCCCCCTGGGGCCGACAGCCCCGGGGTCCACTCCCCCATGGCCGGGGTCGATGACGACCACAGGCTGGGGCTCGCCGGGCCCCTCCGGCGACGGGGAATCCGGCTTCCCCGGGCCGGGCGCACCGCCCCCCGCACCCGACACGAACCTCACGCCTCGGAGGTCGGTCCCCGGGTAATAGTACCGCAGAATCTCGCGGTAGCTGCGCCCCAGCCGCGCCTGCCCCTCGGCGCCCCACTGGCACAGGCCCACACCGTGGCCGGACCCGCGCGTCGTGACCGCGAGGTCCCCCGAGACGCTCTCGATGAGGGTCGAGGCGAGGCCGAGCCGGTCCCTGAGTTCCGAGCCGGTGAAGGAACATCCTGCGACCTCGGCCCGGCGTGTCCTCCCCGAGGCGGTCGTCTCCTTCACGGCGAAGAATTCCGCCATTAGGCGCCGCCTGGCCTCGGCCAGCGACAGACGGCGCGTCTCCCGGTAGCCTGGCGAGATTCGGCAGTACTCGCAGGGCACCCCCTCGAGGTAAGGTAGGGACTGCCCCCAGACCTCGGCCGAGGAAGCGGTGTGTCCTCCGCAGGTGGAATGGTAGACGGCCTCGGCGGGTCTGGGACCGTAGGCGACGAAGAGGTTGTGCGTGTCGCTCACGGCAGCGGCCAGGCGGCCCCGCAGGGCGTCGTAGTCCTCCCGCCAGGAGTCCCGCAGGCGCTCGGGGGAGGAATAGCCCTGGCAGTGCGCGGGGTCGGAGCAGACGTCCGCCCCGGGATGGACCGAGCAGCCCCGGCCGCCGAAGGTCCTGAGCCTCCTCAGGGTGTAAGTGCGCGCGGCGACGGCCTGCGCCCGGAGAGCCTCCGCCTGGAACGTGGGCGGCACCTCCGCGGCCAGGACCCCGATGAGATACTCGTCGAGGGGCAGGACTTCCAGGCGGGCACGTTCGTGCGAGTAGAGGGTCACCTCGAGCCGGTCGACATCGATGACCAGACGCGGAGGGTCGACGAGCCGGAAGGAGCGGTGGGCGGCCGGGCGCGTGAGGTCAAGGACCACTCTCACTCTCTCCCCCGGGTGGGCGGCCCAACGGACGGCCCGCACCAGCCCGTCCCCCACCGGCAGGTGACCGACCCCGCCTCCGAACACGGCCGGCGAGAGGTCGAACACCAGCCGGTCCGGCGACGTCAGGGTGAACCACGTCCAGTCGGTGAGGCCCGTCATGTCCACGACGACCCGGCTGGCAAGGAGGAGGTTCGCATCGTCGCGGTAGAGTCCGTGGCGGACCCCGGTGACCTCCGGTGCGGGCAAAGCCACCCCTCCCTTTTTGCCTCTGCCGCCCCACCCTGGCAAGATACGCCGCCAGACACCGGAGGGTTACAGGGTGCCGCCTTCCGCTCCCCCCTCGCCGTCGTCCCGGAGGGCGTCCACCTCGGGCAGCGGCGGGAGTTCGCTGAGGTCCCGCAGGCCGAAGAACTCGAGGAACCGCCTTGTGGTGCCGTAGAGGATGGGCCGGCCCGGGCCGTCGGCACGGCCGACCTCCTCGATGAGACCACGTTCGAGCAGGGTGCCGAGGACGCCCTCGCAACGGACTCCGCGCACCCTCTCGATGTCGGCCCGCCTCACCGGCTGCCGGTAGGCGATTATGGCCAGGGTCTCCACGGCCGCCTGCGTGAGGGGCGGCTTCACACGCGAGGGCTCCAGCCTGGCCACGTACTCGTCGTACTCGGGCCGTGTGACCAACCTGAACCCGCCGCCCACCTCGACTATCTCAAGGCCCCCGTCCCTCCGGCGCCAATCCTCCGCGAGGAGCTCCAGACAGGTGCGGGCCTCGGTCTCGGTCAGGCCCAGGATTCGCCCCGCCCGGCGTGGGCTGAGGGGCTCGGAGGACACGAGAAGCAGGGCCTCGAGCGCGGCCTTTACCTTCTCAGGGGGAGGAGTCCCGGCCTCGGCCGGCGGGCGGGACGTGCTCCGACCGGGGTCCGTCAAGCCGGCATCACCTTCTCCTCACCCAATCCCGGCCGGGCCCACACGGTGATCGGCCCGAAGGGCCGCTCCTGCCTCAGCCGCACGAGGCCCCGGCGATGGAGTTCCAGGAGGGCCAGGAAGGCCACCACCGCCTCCAGTCTCGTTCGGGCCCGCCGCAGGAGGCCGATGAAGTCAAGTCCGCCCTCGCCCGCCTCGAGCAGGAGAGACGTCATCTCCGCGACCTTCTCCTCCACGGTGACGGTCTCCCTGCCGACCTCCACCGCCGGGCCGTCCTCGAGTTCGCGGAGGACGCTCTGGAGACCCCGGACGAGGTCGGCCAGGGTCACGCCCGTGCCCTCGGCGTCACCCTCGGGGCCAGACGCCCCGGCCGGCCTGAGCAGAGCGCCGGACCCGGCCCGGCC
The DNA here is from genome assembly GCA_913063835.1 of uncultured Eubacteriales bacterium. Classification (GTDB taxonomy): domain Bacteria; phylum Bacillota; class Sulfobacillia; order UBA995; family UBA9673; genus UBA9673. The sequence goes on from CAJXZV010000017.1 coordinate 23,576, forward strand.
GCCCTCGGGGCCCGGCAGCGGGAGGGGCCCGCCGGGTCCGCCGAAGCGGCTGTGACGGCGTCCGGCCTCCTCCGCCCTCGCCCTCAGGGATTCGGCCGCCTCCTTGTAGCGCTTGTACTCCAGGAGGCGGACGACCAGTTCCTCCCTGGGGTCGGTGAGGTCTTCCTCGGTCAGGAAGCGGTCCGGCGCCGGGCGCGGCAGGAGCATGCGGGACTTGATGTCCATGAGGGTCGCCGCCATGAGCAGGAACTCGGAGGCCAGGTCGAGGTCAAGGACGACAAGGCCCTCGATGTACTCGAGGTACTGGGCGGTGATGCGTGCGATGGGTATGTCGTAGATGTCCATCTCCTCCCGCTTGATGAGGTGGAGCAGGAGGTCGAGAGGGCCCTCGAAGACGTCCAGCCTCACCCTGTACCCGCCCCGGCGCCCGTCCCGTGCGGCCATGTCCTCTACTGTCACAGTCCGAAGAGGCCGGCCAGGGAGTTGGTCACAAGGAGGATGACCGAGCCCAGGGCCCGGGCAAGCCCGCCGATGATGGGCCCCGCCACCCCGGTGAACAGGAGCAGCATCAGGATGAGGGGCCCGTAGGGCTCGATGCGGCTGTACGCGTAGGCCTGACGCCCGGGAAGCAGGGCCATCAGGATCTTCGAGCCGTCCAGGGGCGGGACGGGGATGAGGTTGAAGACCGCGAAGAAGAGGTTCAGCAGGAAGACGTAAAAGACCATCTGGTACACGTAGGGGATGCGGCCGACGAGGGGCCATGTCTCGACATGGAAGGAGAGCATGAGCGCGGCCGCGGCGGAGACGGCGATGTTGCTGAGCGGACCGGCCAGGGAGGTTATGAGCACCCCCCGCCGCGGGTCGGCGAAGTTCCGCGGGTTTATGGGCACCGGCTTGGCCCATCCGAACCGGAAGAGGATGAGCATGAGCGTGCCCACAGGGTCGAGGTGAGCCCAGGGTTCGAGGGTCAGCCGCCCGCTCAGGCGTGGGGTCGGGTCGCCCAACCTGTCCGCCGCTCTGGCGTGGGCGTACTCGTGCACGCTCAGGGCGAGGATGATGGCCGGCAGCGAAAGGAGCATCGTGACGATATCGAAGCGAGAGAACATCGCGCCTTCTCAAGTCCCCTTCCGAGGGCGAAGCCTTGGCCTCCGCCTCGACGCGCCGGTGCCGCGAGCCGGCGCCCCGTCTGCCTGCACGGGCCTGTCGCACGCGCCGCGGCCTCCGCAACACCAGCCTATTCTTCCCGCGCGCGGTCAACCCTGCCGGCTCACTCATCGTTCGTGAACCGGACGCTCTAGGCGGAGAATCCAAGGCGCAGGGCGAGGCTGAGGAGCGCGGCCAGGACGAAGTTGTTCGCCGCGTGGGCGGCCACGCACGGTGCGAGCCGGCCCGTCCGCCAGCGGAGCCACGACAAGGCGAACATCCCCGGCAGGGTGGCCAGGACCTGGGCCGGGTCAAGGTGGACGGCGGCCGTCAGGATCGCCGTCCCCGGGACGGCCACCCACGGTCCCCAGCGCCGGAGCGCGCCGTAGACGAGGCCGCGGCCCCACAGCTCCTCCCCCAGGGGGACCAGGGTGAACCCCGCCACCATCGTCACCGGGTGGGTGAGCAGGGCCTTGTGCACCTCTCCCACCGTGAGACCCAGCCCCTGGATGAGGACGGCCGTCCCGAAGGACGCCGGCAGGACGATGAGGAGGTAGAGGACGGGATAGACCCAGTCTCCGGTCCGGAAGTCGAGAGCCAGGGCGGCCGTCTGGCGCCATCGGAGGCCGTTGGCCCGTGATATCAGACAGAGCCCTCCGAGGACGAGCACGACCGGCAGGGCCAGGTTCCCCAGCGCGGCCGCCGTATGGGAGAACCCTCCCAGGACCCGCGAGAGCACGAGGGCCGCGACGAAGGCCGTCACCTGGCCGGCGAGCATCACCCCCGCCGCTGCCCACAGGTCGGGCCAGGCCAGTTCCCGCCATCGAGCGGGCCGCGGCGTGGCGCGGGACACCCCGCAACCGGACGCCCTACCGGTCTTCGGCCCGTCGGCGGCTCCCCCCGGCCCCAGTCCCGTCACCCCTCTCCAGGTCCCTCCGGCCTTTCTGCCCTGAGGGGGCCCGGTCCTGCAGGCCGGCCGAGGCGGTCCGCACTATCTAGGCCGGCGGCACGGCCGTGTCCCTCTCCCACCGGCGGCAGCGCCCGCCCCACCTGGCGACAAGGGCACCGTCGAGGAACACCTCTATGATCTCGCACTCGTTGGGACACCCGTCGCAGTCGAAGGCCGAGGTCCGGAAGTCGCGTTCCCTCAGGTCGAAGCCCCGGAACCGCGTCAGGGCCGCCTCGTCCCGCCCGGACCTCCGCCCGGACACACCGCGGCCCTCCCGCCACTCCTGGGCCAGGATGGCCGCCCCGTAGGCCCCCATCAGCGCATGGTGCTCGGGCACGATGACTTCATGACCGAGGGCCTCCTCGAAGGCCCGCACCATCCCGGCGTTGGCGGCCACTCCGCCCTGGAAGACGAAGGGCGGCTCCAGGTCCTTTCCCTTGGCCAGGTTGTTAAGGTAGTTCCGGACCAGCGCGCGGCAGAGCCCGGCCACGATGTCCTCGACGCTGTGGCCCACCTGCTGCTTGTGGACCATGTCGCTCTCGGCGAAGACCGTGCACCGTCCGGCGATCCGGACCGGCCGGGTCGAGCGCAGCGCCAACCGGCCGAACTCCCGGATGTCGAGCCCCAGGCGGGCCGCCTGCCGGTCGAGGAAGGACCCGGTGCCGGCGGCGCAGACGGTGTTCATCGCGAAGTCCACCACGACCCCGTCGCGAAGGACGATGACCTTGGAGTCCTGCCCCCCTATCTCCAGGACCGTCCGGACCCCGGGGACCTGATGGAGCGCGGCCACGGCGTGCGCGGTGATCTCGTTCTTCACGACATCACCCCCGACGAGCGCGGCGGCCAGGTTCCGGCCGCTGCCCGTGGTCCCCACGCCGGCCACCACCGGCGTCCCGCGGCGGGAGAGGGCCTCGCCCACCGCGGTGAGCCCCCGCATTATCTGCCGGGCCGGCTGGCCCAGCGTCTCCAGGCAGACCGCCCCCGCGATCTCGCCGTCGGGCAGCATGCCGACGATCTTGGTGGTGACCGAGCCGACGTCGATGCCCAGGTAGACGTGTTGCCCTGCCAAGACCACCATCTCCGTCCCGTCAGCCCGAAGTGTGTCCTGTTGTCAGGTCCCGGCCCCGGCCGTCCCCCGCGCCGCCGGCGGGCGCACTCCGGCCCCTAGGGCCGCGCGCCGCCGCGCCAGGAGGTCGACGAAGGCCTCCAGCCGCGTCACCAGGCCGGCTTCTGCCGTGTGCTCGTCAAGGAAGAGGCTCATCACCGGAACCCCGAGGTCACGGCTCACCTCCGGCAGGAGACTCGATGCCACGATCTCCGGCATGCAGGTGAAGGGGGCCACGTGGATGACCCCGTCGTAGCCCTCGCGCGAGAGGAGAACGCTCTCCCCGACGCTCACCAGGCCCTCGCCCCCGACGAAGTGGCCGAGGTACGGCGCTGCCGCCCGGCGGACCAGCGACGCCCGACACCTCCGCCGGAGCCGGAACGGGTTCGGCAGGAGATGGGTCCGGACCCAGTCGGAGAGGTAGACGGCCCGCCTGACCTCGACCCCCAGCCGACCGAGCCTCCGCTCGAGCTCCTGGTTGGCGAAGGGCTCCTCGACCATGTAGATCTCGCCCACGAGGCCGACCCTGAGGACGGCCGCACCATCGCCCGCGGCCTCCGGGGTGACACATCCCTCGATGGCCCGGACCCCTTCAGCCGCCGCCCGGCGCACGGCCCGGACGTCCGCCGCCCCGGCCACCGCCTCGACGGCCCGCCGGTGCACGTCCTCGACCCGCCCCGGCCTCCTCTCCAGGGGCCTCGCCCTGGCCAGGGCCTGGTCCAGGGTGTCCAGAGCCGACAGCTTCTCGAGGCCGAAGCGGACGGCCCGCCAGACCCGGCCGAGGGGCTTGTTCCCGGTCAGGTAGCGGACCTTAGCGAGAAGCTCGGCCAGCCGCCCCCTCGGCGGCTCGAGCACGATCATCTCGCACCGGTACCCGAGGTCGCGCAGGATCTGCTCCTGTACCTGTGCGTAGTGCCCGAGGCGGCAGGGGCCCACCCCGCCCACCATGACGACGGCCTCCGCACCGCGTTCGAGACCCCCGATGAAATCCCCGATGTTGAGTTTCAGCGGGAAGCAGGCGAACTCCGGGGAGTGCCTCACCCCGAGGTCGAGGCTCTTCCGGCTCGGACGCGGCGGCACGACCACCTCGACCCCGAGGTCTTCGAGGATGGTCTTGACGACGATCCACAGGTTGCCCATGTGGGCGAAGGTCACTATCAACCGGCTTCCTCCCGACCGCGGCCCGCGCGCACGCCCTGCCGCCTCTGCCTTTCGATGAGGTCGACGAAGGCCTCCAACCTGGTCTCCAGTCCGGCCTCACCCGTGTGCTCGTCAACGGTCAGGACCATGTAGGGCATGCGCGACTGGCGTCTGGTCTCGCGCTCGGCGATCTCCCCGACCATCGATTCCGGACCGCACCCGAAGGACTCGATGTGGATGATCCCGTCCACCAGCCCCTCCCGCCTGAAGCGGCTGACAGCCGCCAGGACCCGCCGCCCGGAACTCCAGAAGATCTCCTTGGGCATCCGCACCGACTCGGCTCTGACTTCTTCCTCGCTGAGGTTCTCGCTGGTCATGATGTCGCAACCCAGCCGGCGCAACTTCGCGCAGAGACCGAGGTTGATTCCCGGGTCGAACAGGTTGTAGGAGTGACCGACCAGACCGACACACAGGCGGCCCGCCCTCCGGGCCGCAGGCTCGGAGGCCTGACGCCCGCGCGCCTGGGGGCCCGACGCCGGTCGTCCCGCCTCCCGCGGCCTCATCGCCCGGCCCCGGCCCTCCGCCCTCACGGCCTCCTGGACCGCGCTCTCGAACCATAGTCCCGACCAGAGGGCCTTCCGGAACAGGGCCAGGGACTCGAGGCCGCG
>CAJXZV010000018.1 GCA_913063835.1 uncultured Eubacteriales bacterium
GCCCGCCCTTTACATGCTCCGAGGCGAGCGGTATCCTGTCTTTGCCGTGCGAGTGGAGTGCGGCGGGAGGAGCGGGCGGCGACATGACCGTGACCGGACTCGTGCGCTTCAGCGTCTCGATGGACGCGAGGCTCCTCGAACGGTTCGACCGGTTCATCGCGGAGAAGGGCTACACCAGCCGGTCCGAGGCCCTGCGCGACCTCATCCGGGACAGCCTCGTCGAGAGCGAGTGGGCCGCGGGCGACCGCGAGGTCGTGGGGGTCGTCAGCCTTCTTTACGACCACCACACGAGGGGTCTCAGCGAGTCCCTCACCGCCGTCCAGCACGAGTACAACACGGTGGTGACCACGGTCCACGTCCACCTCGACCACCAGCACTGCTTCGAAGCCCTCGTCGTGAAGGGGAAGGCGGCGGTCATCAGAGAGATGGCCGACAGGCTCGGCAGTCTCAAGGGCGTCAAGCACGCCCGGGTCACCCTCGGCTCGAGCGGCAAGGACCTGCCGTAGCGGCCGGGTGCGGTAAGAGGTACCGGTGCCTTACCTCCACCTGTTTCCCCACGAGCGCGAACGCCCGGCGTCAGCTCGGTCTGCCCGGGGGCGAAGGCGCCCTCGGCCCCGGAGACGGGGCTTCCTGCGGCGTGAGGGGGAGCCCCGGAATGCGGGGCGGGTAGGACGGACCGGGGGCCTCCGTCGGGCCTGCCGTGTCGTGGACCACCATGGCGGCGATCAGCATCAGGACCAGGCACACGCCCAGACCCCAGGCCCGCAGAGTCGCGTGCGGCTCGTCATGGATGAGGGCGAGCAGCATGGTGACCAGGAAGTAGACCCCGCCGACCGCTCCGAGGTAGAGGAGGATTTCGCCTGTCGCCACAAGAACGCCTCCGAGGGTTATCGTCCCCAGGGAGGCTGGCGCCGGCTCGAGGGAATTTCATCCTGGGAACAATCCTAGGGGGAGCCCCGGGCACCGGCGGGAGGATGATGTTGTGAAGGCTCCTGGTGAGCACGACCACGACCGCCGCGGCCCGGGCGTGAGGGTCTACATCCTCCTGGGTCTGGCGGCCTTGGTCCTCCTCTCGGCTGCGGCCTATTCATGGTTCGAGGGCATGAGCTTCTTTGAGGCTCTCTATCTGACCGTCGTGACCGTCACGACCGTGGGCTACGGGGACATCGCCCCGGAGACTCCCGGCGGCCGGGTCCTGACTCTCTTCCTGGTCCCGCTGGGCCTGGTCCTGGTGTTCGGCCTCGGCCTGTCGGTCTTCCAGGAGCAGTTGATGGACCTCGTCCTGAGGGGGGGTGCCGGTCGTTTGGAGAGGACCATCTCCAACCTCAGGGGCCACTATATCGTCTGCGGCTACGGGCGTCTCGGCCGGGGGTGCGCGGCTGCGCTTCGCCGGCTGGGAGGGGTGGTCGTGGTCGTGGAGCGGGACCGCCAGAAGGTTCGCGAAGCCGCGGACAAGGGCCTGTACTTCCTGGTGGGGGACGCTCTCGAGGAGGACGTCCTCCGGCGGGCGGGCATCGAGAGGGCCAGGGCCATCATCTCGACCTTCTCTGACGACACCCTCAACGTCTACCTCACCCTCGAGGCGCGCGACATCAGGAGGGACATCGAGGTCATATCCGCGGCCACCGGACGTGAAGCCAGCCGCCGTCTCTACCTCGCCGGGGCCACGAGGGTCATCTCCCCGCTCTCCCTCGGGGCCGAACTCCTGGCCAAGAGTGCGGTCAACCCCTCCATCCTCCAGATGATGTCGGACATGATCTCCACCACCACCCCTGGTGAGGGCATCAGCCAGCTTCCCGTGGGCGAGGGCTCACCCCTGGTGGGCAAGGAGCTGCGGGAACTGCCGGCCATGGGGGTGCAGGTCAGGGTCATGCTCGTCAGGCAGGGCGGCACCACCCACCTCTCGCCTCTCGGTTCCTTCCGCATCCAGAGCGGGGCCGTCCTCGCCGTCGTCGGGGAGAGCGAGGAGCTCCAGAAGCTGGAGAGGCTGGCGGCCGGGCGGTCGTAGTCGGACCTTACGCGAGGTAGTCGCGTATCGCCCGGACGAACCGGCGGAAGTCTTCGAGTTCAGAGGAGAGGATGCTGTAGAGCTCGTCAGCCGTGACCTCGTCGTAGAGGTCGACGAGCCGGTTCCGGTATCCGGCCATGTCGACAAGCTTCTCTCCGAGCTCACCGCCGACCGCTCCAATCTCCACGAGGCCCTTGGCGATACTCTTGTATTCCGAGGCCAACCGCCGGTAGCCTGACTTGGCGACGAGATGGCGCCCGATGTCGAAGACGGCCTCGAGCGAGCGCCGGAGGTAGCTCTCGGCGGCGGCCGTCCTGACGTCGTCCGAGGCGAAGGCCGCCCGGTCCACGGCCGCCAGACGCTCGAGGGCCTCTAAACATCTGGTGATGAAGGCCAGCCTGTCTTCGACGAGGTCACGGTTGATGCCCAGCAGGCTACACCTCCTCGAGGATTTCCCGGTGGAAGCGCCTCAGGACGGGGCGGAAGTCGGCGGCCCTGCGGAGGACGTTCATCTCGTAACTGTCCCGGAACTTCTCGGATATCTCGTAGACACAGATGCCCGCAACGGCCTCGGCCTGGAACACGGAGTGGTTCTCCTCCAGGAGGACGAGGTCCAGAGGAAGGGGCGTGAACAGCTCCTCGAGGCTGTTATAGAGCGAACCGTAGAAGCGATGGCGCTGTCCGGGAGCAGGGAGGCCTTCGAGGGTCACCACCCCCACGTCCAGGTCGGCCAGTGGGTCATCAGGGGCGGGCCGGCTGCCTGTCCCCTCGAGCAGCCTCTCCCCCTGGGTTGCCATGGAGCCGAAGAGATAGACGAGCCCCAGGTTGTGGGCCTGGCAGATTCGGGCCAGCTTGCGGAACCCGCCTGTGTGGTCGGTCATCAGAACACTTCCCTGCTCCGCCTCGTCCCGCGGTGCCCTTCCCCGTTCGGTCCTATTCTTTCCATCCCCGCACCCTGTTCCCTCTCCCGGCGCACGGCAACGGGTGTCGTCGACGTGAGGAGGGCGGAGAAGGGCGGAGAACTCCAGGACTCCGGCTTGGCAGGCTGGCGGCCGGGCGCTCCTAGCCGGGTTCCGGCGAGGCCACGTTCGTCGCCGGAGGAGCGGCAGGGGTGTGCGCCGTCAGCGCGGGTCGGTCGGCGCGTGCCGGCCGGGTCGGGGTGGGCAGGCGCCTTGCGGCCGACTCGACGATGGTCCCGAGCAGTTCGGAGCGGCTCATCCCCATGGCCCTGGCCATCTCACCGATGTAGCTGGCATGGAGATGCTCCTCGCGGCCCGTGACAATCTGGAGGCCGGCGAAGGTGTTCAGTTCCAGCACGGTCGGCTGCCCCCGGTCGTCGACCATCATGTCCACCCGGCCGTAGTCCCGGGCTCCGAGGGCCCGGAACGCGTCGAGGGCCACGGCCTTGAAGCGCTCGAGTTCGGAGTCGCTGAACCTGGCCGGACAGTGGAAGATCTCTCTATCCATCTTGTGCTCGTAGGTGTTGGTCTTCACCTGGTTGTACTCTATCTCCAGGGGCGTGAGGACCACCGGCCGCTCGCCGATGAGGCCCACGGTCACCTCGCGACCCTGCACGTACCTCTCGACGAGGGCGCCCTGGTCGAGACGGGTGATGATCTTCTCGGCCTGGCGGACGAGTTCGTCGTGGTTGTGGACGATGGACTCGTCTGAGATGCCGGAACTCCCGCGTCCGCGCACGGGCTTGACGAAAAGAGGGTAGCTGAGGGGTTCGGGCGGCCTCCATCCGTTCTTCAGCTCGGCGAGGGGCACCGCCCCTCCCGTGGCGCGGGACGCGTCATCGACGACGAAGAAGGGGGCCGTCGGTATCCCGTGGTAGACCAGTATCTTCTTTCTGGCGGCCTTGTCCAGGGCCACCAGGTCGAGGCCTGAGCCGCAGTAGGGGATGCCGGCGGCCTCGAGGAAGGCCACCTCGGCCAGGGACGAGGCATTGAAGACCAGGTCGAAACGGCCGCCGCCGAGCTCCTCGAGCATCCCGGCGAGGTCGTCCTGCCGCCAGCAGACGAGCTCTGCGTCGTGTCCGGCCTCGATGAGGCCGTCGCGGTGAAGGGTGGCCTCCTCCAGGGCGTCGTCGGGTATCGTCGTTCCGAGGTACCTGTTCTGCCATTCGACGTTGCGCCCGGGTCGCCACAGGACAGCAATCTTCAGGTGTCGAGCCATGAAAAGACCTCCTCTCATGACACTCGCTTGAAGCCGACCAGCGGGCTCTGGACGGACGGACAGCCGGTACAGCCGGACCCGCCGGGAAGGGGGTGCGTTAACCACGCACGCCGTCACAAGAGGGATGGGTTCCCATGCGGTTGGGCCTGGGGCCCCAATGCCCCTGGGGCCGTCGGGCCGGTCGGTCCGGCTCGGGCGAATCACCGTAGGGCCAGCACTTATATTGTGGACCTGCCTGTGCTCGGTGTCAACGGCGCAGGTGGAAGGGTCAGTGCCTGCGCCTTCCCGGGAATTGTCCTGCATTTTGGTAGCCGGGAGGAACGACCGGTCGTTTGAGGAAACTGAATTGTTAGTCACCTGGCTGTTCCGGTCTTAGCCGGCTGTTCCGCGCGACGACCTGTGTGCGTCAGGGCCCCGCCCGGCCTAAGGCCCCGAAACACTCGCCCGAAGGGAGAGGGGGGATGGGCGACCGCCGTCTGGAGCATCGGCCGTGTGTTCCGGCAACCGTAAGGAAGACGACCCGTCCAAGGCAAGGGAGGGAAGCGTGTGCCCAGAGAGATACGCAAGGTAGCCATTCTCGGCGCCGGTGTCATGGGCGCGGGGATCGCCGCCCATCTGGCCAACGTCGGCATCCCCAGCTACCTTCTTGACATCGTCCCCCGCGAGCTCACGGAGGAGGAGAAGAAGAAAGGCCTCACCCTGGAGTCGCCCGAGGTCAGGAACCGCCTCGCCGCCCAGGGTGTCAAGAACGCGTTGAAGTCGAGGCCCGCGGCCTTTCACGTGCCCGAGAACGCGGACCTCATCACGGTCGGCAACTTCGAGGACAACCTCGACTGGTGCTCGGAGGTCGACTGGATCATCGAGGTCATCATCGAGAAGCTCGACATAAAGAAGAGCCTTCTCGAGAAGGTCGAGAAGCACTGGAAGCCGGGAACCATCGTCTCCACGAACACCTCCGGCATCTCCATCAACGCGATGGTCGAGGGCCGTTCGCCGGAGTTCCGCCGGCACTTCCTCGGGACGCACTTCTTCAACCCGCCGCGCTACATGAAACTGCTGGAAATCATCCCGGGCGAAGAGACGGACCCGGCCATCGTCGAGTTCATGAAGGAGTTCGGCGAGACGGTGCTCGGCAAGGGCATCGTCATCTGCAAGGACACGCCCAACTTCATCGCCAACCGCCTCGGTGTCTACGGCATGCTCGAGTGCCTGAGGTACACCGTCGAGGAGGGCTACACCGTCGAGGAGGTCGACGCCATAACCGGTCGCCCCATGGGGAGGCCCAAGAGCGCGACCTTCCGCACGGGGGATATCGTCGGCCTGGACACCCTCTATCACGTGGCCACGAACGTCTACGAATCGCTTCCGACCCCCGAGGCGAAGAAGGCCTTCGAGAGGCCGCCCATCCTCGAGGAGATGATGAAGAGGAAGTGGCTCGGGGAGAAGACCGGCCAGGGGTTCTACAAGAAGGTCAAAAGGCCCGACGGTTCGAGCGAGATCCTCGCCCTGGACCTCAAGACGATGGAGTACGCCCCGCGGAAGAAGCCCGACTTCGCGTCCTTGAAGCAGGCCAAGAAGATACCCGACCTTGGCGCTCGGATGAAGATGCTGGTCTCGGCTGACGACAGGGCCGGCCGGTTCGTCTGGGACATGACCAAGAAGAGCCTTCTTTACGCCGCCTCCGTGGCCCGGGAGATCTCCGATGACATCTACAGCATCGACAACGCGATGAAGTGGGGCTTCAACTACGAGATGGGTCCGTTCGAGACGTGGGACGCCATAGGCGTCCAGGAGACCGTCTCACGGATGGCCGCCGAGGGCCTGGAGGTGGCGGACTGGGTCAAGGAGCTCCTGGAGTCGGGGAAGACCTCCTTCTACATCGAGAAGGACGGCCAGAAGTTCTACTACGACTGGGAGAGCCGCGACTACAAGCCCATGCCGGCGGACCCGCGGATGTTCGTCCTCGCCGACGTGAAGAAGTCCAAGGGCGTCATCTGCGGGAACACCGACACGAGCCTCATCGACCTCGGCGACGGTGTGGCCCTCCTCGAGTTCCACTCGCAGAACCAGGCCATCGGCCCGGGGCTCATCGAGGGCATCTACATGGCCCTGGAGGAGGTCGCCAAGCCCGGCTGGAAGGGCCTCGTCGTCGGCAACCAGGCCCAGAACTTCTGCGTCGGGGCCAACCTGCTCATGGTCGTGATGTACGCCAACGAGGGCAAGTACGAGGAGATCGCCGAGGCCTCCAAGGCGCTCCAGGACGCCCTCATGGCCATGAAGTACTTCCCGAAGCCGGTCGTCACGGCCCCGCATTCGTTGGCTCTGGGAGGCGGTGCGGAGATCGTCATGCACGGGCACCGCGTCGTGGCCAGCGCCGAGACCTACATGGGCTGTGTCGAGTTCGGTGTCGGCCTCCTGCCGGCCGGCGGCGGGTGCAAGGAGCTCCTCCTGCGGAACCTGGAGGGCCTCCCGGCCGACTCGCAGCTTCCGGTCGACCCCATGCCGGCCGTGGCCCGGGCCTTCGAGACCATCGCCATGGCGAAGGTCTCCACCAGCGGACCTGAGGCCATCAAGCTCGGGTACATGAGGCCGTCCGACCGTGTCGTGATGAACCGCGACCTCCAGTTCCACCAGGCCAAGATGGAGGTCCTCCATATGGCCGAGTCCGGGTTCCGGCCGCCGAAGCCGGCCAAGATCAAAGTCGTCGGCGACAGCGGGCGGGCCACCCTCGAGGCCTTCACCTACGGCATGTGGAAGGCCGGCTACATCACGGCCCACGACCGTCTCATCGCCAACAAGATCGCCTACGTCCTCACCGGCGGCCCGGCCCTGCCCGGGACCGAGGTCACCGAGCAGTTCATCCTCGACCTCGAGCGCGAGGCTTTCATCGAGCTCTGCAAGGAAGAGAAGTCCCGCGAGCGCATGCAGTACATGCTCATGAACAACAAGCCGTTGCGGAACTAGGGAGGGGTGAGACCATGAGAGAAGCTGTCATCGTCTCCGCTGCGCGAACGGCGGTCGGCAAGGCCCCGCGGGGCACCTTGAGGCGCACGCGCCCCGACGAGATGGGCGCCGTGGCCGTGAAGGAGGCCATCGCTCGGGCCAAGGGGCTGGACCCGGCCGAAATCGACGACATCGTTCTCGGCTGCGCCTTCCCTGAGGCCGAGCAGGGCATGAACGTGGCCCGCATCGTGGCCCTCAGGGTCGGCCTTCCGACCAGCGTCTGCGGGCAGACTGTCAACCGGTTCTGCTCCTCCGGGCTACAGGCCATCGCCATCGGGGCCCAGTCCATCATGTGCGGCTGGGCCGACGTGGTCGTGGCCGGCGGCGTGGAGAGCATGAGCCTTGTGCCCATGGGCGGCAACCAGATGCGCCCCAACCCGTACCTCATAGAGAACTTCCCGGAGGTCTACCTCGGCATGGGACTCACCGCCGAGGAGGTCGCGGAGCGCTTCGGCGTCAGCCGTGAGGACCAGGACCTCTTCGCCTACGAGAGCCACATGAAGGCCGCCGAGGCCATCAGGGAGGGCCGGTTCAAGGACGAGATCGTCCCCCTGACGGTGAAGGTCCAGGAGTTCGATGACGACGGCGGGCTCGTCACCAAGGAGGTCGTCTTCGACACCGACGAGGGCGTCCGTCCGGACACGAACCCCGAGGTCCTGTCCAAGCTGAGGCCGGTCTTCAAGCAGAACGGCACCGTCACGGCGGGCAACTCCTCCCAGACGAGCGACGGCGCGGCCGCCGTGGTCCTCATGTCGGCCGAGAAGGCCTCGGCGCTGGGCCTCGAACCGATGGCCGTCTTCCGGTCCTTCGCCGTGGGCGGGGTGGACCCCGACATCATGGGCGTCGGGCCGGTCGAGGCCGTCCCGAAGGCCCTGAAGTACGCCGGGGTGAAGCTCGACGACATCGAGCTCATCGAGCTGAACGAGGCCTTCGCCGCCCAATCGCTCGCGGTCATCAGGAAGCTGGGGCTCAATAAGGATATCGTCAACGTCAACGGCGGAGCCGTGGCCCTGGGACATCCCCTCGGCTGCACGGGGGCCAAGCTGACCGTCACCATCCTCCACGAGATGGCCCGCCGGAAGGCCCGCTACGGGCTTGTCACCATGTGCATCGGCGGCGGCATGGGTGCCGCCGGTGTCCTGGAGAGGGCGAGGTAGAGGAGGAGAGCGGAGCCTCGGGGTCGGGGGCTGTGGCCCCAGGGCTTCGCCCTTCGGTGCCCGGCTTTGCGCTGGGGTCAGCCGAGTAAGAAGCGAGGCGGCGGCCCAGGGCCGCCGCCTCACTTGTTTGCGGGCTCTTCCGTCCTACAGGGCCACCGGTCGGCCGAGCCCGATCAGCTTGAGGCCGGTGACGGCTGACGCACCCACGGTGGTGGCCACGAGGTCGTCCGGACCCAGAGCGGCGACGTCGTCGTGACCGGAGAGCGCGGTGAGGATTTTGATCTCCTCGTTCATGGCCTTGAGGTAGTTGTAGACCTTCTCTCCGGCCTCCTCGACGTCGACCTGGCGCTCGGGGTCCTGGGTGGCGATGCCTCTGGGGCAGTTGCCGGTGTGGCAGAGCTGACAGGCCGTGCATCCCATGGCTATCATGGCCCCGGTGGCCACGCCCACGGCGTCGGCTCCCAGGGCCAGGGCCTTGACCACGTCGGCCCCATGCCGTATGCCGCCGAGGATGATGAGCTTGACGCCCCGTTCGCGGGCTCTCGTGTCCTCGAAGGCCTGCAGGGCCGGCCGGAAGAGGCCCAGAGTCGGGACTCCGGCGTGGTCGGAAGCCACCTCCGGGCTTGCTCCCGTCCCGCCCTCGCCGCCGTCGATGACCACGGCGTCGGCCCCGGCCTCGACGGCCTGCTTCACGTCTTCATAGACGTCGGCCGGGCCGAGCTTGATGAGGACCGGGACTTGGTAGTCCGTCACCTCCCGGATGAGTTTCACATGGTTGGCCAGGTCCTGGGGGCCGTCCATGTCGAGATGACGGCAGGGGCTCAAAGCGTCGGTCCCGAGAGGAATCCCTCGGATGCGCGCGACCTCTTCGGTCACCTTTTCGGCCATCAGATGCCCGCCCATGCCGGGCTTGGCTCCCTGCCCCAGCTTGATCTCCACGGCGTCGGCCGCACGGAGGTAGTCGGCGGACACGCCGAAGCGCCCGCTCGACCACTGGACGATGATCTTCCCGTCGCCGTACCTGCGGCAGGCTTCCTTACTCCGACGGGAGCATGCCGCCCTCGCCGGTGTTGGTGGCAATCCCCATCCGGGCCGCGCCGTAGGCGCGGACGACGTAAGCGCCGGTCTCGGCCTTCCTCTGTATCTCGCGGACCATGTCCTTGGTCCAGACCGGGTTAGGGGTCACTGTCCATCCCTCCCCTTCTTCCTCGGCCTGTAGAAGGGCCTGAGCTTCTCGCGGACCAGCTTCTTGAAGGGGCCGGGCGGGGGAGAGATGTCCAGGGTCTCGAAGAGGGTCTCGAGCTCCTTCAGGTCCTCGTCGGTAGGTTCGACCACCTGGACGTTATGGCCGAGCGAGGCCACGTGCCCGGCCACGAAGATGGCTCCAGGGTCCTTCGTGGCTTATGCCTGGAAGTCCCTCGAATCTGGCTCCAGCGGAAGGTCATCGCCCCCGGAGGGCGAAGGATTGCCCGCGAGGGATAACACTAGGGTGCTTCCCCGTGCTACGCCGACGCGGAACCTGAGAGGGAGTGGTCTTTCGTGAAGACGCGTGACCTGACCCTGGGCGCTCTCTTCATCGCCCTGGGGGTCCTCCTGCCCGTGTTCTTCCACATGCTGGGCCTCGGGAAGGCCTTCCTGCCCATGCACCTTCCCGTCCTTCTGGCCGGCTTCTTCTGCGGGCCGGCGGTGGGCCTTTCGGTCGGAGCGGTCACGCCGCTCCTGAGCGCGGTGACGACGGGCATGCCGCCGCTCATGCCGCCCATCGCCCAGCTCATGGTTGTCGAACTCGCCGTCTACGGTCTCCTCACCGGCTGGCTCTACCGGCGGCTCAGGTGGGGCGTGTACCCGGCCCTCCTCACATCCATGCTGGCCGGCAGGGTGGCTTACGGCCTCTTCGCGTACTTCCTCATGCCCTTGGTCGGCCTCCAGCGCGTGCCCGTCTGGACCCCGCTCGCCTACGCCGTCGGCGAGTCCCTCCCGGGAGTGGTCATCCAGCTCATCGCGGTCCCGCTCGTGGTCGGTCTGGTGGAACGCAGCACATCCGTCCTCTTCACCAGGGCCGGGAGCCCAGAGCGGTGAGGGCGGGACCGGTGGGGCGGGGCCCGGAAGGCTGCAACAGTCGGCAGGAGGCCGCCCGCGAGTACTTCGACCGGGCCGCCGCCGACTGGGACGAGAAGGTCACCGTCGACCCCGAGCGCATCCGGGCAGTCCTTACGCATGCCCGCCTGGGGCGAGGTGACACCGTCCTGGATGTCGGAGCCGGGACAGGGGTCCTTCTGCCGTTCCTTCTCGAGGTCGTCGGGCCGGCGGGTAAGGTGTTCGCTCTGGACATCTCTCCGGCAATGCTCGAGCAGGCCCGGAGCAAGGGTTTCCGGGGCGTGGAGTACCTGTGTGCCCCGGCCGAGGACATACCCCTACCCGAGGAGTCCTGCCGGGCGGTCATATGCTGGTCGGCCTTCCCTCACTTCGCCGACCAGAGACGGGCCATGATCGAGATGGGACGGGTCCTTGCGCCCGGTGGGAGGCTCGTCATCGCCCATGCCGACAGCCGGCAGGCCGTCAACGAGTTCCACGCCGGACTGCGGGGGACCGTCGCCGGGCACCGACTGCCTGAGGACTCCACGATGCGCGGGTTTCTCGAGACCGCCGGACTCGAGGAGGTTCTGCTGGCCGATGGGCCGGGCGGGTACCTGCTGGTGGCCGCCAAGCCTGCTCGCCGCGGTGCCGTCGGGTGCGCGGCGCCGGCAGGGACCGACCGCGGCCGCGGTGAACCCTCGACCGCGGCGGACCCGCCGGACTCGAGCCGGCGAGGAGGAGAAGGACTTGCCGACCGAACGAGCTGACCTTGTTCTGGACTGCCTGAAGGCGGTCACGGCCCGCAAGGTGTCCCTTGACGAGGCGTCGCTCGGCGTGCTTCTCCGCCGTGGAGCGAAGAAGCTCGGTGCCTGGATGCTCCTGCGCATGCTCCTTGCCGTCGGCCCGGGGCCTGTCACTGTTACCGCCCTTGAGAACCTCTTTGACTTCGCCTTTGAGAAAGGGGAGTTTGTAGGGCCGGGCCTCGGGCTGCCGGAGGCCGGCCGCTGTGGACCCGTGCTCTCCGTCGGGTCAGGCCTCGGCCAGGTCGAACTCTGGCTCGCGGAGCGCGGGTTCGACGTCACCGGGGTTGATGCCGACGAGGACATGGTGGCCGCCGCCTCGCTTCTGGCAGAGCGTGTGCTGGGGAAGCAGGATCGGCCTTCCTTCGTCGTCTCACGCGCCTCGACGCTCCCGTTTCCGGACGGCACCTTTGGAGCCGTTCTCTTCCTCTCGTCCCTGCACGAGATAAAGGACCGCTTGGCGGTCCTCGCGGAGGCCGGACGGGTTCTGGCTCCGGACGGCGTCCTTGTTGTCGCGGAGGACGGCACGACCTGGGAGAGGCAGGACCTCCTCCGTGAGGTCGAGGGTGCCGGATTCGCTCCCTCCGGCGAGACCCGCCTTCCGGAGATCCTCGACCACGGAGTCGTCTCGCCCTACATCGTCAGACGGTTCCGGCGCGGCTGAAGCCGTTCATCAGAAGGGGGACCGGGCGACCCGGTCCCCCACCCAGCGGTCAGGCTTTCCTGGAGCGCTAAATACCCCCATAAAGCCCGCCCGGAGGGCCGAAATCTATGAGGACCCTTATGAGTTGGCCGCCGTTTCAGCGGATGACCGGCCGGCCGTGAGCGAAAGGGGGTGCGGGGATGAGGAAGAGGACGTTCTCCAGGCTCTTGGCCTGTCTCGTGGTCCTGTCGGTGGTCATGGCCTTTTCGGCTGTCCCGGTCCTCGCCGAGGACGGAGTGAGCGACCCGGGCACCGAGGACGCGACAGACGGCACGGATGCGGCGACGGATGACAGCTCCGAGGACGGGACAGGCGACGGCGCCACTGACGCCACGGACGACGGAGCCGCGGACGGGACAACGGATGAAGGCTCAGAGGACGGAACCGACCCCGGCGCGGGCGACGGCTCGGACGAGGGCACCGGTGATGGTGCCGACGAGGGAGACGAACCTGAGCCGGTACCGTTCACGGCCTCCGGGGTTGTCGTCGCCTACGAACTCCCGGGGGTCGTGTCGACCGCGGATACCGCGGACTCGGACGAGGAGCCCGCGGACCACGAGGCCGGCGAGGGCGAGGAAGAGCCTGCCGAGGAGGCCGAAGGAGAGCCTGCGAACGACGACGGGTCCACGGACGGCCAAGACTCCGACGAGGCGGAGCCTGCGGAGGAGGACGGCACGACCGGAGAGGAAGGGGACGGGACCGGCGAATCCGAACAGGACGAGGCCACGGAGGAGCCCGCCGAGGGCGGTGAAGAGCCCGTGAGCCAGGGTCCGTTCATCACCCTGGTCAACGAGGAAGGCGAGTTCACCTTCCCGGTCGCCGAGACCTTCGTCATCGAGGCCCCTCAGACGGAGACAGGGGAGTACATCCTGAACCCCGGTGACCTCGCCGAGGTCAGCGGTGTCGACGGGGTTGTCGACCACATCGTCGTCACTCCGGCCGAGGGCGGCACGCGGAGCCTGAACGCGGCCGTGCCGGGGACGGTGGTCGCCGTCTCCCCCACGGACATCGTCGTCCAGGCGTACGACGGTTTCACGTACTCGTTCGTCATGACCGAGAGGACCATGGTGTACGCCGGGCCCCTGAGCTTGGGCATAGAGGCCGTTTCCGTCGGCGACCGGGTCGTGGTCAAGGGTGACGGGACCGGCGGTGCGCGGTGGGTCAGGCTGACCGGACCGTCGGTCAAGGCCGTCCGGGACCAGTTCCGCGAGCGTGCCGGCGGGTTCGGGGCCGTGTCCGAAGATGACGACCAAGGCGGCCGTGGCCCTGGGAAAGGCAAGGGGCGCGGCAGGGGACGCGGCATCGGCAAGGGTCGCGGGCCCCGGTGGTAGGCCCTGGTGTGTCTTGAGAGACGGTCGGGCAGGTGGTGACAGGCACGATGCCTGTCACCACCTGCCTTGTGTTCCCGTGAGCCTGCCGCGGGTGCGTTTCCCATGAGGCCGGGTATTTTGGTAGTCTAGATTACGGACATCGCGCGGACGCGGAGAGTAACCTTTGCTTGAGGTGGACCTCTTGGACACCATTGCGCGACCCCGCCGGCTGACGTGGGACAGCATCTTCCGCCAGGCCAGAGCCAGGACCCTGGAAGACGGGGAGGTCGTCATCTCCCCGGCGGAGAGACCGACCCGCCTCTTCTATGTAGAGTCGGGCCGGCTTCGCTGCTCGGTCGTTTCCGAGAACGGCGGTGCCAAGGCCGTCCTGTACTACTGGCCGGGAGACCTGTGCGGGGAGACCCTTCTCTTCGAACGCGTGCCGGTCCTTCCGGTCACTGTGACCTCTTACGGCCGGTCTGTCGTCCGCTCCATAGGCAGGGTGGAGGCCAGGCGGCTGATGGCCATGAACCCGCACCTCGCCGAGGACCTCCTGGCTTCGATGGCGGCGAAGACGGTCCAGATGGTCGACCATGTGCGTCAGCTCCGCTTCATGACCGTCGAGGAGCGCGTGGCCGAGTTCCTCTACGGCCTCTACATGCACATGGCGCGGCACGCGGGTGGGGACGGGGACGGGGAACTGAAGATAACCCACGACGAGATCGCCGAGTACGTCGGCGCCCACCGCGTTTCCGTCACCGAGGCCCTGAAGAGGTTGGAGAGCTCGGGCGTCGTCCAGACCGGCCGCGGGCGCATCCTGGTCAAGGACCCGCTGGGCCTCAGGCGCGGCGGGAGGAGGGGGGCGTGAGGGCAGGAGGCCGGGTCAGGGCCGCCGTCACGACCATCCTTGCCGCGGCGGTAGCTGTCTCCGCCTTCATCTTTCTCGTTGTCGCCGATATCGAGCTCGTCGCCGGCCGCCTCGAGTTCTACCGCCGGAGCTTCGTCCGGTCCGGGGCTCTTGAGAAGACCGGGTTGGACCTCGACCGGCTGACCTGGGTGATGCGGCGGGTCCTCGACTACTCGACCGGCCGCAGGGCCGACCTGCAGTTCGACCTGGCGGAACTTGACGGCGGGGAGCCGGGTCGCCCGGCCTTCACCCGCCGGGAGCTCGACCACATGCGCGACGTGAGGGCGCTCTTCGAGAAGGCCCGTGTCCTGAAATGGGTCGCCCTGGGGGCGGCGGCCGCCGCCGCGTCGGCCCTCGCCCTTCTGGAACGCCGAGCGGCCCTTCTCCGGCTCGCCCGGGCCTTCGCCGGCGTCTCCGTCGCCATCATCCTCGGCTGGGTGGTGTGTGCGGCCGCCGCCCTGGCGGACTTCAGCGGCTTCTGGGACCGTTTCCACGAAGTCCTCTTCACCAACGACCTGTGGCTCCTACCGGAGGATTCGCTCCTGATAAAGATGCTGCCGGAGAGCCTTTTCAGAAGTCTGGCCCTTGCGGTCCTCGGGCTGTTCGCCGCGCAGACGGTCGTCATCCTCGGCGCGGCGCTCAGGGTCGGTTGCAGGGCCCGGCGCTCAGGACCGGCCGCAGGGTGCGGCACGGAGGAACCGCTCCACACTTGACGAATGAGTAGGCCACCCGGGCCGCCCGTGGTCACGGTCAACCCTCTTCCCGTTCCTGTCCCGCCCCGAGGTCTCCTACGCACCGGCGGACCGTCGCCGCCGCGGGCGTGGTCCCACCAGGAGGTGTGTGATGGAGGTCTCAAGGACCACCAAGGAACGGGTCGGACTCCCGGTCTACAGGGAACTCAGGGAGCGGCTCGACGAGTTCCCGCTCGGAGCTCCCCCGCACGAGAGCCTCGACGAGATCCTGGCCGAGCTGTTCACCCCGGAGGAGGCGGCCGTGGCCGCGCATCTCCCCGCCCTCCCGACTCCTCTTCCCGAGCTCGCCTCGCGGCTCGGGATGAAGCCCGAGCCGCTCCAGGCCGTGTGCGAGGCGATGGCCGACAAAGGGCTGGTCTTCGCCGCCGTGCGGGACGGTGTTCCCTTCTACTCCCTCATGCCGCTCGTCCCGGGCATCTTCGAGCTCCAGTTCATGAAGGCGGAAACCACCCCGCGGGCCATGCGCCTCGCCCGTCTCTTCAACACCTACTACTACGCCGGCTGGGGGCGGAGCCTCACCACGACGACGACTCCGTGGCCCCGTGTCGTGGTCGTGGAGAGGCAGATACCGGCAGGTGTGGAGGTCCTGCCCTACGAGCGGGTGTCCGAGCTCATCAGGACCGCCCGCTCTCTCGCCCTCACCAACTGCTACTGCCGCCACGAGGCCAACCTGCTCGGGGAGGGGTGCGGGGCGCCGCTGGACGTGTGCATGGTCTTCGGGCGCTTCGCCGACTTCTGCGTCGAGAGGGGCTTCGCCTGGCGGGTCGATGTCGACGGGGCCATGGCCGCCCTCGACCGCGCCGAGGAGGCCGGTCTCGTCCACATCACCGACAACTGCCAGCAGCGGCTGAACTTCCTCTGCAACTGCTGCGGTTGCTGCTGCGGCATCCTGCGCGGCATCACGAAGCTCGACCGGCCGACGGCCGTGGCCTCCTCCGGCTATATCGTGGCCCACGACAAGGACGAGTGCACGGCCTGCGGCGTGTGCGTGGAGCGGTGTCACGTCGGGGCCATCGAGGAGACGGACGACGGGGTGCGGGTGGACCTGGACCGCTGTATCGGGTGTGGACTGTGCAACCTCGTCTGCCCGACCGGCGCCCTGACCATGAGGAGGCGGGACGGGGTCGAACCGCCTCCGAGGACCTGGAGGGAGCTCCAGATGAGGATGCTCGCCGAGAAGGCGGGCAGGGGCGGGAGGTAGGCGTTGCACGAGGCAAGCCTGGCCAGCCGGTTCGTCCAGGCGACCCTCGAGGAGGCCGCGGCCTGCGGCGCCGGCCGCGTGAGGGCCGCCGGGGCGAGGATAGGCGAGCTCCACGGGGTGATAGACCGGCATCTGGCAGAGTTCTACGAGGCGATGACCCGGGGGACCCTCGCCGAGGGCGCGCGCCTGGTCATCGAGAGGGTGGCGGCAACCTCGG
This sequence comes from uncultured Eubacteriales bacterium, assembly GCA_913063835.1. Taxonomy (GTDB): domain Bacteria; phylum Bacillota; class Sulfobacillia; order UBA995; family UBA9673; genus UBA9673. The sequence goes on from CAJXZV010000018.1 coordinate 16,313, forward strand.
TGTGCCCGGAGTGCGGGAGTCTCGTGCGAGGGAGGCCCCATTTCCGGCGGTGCCCGGAGTGCGGTCGGGCGGGCCTCGAGACCGTGACAGGGCTCGAGATGGAGTTGGCCTGGATAGAGGTCGAGTGAGGGGGGACGGGACCCTGAGGTCTCTCAGGATAGGTGACAGGGAGCTGGTTCTCGAGAAAGGTGACATAACCCGGCACAAGGCCGACGCCATCGGCAACGCGGCCAACAGCCGTCTCGCCGGCGGCGGCGGAGTGGACGGGGCCATCCACCGGGCGGGCGGCCCGGCCATCATGGCCGAGTGCCGCAAGATAGGCGGCTGTCCCACGGGCCAGGCTGTCGTGACCACCGCGGGGAACCTCCCGGCGCGGTACGTCATCCACGCCGTGGGGCCGGTCTGGCGCGGAGGCGGGGCGGGGGAGGACGAGCTCCTGGCTTCTGCCTACCGGAGCACTCTCGAGAGGGCCGACGCCCACGGGGTCGAGACCCTGGCCCTGCCGTCGATAAGCACCGGGGTCTACGGCTTCCCGCTGGAGAGGGCTGCACCCATCGCCCTCAGGACGGTGGCCGAACACCTGAAGAAGGGAAAGACGTCCCTGCGGCGGGTGACGTTCGTCCTCTTCAACGATGAGACGATGGCGGCCTACGAGAAGGCTCTCGGCAAGCTCGCTGCCGGGGGCTGACGGAGGGAGGGCGGCCCGCGCCGCGACGCCCTCCGCAGTGCACCGAGGGCAGGGCCCTCGCCCCGGTGCAGCCGGCCTCCTACACCAGCGGTATCGCCACCGGCCGGCCGGCGCGGAAGGTCCAGACCTCACCGACCCCGGCCCGCCGGAGGTCGCGTTCGGCGTCCACGAAGCCCCGGCCGACCTGGTCCGGGTGGTGGGCGTCAGACCCCACCACGATCCGGAGGCCCAGCCTGACCGCCTCGGCCAGGGTCTCGGGGGAGAGATAGGGACGGCCCCAGGTGGCCAAGCCCCCCGTGTTGTACTCCAGGGCGACGCCGCAGACGGCCATCGTCTCCAGCGTCTGCCGGAGCTCCTCCCACCAGACCTCCTCCGCCCCGGTGAAGGCCGGGCGGGGGAGGGCCGCCGGTCCGGCGTCGAACTTCCGGGGGGCCTCGATGTGGCTCACACAGTGGAACATCCCCGTCTGGACGGCCTCGCGGATCTCGGCGAAGTAGCGGCGGGCGAAGGCGGCCGGTCCCCCGCAGAAGGCGATGGCCGCCTGCAGGGTCTGGGGCGTGAAGTCCCATGGCGCCTCACCCATGATGTGGTGCGAGCAGTTGAGGGCGTCGATGGTCGCCCCATGGCGGCGGGCCTGCCGGTAGAGCTCTTCGACCAGTTCCTCGGTGAGGTCGAGGCGCCCTCCGAGGACATCCACCTCGAACCCCACCGACAGCCCCGCCTCGAGGGCCTCCCGGAAGAAGACGCCGAGGGAGCGGTCCCGGAGGGAAAGCCCGACCGCTCGCGAGACGGGCGGGAACTCGGGACCGGGGCGGCCGACCTGTCTCAGCTCGAACCCTTCCGGGAGCGGAGCGTGCTCCCTCAGGCTGACCCGCAGGCCCCGGTTGAGACCGGCCCAGCGCAGTGAGACGGGGTCGTTCCCCTCCGGCGAGTGCCCGCTGTGCCGGGTGTGCACGTGGTTGTCCACCAGGAGTCCGACGCCCGTCGGGCCGCACGGTCGTCGGGCGCCCGGCGGCCGCCGCCGGTCCTCGAGCGTCTCCTGCACGGCCGGTGCCGCCGGCGTCAGCGTGCGCGTTCTTCCCATCTCGGACCGCCCCCCGTGCGCTCTCCCATCTGGAACCGCCTCCGTACGTCCACCCACCTACCTATTCGCGGCCGGGCGAAAGGAGCCTGGCCACCCTCCGGCCGACGCGTCGAGTATAGTCGGTCCTGTACGGTCCAAGGCTAGGAACATGGACGCCGACCTCATCGTCGTCGGCGCCGGTCCCTCCGGAGCGGCGACGGCAAGACTGTGCGCCCTGGCCGGCCTTGAGACCCTCGTTCTCGACCGGGCCTTCTTCCCGAGGGAGAAGGCCTGCGCGGGGGGCCTCACTCCGCGGGCAGTGGCCGACCTGGAGCGCGTCTTCGGTCCGGCCCGGTCCGGTGAGCCCGCCGTCTGTTCGTGGGCCTACGGCGTTCCGCGCTTCACCGTGAGGGCCCACCTCCACTCTCCCTCCGGTGGCCGCCGGGGCGGAGCCCGGTACCGGCGCCTTCACTTCAGACTGCCGGGACCGGTCGTCCACGTCTGCCGCCGCTGGGTCCTGGACCATCACCTCCTGGCGAGGGCCGAGGCGGCCGGAGCGTGCGTCCTGACCGGAGCGGAGGTGCTCTCCTGGGGACAGGACGAGGACGGGGTCTGGGTCGTCGTCCGGGGGCCGCCGCCGCTTCCCGTCCGGACCCTGGCGGCCCGCTTCCTCGTCGGGGCCGACGGGGCGTCGTCGGTCGTGGCCCGGGGGCTCGGGACGGGGGGGCGGGCGGCGGAAGGCTGGCTCCGGGCCCGGCCGGCCACCCTCTGCCTCTCCGTCTTCGTTCCTCTGGCCCGCGAAGACGCCGAAAGGGCCACCCGGGGTGCCGTCGACCTGCACTTCGGTCTTGTCCGGGGCGGCTGGGGCTGGGTCCTTCCGGGGCCGACGGGTCTGGCCGCCGGGGTGGGGAAGCTCGTCGGGGCCCGGCCTCCGGCCCTCCCCGAGGGCCGTCCGGTCCCCGGGGAGGGCCGGACGAGGGGACAGCTCGAGGAGGCTCTGGCCAGGATGCTACACCTCTACGGGCTCGAGCCGGGTCATCCGGACACGAGTCCTCCCCGCCTGTGGCCGGTCCCGCTCGCGGGGGCGGCCGGGACCCGCGGGGCCGGGCGCGTCCTTCTCGTCGGCGACGCGGCCGGTGTGGCCGACCCCTTCACCGGCCGGGGCATCGGGCCGGCGGTGAGGTCGGCGGAGCTGGCCGCCCGGGCGGTCGCCCGGTGGGTCGGGAGAGAGCGGAGGCCGGCGGGTCGGGAAGGGGCGGAAGCGGACCGGCCCCGGGCCGACCGGGCCTTGAGGTGGCGGAGGGCCTTCGCGGCCGCGCTCGGGGTGTGGGGAGACCCTCTCCCTAGACAGGTCGGGGGGCCCGGGGACGAGTACTCGTCGCGGCTCTGGGCCCAGGAGCATGCCAGGCAGAGATGGAGGCTGAGGGTCGTCCGGACGGCCTTCGGACTCCCGCCGGAGCGGCAAGGGATGCTCTTTCGGAGGCCGGTGCTGGCCGGTCTTGTGGCCGAGATGCTGTGCGGCCGGCAGGCGCCGCACCGCCACGGAGTGCCGGGAAATCAGAAGACCGAGTGAGGGGGGCGTGCCGTTGCGAGCGGGACAGGACAGGACCGTGTGGGGCAAGAGGTACCTGTGGAGGACGACCGGCAGGAGGGGACCCAGGGGCCAGCCGCGGCGGGGGCGACGGGACCGCAGTGGACGCCGTCCAGTGGTGGCCATCGCCCGAAACGATGACGAGGGGACGGCCATCCGGGAGGCCCTGAGACATCTTCCCCTGCCCGACGTCCTCCCTCCGGGGAAGAGGGTCGTGCTCATCCCCAACTGGGTCAAGGCGATGCCGCCCGAGTCCGGGGCGGTGGTCGGCCCGGGCAGCCTGCGGGTGGTCATCGAGGAGCTCAAACGCCTACGCCCGGAGCGCCTCGTGGTGGCGGCCGGGTCGGGGGGAGACCCGACACCGAAGGTCTTCCGGGAGGTGGGCTATGACCGGGTGCTGGCTGAAACAGGCGTCGAGTTCGTCGACCTCAACCACGGGCCGTTCACAGGGGTTGACCTGCCGGTCTGGGACCGGGACGGAGACGGCTTCGGGGCCGAGTATCCCCCGAAGCTCGAGGTCAACAGGCTCTACGACGAGGTGGACGCCATCGTCAGCTACACGGTCATCAAGGCCCACGAAGAGGCCGTCGTGAGCCTCGGCCTGAAGAACGTGGCCCTCTCATGGCCGCCGGCGGAGATCCACGGCTTCCCGAAAACGTCCAAGGGCATCCACGAGGACCTGCACGGCTTCATCGCCGCCGCGGCCTACGCCTTCCCCATCTCCTTGAGCATCATCAGCGGGTGTCCGGCGATGGTCGGCACCGGGCCCACGGGCGGCCGGCCCGTTCAGACCGGAATCGTCGTGGCCGGGACCGACCCTGTGGCCGTGGATGTGGTGGGCCTGCGCCTGCTGGGGTTCAGGCCGCAGGCCGTCGGATACCTCCACCATCTCATCAGGCGCGGCTACGGGGAAGGTGACCTCAGGCGGGTGGTCCTGAAAGGGATGCCTCTTGAGGACGCGGAGGCGGCGTTCAGTCAGGCCGTCCACGGGATGCCCATCGTCCTCGACAAGGAGGAGGTACTGCCGGTCCATCTGGTCTGAAGAGGCTGAAGGGACGGGCCCGGCCGCCCGGGGCCCGTCCCTTGTCGCCCTCACCGCTCGCTTCCTCTGGAGGCGACGACGACTGTGGCCGGAGAGGCTTCGTGCCACGCGGAGAAGAGGAAGTCCCCGTACACCAGGACCTCCCCGTGGAAAGCCATGCGGGCGATGGTCTCGAGCTCCTCGCGCACGATGGGGCGCAGGAGCGTCTCGGACCGGACGACGACGCGGCCTGAGCCTTCCTCCCGGAGGGTGGTCACAAAGGTGACCAGGCCGTCGCTCCGCGGGAGGTAGAGGCGTTCGAAGACGAGGCCGGCGGAGCGTGGCACTGCGTTCCCTGTCAGGCCCGGCACCTCGCCGCAGGCCTCCCCGACGGGGGCGAGGGCTATGGGACTGAAGCGCACCTCCCCCTCGGCGGCGATGCGGTCGTAGTTCACCGTCTGCAGGATGGCCGTCCCCCCGGAGGCGAGGACACGGGCCATCTCCCCCAGGGCCGCGCCGAGCTCCCCTGCGGAGAGCATGTGAGGGAGGGTGTTGCCCAGGCAGATGACGGCGTCGAAGGGGTCCTGCCCGGGCTCCGGGAGTCCGTGGAGGTCGGTCATGTCGCGGACGAGGAAGCGCGGCTCAGGACCTCGGCCGGCGGCCGCGACCCCGGGCGCATAGGCCGCCAGCTGCCCGGCCCAGCGGGCTGCGTTGGTCCGGGCCAGGCGGACCATCTCGGGGTCCAGGTCGACCCCGGTGACCTGGAAGCCCATGTCGGCGAGGGCGAGGGCGTAGCCGCCGGTCGCACAGCCGACGTCGAGGACGCGGCGGACCGGGCGGAGGGTCCTGCCCAGCACCGTGCCGATGAAGTCGAGCTGGGCCCGGCCGGGAGGGAAGATGCGGTCGTAGTACGGGGCGAGGCCCGACCACCCGCCGCTCCCGGTCGCCCCGAGCGCGCCGTCGTCTCCGGTCTTTCCACCGGTCTCTTGGGTCATCCCTTGAGGAGCCACACTCCCCCGACCACCAGAAGCGCACCGGCCGTCTTCTGCCAGGTGAGGGACTCTCCGAACAGGACCGCGGCCGCGATCAGGGCGAAAAGGGGGTACGAGGCGGCGATGGGGACGACCCGCCCGGCCTCACCCAGCTTCAGGGCGTAGAAGTACGCCAGATGGCCGACTAGGGAGGCCAGGATGCCTTCGGCCAGGAGATAGCCTGCCGGTCCCCAGCCGACCGCCGCAAGACGTGAGAAGCCCCCGGTGGCCGCGGCGTAGGTGACGAGCACGGCCGCCACCCCCAGGGTCCGGATGAGAAGGCCTGTCCCCGGGTCGGTCGAGGCCAGCCCGGCCTTTCCGAGGACGGGGGCTATGCCCCAGATGACCGATGCCGCCAGGGCGAAGGCGGCGAACCCTATCTGACTTGCGGTCATGTTCGTCTCCACCTTTCTTTTGTGAGCTTCCGTCCTGCACCTCGGGCCCGAAGGGGCGCGACCGGCTTAGGAACCGCGTCCGCCGCATAGGCTACTGGCGTGCAGCGGCCGCGGTCCCGCCTGCCCGTCCTCATAGCGTGCCTCGCGGCGAGCGTCGCCGTTCGGCTGGCCGTCGGAGTCGGCGTTGTCGCCGGCCTGTCGATGTGGCCCTCCCTGGCTCCGGGCGACATCGTCGTCTACGTGCGCGGCCTCGAGGTCAGGGAGGGGACCATCGTCGTCGTCGACCTACCCGAGCACGGACTCATCGTGAAGCGGGTCGCCGCCGCCGGCGGCCGCTCGCTCGCCGGCTTCGAGCCCGTCCCCGAAGGGTCATGCTTCCTGGTCGGAGACAACCGCGGCAATTCCTACGATTCAAGGTTCTTCGGCCCCATACCACAGCGACTGGTCGTCGGACGGGTCGTCCTGGTCTGGCCGCGCCGTTCGGGGTCCGCACCGCGGTCGGCCCCCTCCGAAGCCCACCCCCACCTGTCCCCGTAGTGCCCGCGGTCTCAGGTGAGGAGGAACTCCCTGACAGCCTGGACGAACAGGTCGGGCCTCTCCGTCACGAAGCCGTGGGCGCAGCCGGGGAGGATGACCAGTTTCGCGTCAGGTATCTCCCTGGCCAGGATGCGGCCGTTCTCCGGCGGGACGAGGATGTCCCGGTCCCCGTGGAGGACGAGGGTCGGGGCCTCGATTCGCCGCAGGCGGTCGAGGGCGTCGAAGCTCGAGATGGCCCCGAGCTGGCGCATGTAGCCCTCGGAGCTGATGGGATGGGCCCCCAGCCGCGCAAGGGCTTCCGGGAGCCGGTCGGCGTTGGCCCGGACCCACTCAGGGGTGAAGAGGAGCCTTATCATCCTCTGCGCCACTTCGGCCAGAGAAAGGCCCTCGCGGCTGGCCAGGAGCTCGGAAAGCACCTCGGCCGAGGGAGCCACGCCCTTGGTTCCCGGGGTGGTGCATCCCAGGACGAGCCGGTCCACCCTTTCGGGGTGGCCCAGAGCGAGCTCCTGGGCGATCATTCCGCCCATGGAAAGGCCCAGGACGTGAGCTTTCTCGAACCCGACCTGGTCCATGAGGCCCACGGTGTCCAGGGCCATGTCCCGGATGGTGTAGGGTGAGTCCGGCCCGGTCGTCCGCCCGGCGTCGCGGTTGTCGAAGACGAGGATGCGGAAGTCGCGGCCGAGCTCCTCGAGAGTCTGAGGGTCCCACCAGTCGCAGTTGCCGGACAGCCCCATGATCATCACGAGGGGACGGCCCTGACCCTTGACCTCGTAGTACATCTCGAGGTCGCCCACTCGCACCACCGACATGTCTCCGACCCCCCTCACGGTGCCGCACGGCTGTGCCGGGAACTTGTTCGGAGATGAGACCCCGAGTCCTCCCTTGCCACCCGGCCCCTGTCTTCCCCCGGTGGGACGGGACCGGAGGATTCCCGGGACGGGCGTTTCCCGGGGTTGTTCGCCGGGGTCGACAAGGAGGTGTTTCAGGCCATGTGCGGGAATCGCTAGAGGCCGGCCTCGCGGAGCCGACCTCCCGGGGCCTTCGGGAGAGGGGATGGTTTCTCAGGTGCGCTACCGCACGTTCGGACGGCTTGAGTGGAAGCCTTCCGCGCTCGGCTTCGGGGCCATGCGCCTGCCGACCGAGGGCGACGACCCGGCCCGGATCATCGAGGACGAGGCCATCAGGATGATTCGCTGTGCCATAGACCACGGCGTCAACTACATCGACACGGCCTATCCGTACCACGGCGGCAAGAGCGAGGGGCTGGTGGGCCGGGCGCTCCGAGACGGCTACCGCGAGAAGGTCAAGGTGGCCACGAAGTCGCCGACCTGGCTTCTCGAGAAGACGGAGGACTTCGACCGTTATCTTGACGAGCAGCTCGAGCGTCTCGGGATGAGCTCGGTCGACTTCTACCTCCTTCACGCCCTAGGCCGTGAGAGGTGGTCGAGGATGAAGGAGCTCGACATCCTCAAGGAGGCGGAGAAGGCCCTGGCCGACGGTCGCATCAGGCACCTGGGCTTCTCCTTCCACGACGGCCTGGACTGCTTCAAGGAGATCGTGGACGCTTACGACGGGTGGGAGTTCTGCCAGATCCAGTACAACTACATGGACACCGAGTTCCAGGCCGGGACTGAAGGCCTGCGCTACGCGGCTGGAAAGGGGCTCGGAGTCATCGTCATGGAGCCCATCCGGGGAGGCGCCCTGGCCTCGCCGCCCGACTCCGTTCGCCGCGTCTTCGAGGCCGCTCCGGTCGAGAGGACGCCGGCCGAGTGGGCCCTGCAGTGGGTCTGGAACCACCCGGAGGTCTCCCTGGTCCTGAGCGGGATGAGCACGCTGGAGCAGGTCCTCGAGAACGTCGAGGCGGCCGGGAGGTCCGGCCCGGGGACCCTTTCTCCGGAGGAGCTGGCCGTCGTCGACGCCGCCCGGCGCGAGTGGCTCCAGACGGGCTGGATACCGTGCACCGCGTGCGGCTACTGCATGCCCTGCCCCCACGGGGTCGACATTCGTAGCAACTTCGACCTCTACAACCGGGCCGTCGTCACGGACCAGCGGGAGCGCCTGCGCGACTGGTACTCCCGCTGGCCGGAGGAGAAGCGGGCCGGCTCGTGCCGGGCGTGCGCCGAGTGCGAGGAGAAGTGCCCGCAAGAGCTCCCCATCAGGGACCTCATGGAGAAGGTCCACGACCTCCTCGGTCGGACGTCCGGACAGGAGGAAGGGAAGCAGGGAGGGACACGAAAAGGCGCGGACTGAACCGCCCGCGCCTCGGGTCGTCTCCTGGTGCCGGGGGCGGGATTCGAACCCGCACGGGGGGTCACCCCAGACGATTTTGAATCGCCGTCGTCTGCCAGTTCCGACACCCCGGCCTGGCCTCTTATGCGCGATGATTGTAACACGGGGCGCATCGGAACACAACGGAGCCGGCGGTGCTCCACCGGGCGGCGGTCGGTCTCCGCGTCGGCGACGACCTGATGAGAGCTACCCGGTTCGTCGCGGAGCGGCGAGCCTCGGTGCGGAGGGTGCCCTTTCTTGATGACGATACGTGAGACTGTCTTCCGAAGCGGCACGGGCACCATCGTCCTCAGGAACGAGGACTGCCTCTCCGGTCTCGTGAGCCTCGACCGGCCTGTCGATGTCGTTGTCACCTCGCCACCATACAACATCGGCGTCCCTTACGGCAATTACGACGACAGGATTTCCCGCAAGGACTACCTTGCGTGGGTGGACGAGTGGGCCGCCGCTGTCAGGAGGGTGTTGGCCGGGGACGGCTCGTTCTTCCTGAACGTCGGAGGTAAACCCAGCGACCCGCTCGTGCCCTTTCAGGTCCTCGACGTCATGTGCCGGCACTTCAAACTTCAGAACACGATTCACTGGATAAAGTCCATCGCCATTTCAAAGGAGGACGTCGGGGACTACCCCGGTCTCACGGGCGACATCTCTGTCGGCCACTACAAGCCGGTGAACAGCGAGCGCTTCGTCAACGACTGCCACGAGTACATCTTCCATCTGACCCTGGAGGGGAACGTCCGCCTGGACCGGCTGGCCGTGGGTGTTCCCTACCAGGACAAGTCGAACATCGCCCGCTGGAAGCGGCCCCGGCGCGACCTGAGGTGCCGCGGCAACACCTGGTTCATTCCCTACCGCACCATCAGGAGCCGGGAAAAGGACCGCCCGCACCCCGCCTCCTTCCCGGTGAAGCTCCCCGTGATGTGCGTCAGGCTGCACGGGCTCGACCGGGCCCGGCTCGTCGTCGATCCCTTCATGGGGATAGGGAGTTCGGCCGTGGCCTGCGCCCGGCTGGGGGTGGACTTCATCGGTTTCGAGATCGACCCGTCGTATTTCGACACCGCCTGTCGGGCCGTCGCCGCCGAGCTCGAAGAAGGGCGGGGACCGCCCGGTGAGGACGGCCCCCGCACATGACCCTACTGCGTGGGGCTCCCTTCCGGCCTGTTGAAGGACGGAGGGGTCGGGGTCGGACGGTCGAAGAAGCGGCCGGGTGTGGACAGGTCGAAGTACTGCCGGGCGTGACGTTCCACGCCGAAGTCCTTCTGGGACCCCGTGTCCCTGATCCGGTTGAAGGCTTCCCTGAACAGGGCGCTGTGGGCTTCCTCGCGGTTCAAGAGGAACTCTATCGTCTGGCGGACCCCCGAGTCGTTGATCTGCCGGTAGAGGTACTCGTAGACCACTTTGGCCCGCTGCTCCGCGGCTATGTTGGACAGGAGGTCTGCGGCGAGGTCGCCCGTGTTGCTCACGTAGGCCCCTGTCCAGGGATGGCCGGAGGAGTTCGCGAGCTGCGGTCCGAGTCCTCCGGTGGTCATGGCCTCGACCGAGCCGACGGTGGCCCCGGTGCCGACCAGCTCGCTGCCGTTGAGCAGGTTGATGGTCTGGGCGACCATCTCCATGTGGCTCAGTTCCTCGGCCGCGATGTCGAGCATGAGGTCGCGGATCTCCGGGTCTCTCACCCGGAAGCTCTGGGCCATGTACTGCATGGCCGCCGTGAGCTCTCCGCTGGCTCCGCCCAGCGTCTCCTGCATGAGCTGGGCGTAGTTCGGGTTCGGACGGTCGCACCTCACCGGGTGCAGGAGCTGTTTCTCGTGCTTGAACAAGGGTGAACCTCCTTTTCTTGGTTCCAGTGCCTCGGACCTTCGTGGACCTCGCGGCCCCGACCGGTAGGATTCGGCGCCCGGGGGGGACCATATTCGCCTCTTGCGCCCCTGTCTTCCGGGAAGGACTCTCGTCCCGCCGCATAGCCCCTGTTCGGCCCTGCGTATACTCCTCAAGGCGTTCGCGAGGCGTCCCCTTGCCGCTTCTTCACCGAGAGGAGTCTTTTACCTGTGCCTTCCCGCCGGCACGACGGCGCCCGCCGGACCTGTGGCGCGGGTCTCGTCGGGGCGGCCCTGGCCGCCGTCCACCTGACCGTCGCCGCGGTGCTGGTCCTGCCCCCGCTCTCCGCGGGCGACCGGGCAGGCACGGTCCTGGCCGGTGAGGTTCCGGCCGGTGAGGACCCGGGTGCCGAGGACGCGGCCGGCGGGGTCGAGGGAGATGCTGGCACCGGTTCGCTCTTCAGTCCCCTGAAGGTCCCGTCCCCGGCGCTCCCCGTCCGGGCCGGCGACGGGACGTGGGCGCCTCCGCGGGAGCCTCTCTATCTCGTCCTCAACGTCGCGGCACGCCGTCTCTACGTCTACCGGGACGGAGGCCTCATCCGCGTCTATCCCACGACCGTCGGCCGCCCCGGAGAGCCGACCCCTGTCGGCCTCTTCTCCATCAGGGGTAAGACCATCGACCCGACCTGGTATCCCCGTGGCCGGCCGCCGGTGCCTCCGGGACCGGCGAACCCCTTGGGTACCCGCTGGATGGGTTTCTCACCCTGGGGGCACGGGCTCCACGGGACGAACACCCCCTGGCTCATCGGGCTGCCCGCCTCGGCCGGGTGCGTGAGACTGTACAACAAGGACGCCGAAGAGCTCTTCGAGATGGTTCGCATCGGCACACCGGTCCTCGTCGTTTATGAACCGGTCGAGCTCGCGGTGTACCCGCCGGAAGAGGACGCCGAGCCGGAGGAGGGCGCCGAGCCGGAGGAGGGCGCAGAAGGCCGGCCGGGGGGAGGGGAGGAGCGCGGCCAGGCGGAGGGCCCGGCAGGGGAGGAAGAGCCCGGCCGGGGCCCTGGCGGGCCCGACGAGACCCCGGCACCGCGGTTCGTCCTCACGCTCTACCCCGACATCTACTTGCGCCTCGGGGATTACCGGGCCTTCGTCGATTCCAGGCTGGCCCTCGCGGGGGTGACTCTCGAGAAGGCTTTCCTCGAATGGCTCGTCGAGGCGGCCGAGGAGCACCAGGCCGTGACCTGGGACACCGCGACCCCGGTCCTGGTCGGCGACCGGCCGGTCGAGACGGGCGTCCTCCGCCTCGGCCGAGAGGGGGACGCCGCGCCCCTGCTGGCCGTGAGGGCCTTCGGCGAGGCCCTGGGTCTTCCCGTCGGATGGGACCCCGAGGAGGGCCGGCCGCTCGTTGACGGAAGGCCCGTCCCCAACGCGGTCATCGCCGCGGGGCGGTCCTACGCCTCGGTGCCCGACCTGGCCGAGGCCGTCGGGCGGGAGCTCGCCTGGACCGTGGAGAGGCTTCAGCCGGCCGACGGGGAGGACCTGGTGCGCGAACGCATGGCCGTGACCCTGGGCTACCGCGTCCTGGTGAACGGTGTGGCGGTCGGGCGGCAGGCTTTCGCTTCGGAGCGTGGAATCTATGTCCCGCTGAGACCCGTCGCCGAGGCCCTGGGCATGCCTGTCCACTGG
>CAJXZV010000019.1 GCA_913063835.1 uncultured Eubacteriales bacterium
GGCTCCGCCGGGCGGGGGCCGGGTTCACCGCGGTGGGACGGCGGCTGGCGGGCCGGTGGCAGGAAGGCCGGCGCCTGGCGGCGAGGCGGCTTCGGCGAATCGTCAGCCTGATTTTGGCAGGATTCAGGAGGAGGGGCGGGGAATAGGCGGAGTTGGGTGGTCTGTCTTGACCGAAGCTCATCGGGTCCATCGTCATCAGCCGGTCCGGATGCTCCGGCCCCGTCCTGTGCCGCGTCCGGGGCGCGGGGCTCCGGGCTCCCGGAGGCACGGCCTGCCGAGGACGGTGCGCCTTGTCTTCACTCTCGTCTTCATCTATCTCATCGTCGGCTTCGCCTTCCAGCAGGTGGTGGTGTTCCGCCTTGCCGACCAGGTGAGGGAGCTGGAGAGACGGGCGGAAGAGATAAGGGAGTTCAACGAGCAGCTCCGGGCCCGGATCGACCACGCCAAGACGGACGAGTACATCATCGAGGTCGCCCGGGAGAAGCTCGGCCTGGTGTGGCCCAATGAGGTCCCCTATACGACCGGCGGTGGTTCAGGGCCCTAGCAGGTCTTTGGTCTTTAATCGCCTTGACACCCCGGGAGGTCTAACCTATAATCTTTGCTTGCGGAACAAGGGTCTCAGGAGGACGCGTAACGGAGTGGCGGTCACGGTCGGTAGCATCGTCGAGGGTACGGTGACAGGGATAACGCATTTCGGGGCGTTCGTCCTCCTGCCGTCGGGCGAAACGGGTCTTGTTCATATCTCCGAGATAGCTGATACTTATGTCAGGGACGTCAGAGACTATCTGCAGGAGAACGACAAGGTCCGGGTCAAGGTCCTGTCGTACGACCCGAAGGCGAACCGCATCGGGCTCTCGATAAAGCGGGCGCTGTCGCCCAGCGAGAGGCGGCTCCGCCAGCAGAGCCAGCAGTCCTTCGAGGACAAGCTGGCGAAGTTCATGAAGGCGGCGGACGAGAAGCTGACCGACCTCCGCCGCAACACTGAGGGGCGACGCGGCGGCCGCGGCGGCGGCCGGAACTTCGGTCGGTAGCCTGGCTAGGGTTTTGGTGGCGGCGTAGCTCAGTGGTTAGAGCATGCGGTTCATACCCGCAGTGTCACTGGTTCGAATCCAGTCGCCGCTACCATTGCTTTTGTGATAGGATTACGCAGGGCTGTGCGGCCCGCGAAGGTTTGTGAGGTTCACGTTCGGGCCATTAGCTCAACTGGTAGAGCATCCGACTCTTAATCGGACGGTTCGGGGTTCGATTCCCTGATGGCCCACCAGAGATCGCCCCGCCTAGCAGCGGGAATGCTTGTGAGCGGCCACGCCAGGCGTGGCCGCTCGCGTTTTTCGGTGAGGGCGGGTGCCCAAGTAAGGACTAAAGCCCCAAGAGTCGTCGTAGACACAAATGTCCGGCCGGCCGGTCTCTTCAAGCCTAAGGAGGAGACCACGGCCGCCGGTCGGACTCCGTCGGGCGCCTGTCCGTCCGCCTACAGGCAGTCACACCTGAGCTCGAAGAAGGCCCTCGGGTGGGCGCAGGCGGGGCAGACCTCCGGCGCCTCGTCTCCTTCGTGGATGTAGCCGCAGTTCCGACAGTGCCACTTGACTGCTTCGGTCCTCGTTCTCGGCCGTCTCAAGGAAGCTTCGAAGCCACGGCTAGGTCCCGTCGGCTCCCCCGGCCCCGCCGTCGTTGTCGCCCGCCGCGGCCTCTGCCGCCGCCCGGGCCCTTTCCCTCTCCAACTCGCGCAGCTCGCGCCGGAGAGGCTTGCCGGCCAGGTTCACCGGGATGGCCTCGATGAACTCGACCTCCCGGACCTTCTTGTAAGGGGAGACCCTCTCGGCGACCGAGGTCATGATGTCCTGAGGGTCCGCCTCGGCCCCCGGCTTCAGCACCACGAACGCCTTGGGAATCTCCCCGGCCGTCGGGTCGGGCTTGCCCACGACGACGCAGTCGGCGACAGCGGGATGGCTCCTCAGGTGCTCCTCGAGTTCCCGGGGGTAGACGTTGTAGCCGTTGTAGATTAGCATGTCCTTCTTCCGGTCCACGATGTAGAGGTAGCCGTCCTCGTCTAGTCGGCCGATGTCGCCCGTGTGGACCCACCCGCCCCGCAGGACCGCGGCCGTGTCGTCGGGGCGGCCGTGGTAGCCGCGCATGACCTGGGGGCCGGTGATGCAGACCTCTCCCAGCTCGTCGAACCCTATCTCTATGCTCGGGTCGTCAAGGTCCACTATCTTCACGTCCGTGTCGAAGACCGGGATGCCCACCGAGCCGGGCTTCCGCGTCCCCGAACGGCAGGCCGGGTTGGCCGTGGCTCCCATGGCGACCTCGGTGAGCCCGTAGCCCTCGGTCAGGACGGCCCGGGGGATGAGGGACCGGATTCCCTCGTAGACGTCTCGCGGCAGGGGGGCGGCGCCGCAGCGGACCTGTTTCACTGAGGAGAGGTCCGCCGTCGCGGCGTCGGGGTGGTCGAGGATGCTCTTGAGGAGGGCGGGGGCGCCGCCGAAGACGTCGACCCGGTACTTCTCGATGTCGGCGAGGTAGGCGCCGGCGTCGAAACGCGGGTGGCAGACGATGGTCGCCCCGAGGTAGACAGGGACGTTGAGGTAGCCCACGGTGCCCATCGCGTGCGACCAGGGGACGGCCACGAGCATGGTGCTCTCCCCGGGGGTTACCGGCAGCTCCCAGTCTCCCCCGGGGTGGGGTCCGGGGTGGTCGACTATCTGCAGGACGCCGTTCCGCTCGAGGTAGGGTCTTCCGCCGGCCGTCCAGTGGGCGAACTGGAGGGTGTTCGTGACCACGGCCTTGTGGGTCAGGACGACGCCCTTGGACACCCCTGTCGTGCCTCCGGTGTAGGCCAGGTGGGCGATGTCGCGCTCGGGGTTCAGCCTGAGCGGGGGCGGCTTGGGCGGCGAGCCGAGAAGGAGCTGCTGGAAGCTGTAGGTCCTCGGTCCCCAGGAGACGACGTGGACGGGCGTGAACGGCGGAACGAGTTCCTGCTCCCCGCTGACGATCACGTTCTTGACCCTCGTCTGACCCCGCACCCCGGTCACGGTCGGCATGAAGGTGTCGGGGACGATGAGGGTCTCGGCTCCGGAGTCGACGAGCTGACGCCTGAGCTCCAAAGGGCTCTGCATGGGGTGCGAGGGCGTGAAGACCGCGCCCGCTAGCATGAGGCCGTAGTAGGCGATGGCGTAGTGGGGGCTGTTGGAAAGCTGGATGCACACGACGTCGCCCCGGCGCACGCCGAGCCGGGAGAGGGCCGCGGCGAAACGGCGGGCCTTCTCCCACAGCTCGGCATATGTCATGGATGTCCCGTAGACGGGAAAGACGAGCGCCTCCCGGTCCGGATATTTCCGGGCCGAACTCTCCAGGAGCTTGTACACGGGGACCGACGGGTAGTCGAGCGACACCGGGAGGCCCGCCGGCCACCGGGCGTACCAGGGACGGTCCTGCAACACGAGCCACCCCCTGCTGGTGGACGCAGGCTTCGACATCCCTTGACCCAATCCTTTGAAGGGTGGCAAGGATGGTGGCAACAGGAAGGAAGGAGGGGGTCGTTTTTCGAATTCTCGGACCTGCCGGGATGCGGTTCTCACCCCAAGGATTGGCTACTCCGACGGCTAATGACGGTGCCCTTATGCTACCCTTGTCAGAAGGCTCCGACGGCTGGGTCGGCGGCACTTCCGCACCTTCTGAAGACGACTCCGTGGTTCCGGTCTTGCTGCTCGCCTGTCCCCTAGGGATGTTCCTGTCGAGAGGATGAGGCGTCTGTCAGGCTCGGATCTTCGCAGGTGTTTCGTGTGCAGTGTGGGACTCCGCACGCGTGAGATGTGCTACGAGTTCGGCGGGAAACGGTGTGTCACCCGCTTCGCCCCGGTCGCCACGGCCGTCCTGCGCGAGCCCGACCTTTGCGGCTCGCGGGCTCTCGTCGTCGCGACCCGGGAGGCCTATGAAGGCCCCTACAGGGAGTTGGCCGAGGAGTTGAGGAGGGCCGGCCTCGAGCCCCAGGCGCTGCTCGTCCCCGACGGCCGGACCAGGGAAGAGATATTCGACATGCTCCGCATCCTGAGCGATGCCGTGGAAGACGGCGAGGAGGTGGTCGTGGACGTCACCCACGGCCTGCGCCATCTCCCGTTCGTCTACCTGGTGGCCCTGGTCTACATGACGGCGCTGAAGGGCATCGATATCGCCGGCATCTACTACTGGCCGGCCGAACTGGTCTCACCTCCCGTCCCTCTCATCGACCTGACCTCTCTGTTCAACCTTTTGCGCCTCTATCAGGCGGTCGAGACCTCGCGGCGGACAGGAGACTTCCGCCTGCTCGAAGAGGCTTTGGCGGAGGACAGGTGGGTCCGGCCGGTGGCGGGGGACCGGCACGGGGAGCGGCGAGGCCCAGGTCCGGACCTCCCGCCTGTCGGCGGTGCCCTCAAGGGCGTGCGGCAGAAGCTTGGGCCTCTTGCAAGATCCCTCGCTTCTGGGCTTCCTCTCGAAGCCGGTATCGTCGCCGAGCCGCTCTTGAAGAAGCTGGAGACGCTGGAAGAGCACCCGGACGTCCCGGCCGTCGTGCGGATGGCCGTTCAGCCCCTGCGCAGTGCAGTAGAACGTGTCGCTCTGCCGGAGCCCCCTCCGAGGAGGTGGGGCAAGAAGGCCGTCAGGCTGAGCAGGGAACTCCTCGAGCATCTGCTGGGCCTGGCGGAGTGGTACATCGAGCGGGGGAACGCTCCGGCGGGGTTACTCGTCATGCGGGAGACCCTTGTGAGCGCTGTCGTGCTCGCGTGCGGTGGGGGGAAGGACTGGCTGGCCGTAGGACGGACCCGGCGGGAGGCAGAGGCGGCTCTGAACGCCGCGGCCCAGCGCCACAAGCTCCATCTCGCCGATGGAGGGCAGGACCGGCTGGGTCGCCTGTGGGACCAGCTCAGCAGATGCCGCAACGAGTACGCCCATGCGGGTTTCAGGACGGAGAACGTGGACGCCGGAAGTGCCATCGACAGGGCCCGGACTTTCCTGAAGGACTGCCGGGACCTCCTCAAGGATTTCCCGGCCCCGGCGCGGGGCACCGGGCGGCTCCTGGTGGCTCCCCTGGGGCGGAAGCCGGGCGCGCTTTACACGGCCCTCCGTGCTATGGAGCCCCACCGGCTCGCCGTCGTGGTCTCGCGTGAGACGGAGGGACGGGTTCCGGAGGTGCTCGAGCGGGCGGGGATGACGCATCTACGGGACCGCCTGAAGCTTCTCAGACTCGACGACCCACACCGCGGTTTCAGAGAGGTTCAGGGTCTGCTGGATGATGAGCTCCACCGGTGGTTCGTCTCCTCGGAGGAGGTCGTCGTCAGCCTCACCGGGGGCACGACGGTGATGGCGTACGTGGTGGAGAGGCTCGCCGCCTGCGCCAGACGCCTCGGCGTCTCGACCACCAAGGTGGCCGCTGTCGACACGCGGTCGGCTGAAGAGCAGGAGGCTGACCCGTACGTGATGGGCGAGATCATCCTGCTCGACGGAGCTGCGCCTGCCGGGCCCGACGCCGGCGGGGGCGGCTCTTGAGAGAAGCCTTGCCTGAAGGCTGAAAGAGGGTGGGTGTGGAGCCGCAGATGACCGAACACGAGAAGGGACGGCAGGAGAAGCGGAGGACCGTTCCGGCCCGGTGTCCCCCGGTGCCGAGCGGGCCGCCTCTGAGGCCCGGCTGGAGGCGCGAGTCGTTCGCCGTGCGGGTGGTGACACCCATGTTCGGGGGCGGACCGCGGCCGGGGGAGAACGACCCGGTCACCCTCGTCCGCGGGGCCAGTGTGAGGGGGCACCTGCGCTTCTGGTGGCGGGCGACGCGCGGGGCGGGGTACAGGGATGCGAAGGCCCTGTACGAGCGCGAGGGCGCCATATGGGGGACGACCAAGACGCCGAGCAGGGTGACGGTCCAGGTGAAGGTTCTCGACGAAGGGCGTAGGGTGCCCGCCGGCCGGGGGCATCCGTGCGCCTACGTGCTCTTCCCGTTCCTCCAGCAGGAGATGCGGGGCACGCAGGGCCACGTCGGTGTCGTCTTCGACCTGACGCTGGAGTACAAGGAACGACTCCGAGAGGACGTGATGGCGGCCCTGTGGGCCTGGGTGAACTTCGGGGGCATCGGGGCGCGCACGCGGCGCGGGTGCGGGGCTCTCTTCTGCGAAGCCCTGTCTGCTCCGGCGGCAGCGGTTCCTCAGGATGTCCGTGATTGGTATGCGTCAAGCCAGGGGGAGTACGGCTGGGAGCCGCCGGCCGAGCCTGCCGCCTGGCCCACTCTTCCGCCGCCCGACTGGCTTGTCGTGGGGTCGGGGGGCGGCCGCGAGCCGGAGAGGGCCTGGGCCGAGGTCGTGCGCGTGCTCCAGGAGTTCAGGCAGGGAGGTGCGCCCGACAGGCGTGGGAGGCGCCAGGGGCGCTCCGTCGGGTCTTCCGGACGGCGGCCGCTCTGGCCTGAAGGCCGCGCCCTGCGGGCCGGCCGCCCGGGAGGTCGCCCGAAGTCGGGCCGGGCCGAGGACCTCCCACCGGGCTTCCCGCGGGCCGAGCTGGGACTCCCCATCGTGCTGAGGGGCGGTGAGCGCCCCAAGACCCTGGAGCCGGGCGGGGGGAGGAAGCGGATGGCGAGCCCCGTCATCCTCAAGCCCCTCGTGCTCTCGTCGGGCAAGGCTCTGCCCATCGCCCTGAGGCTCAGGACGGAGAGCCTGGACGGGGTGCGCCTGGGGGAGACCGAGTACGGGCCGGAGTCCATCCGGAACCCGGCCTTCGCGAGGGACGCCCGGTCACCGCTCCACGGACACACGAAGACCGGGTCGGCTCTAGAGGCCTTCATGGTCTTCGCCAGGGAGCGGCTCGAGAAGGGGGGTAAGCGCTCATGAGCCGGCATCTCGTGTCGTTGGGCCTGGGACCGGTCAAGGGCTTCATCACCGCCGCTCGGCGGACGCGGGACCTGTGGTTCGGCTCCTACGCCCTCTCGGAGGTGAGCAAGGCCGCCGCCAGAGCCCTCCTGGAGCAGGGTGCCCGGCTCGTCTTCCCGGCACCCGGACGAGACGGCGAACCGGGGAGCGAGACCCGAGACCTTGAGCCCGATTCCCCTCTGACGGTGCCCAACAAGGTCCTGGCCGTGCTCCCTGAGGGCCTCGAGCCCGAGCGGGCCGTGGAGGCGGCGCGGAAGGCGGCGGAGGACCGGTGGGCCGACCTGGCCCGCGAGGTCTACGACGAGGTCTCCGGCTTTGTCGACAGGGCTCTCTGGAAGGAGCAGGTCGGCGATGTCATCGAGTTCTACGCCGCTTGGGTGCCCCTCGACGGGGACTACGCGGCCGCCCGCCGGGAGGTCGAGAGGCTTCTCGACGGCAGGAAGGCCCTCCGGGACTTCGCGCCCGCGTTGGGCCGGGAGGGCGTGCCGAAGTCCTCGCTCGACGGGGCGCGGGAGAGCGTGCTCCTTCGCAACCGGGCGGACCCCAAGCGGCTCACCCGTCGCGGCATAAAGGAGGGCGAGCACCTCGACGCCGTCGGGCTGGTGAAGCGCCTGGGCGCGCCGGGCCAGCTCCGGAACAGGGGCGTGGCCTCGGTGTGCCGCGTCGCCGCCGACCCGTGGGTCAGGGGTGTCCAGGCGGCTGGCGGCGAAGCCGAGGTCCTCTTGAAGGAGATAAGGGAGCGGTGCGAGGGGCTCGAGGGCCTCGTCTCACGGGTACACGCCCCCGTGTACCAGGACTTCCCCTTCGAGGGGGAGGTCCTCTTCACCTGGCGGCACCCGGCCTTCCTCGAGGAGGCGAAGAAGCTGGAGGAGACAGGCAGCGGTCCCCTCCACGAGATGTTGAGGGACATAGAAGAGCGGCTGGGAGTCCTCCGGGAGAAGGGGTTCGGAGAGCCCCTGCCCTATCTCGCCGTCCTCGCGGCGGACGGCGACCGGATGGGAGAGGTGCTCTCGGGCCTCGGCTCCGAGGACGCCCACCAGAGGTTGTCGCGGGCCCTCGCCTCCTTCGCCGAGGAGGCGGGTGGAATTCTGAAACGGAACCGCGGGGTCCTCGTTTACAGCGGCGGCGACGACGTGCTCGCGTTCGTCCCGCTCGACACGTGCCTCAAGGCGGCCCGTGAGCTCCACGAGGAGTTCGGCCGGCGGATGGACGACGCCCTCGGGAGGAAACCGGACACCGGCGGCGCGGCCGGGCCGACCCTCTCGGTGGGCATCGCCGTGGGGCATTTCCTGGACCCCTTGGATGACCTGCTGGACCTGGCCGACGAGGCCCTCAGGGAAGCGAAGCGGCCCGACCGCAACGGCCTCTGCGTCTGGCTCAGGACGAGGGGGCTGACCTCTGAGGTCCGTGTGCGTGGGCGGTGGTCTCCGGCGGACTCTTCCGGCGACGGACGGCAGTCGAACCTCGCGGACGACCTCGAACTCTTCTCTCGATGGTTCCTGGAAGACAGGCTGCCCGCCCGGGCGGCCTTCGAGCTGCGGTCGATGGCCGAGCACTACGAGGGCCTCGCCAGGAGACATCAGCCGGAATTCAAGGATGACTCCGAACTCCCAGCGGATCTCCTCGAGGTCGTCCGGGCCGACGCCCGACGGGTCCTGAGCCGTAAGTCGGGTCAGGCGGGGAAGCTTGCGCCCGAGATGGTCGACCGCATCCTCGGTCCGGCCCAAGGGACGGCCCTGGGGCCGCTCCGCCTGCGGGACCTCGCCGCGACCCTGGTCCTGGCCCGCCACATCGCCCGGACCGTTCGGCAGGCGGACCGCGGCCCACGGCGGCCGGGCTCGTCCGGGGACAGGGGAGGTGGAGGAGACTGATGGCTCTGGTCAAGATCGCGCCGCTCGCACCGTTGGTGGTGCGGGACGGACGGCCCTTCTCCCCGGGGGCGGGGAACCGGGCCCGTTCGTTGGACTGGCCCTACCCTTCGGTCACCGCCGGGGCGGTGAGGACGGTGCTGGCCAAGTGTGCCTGCCGGCCGGACCCGCCGCCGTTCGGGGACCCGAGCTTCCTCGAGAGGCTCAAGGAGGTGGAGGTGGGTGGTCCCTTCCTCCTCCGGTGCTCGGAGGACGGCCGGCGTCGGGTGTTCTTCCCTGCCCCGCGGGACGCTCAGGTGTACGGGACTGAGAACCTGTTCAAGCTGGCCCTGTTGAGGCCCCGTCCGCCGCGGCCGGGATGCGGATGCGACCTGCCTCTGGAGGGACTGTGGCCGATCGCCGGCGTGGTGGAGGCCAAGCCGCCTCCGAAGGTGCCCACCTGGTGGTCACAGGAGAAGGTGGGTGAATGGCTCGAGGAGGACGGCCCCTCCGGCTTCCGGGTTGGCAAAGACGAGTCCCACTTCTGCCTCTCTCCCGAGAGGGAGACGCGGGTTCATGTGAGCATCGACCGCACCCTCGGGACCGCGCGCGAGCATCATCTCTTCACCACCGAAGGGCTGGTCTTCCCTCCGGGCGAGGCCATCGTCGTCCGTGTGGAGACGGGCGACGACTCCTTGCGGGAGGCACTGGACGGTCTCCGGGAGCTCCACCCGATGGGCGGGGAAAGGCGCCTCGCCGAGTTCTCGGCGGACGGCGAGGACGGACTCCTCCGGCCGCCCGCGGGTCTGCCCGAGGCTATGGACCGGGCCATGGGGGTACGGCTCGTGCTGGCGACCCCGGCCGTGTTCGGGAGGGGCTGGCTGCCGGGCTGGATAGACCCTGGGACTCTCCGGGGACGCCCCCCGGGGGCCGGGGAGGAGCTGACCCTGGTGCTGAGAGGGGCCTGCCTGGAGCGGTGGAGGCCGGTGTCGGGGTGGGACCTCGCGAAGGGGCGGGCCAAGCCGGTCAGACGTCTGGTGCCGGCCGGAGGCGTCTACTTCTTCGAGGTCGCCGGCGGCCGGGCCAGGGTGCTGGCCGAGAGGCTTTGGCTGCGGTCCGTGTGCGACGACCCACAGGACAGGCGGGACGGCTTCGGCCTGGCCATGTGGGGTGTGTGGGATGTCGACAACTCGAGTCCGAGTCGTGAGGAGGCGACAGGGTCATGACCACGGCCAGCAGGGTTTTCTGGATACACGCCCTCACCCCTCTCCACGTGGGGGCAGGGCAGGGGGTCGGTTTCATCGACCTCCCCGTCATGCGGGAGAAGGCGACCGGGTGGCCGATTGTGCCCGGCTCGACGGTCAAGGGAGTCATGAGGGGCTTGTTCGAGGACTCGGCGCGGCGGGGAGGCAGCGGTGAGGGGGCCGGCCCCAGGGTGGACAACCACCTCATCGACACGGCCTTCGGCCGTGGGGGCCAGGAGGACCGCCAGGACCAGGCCGGTTCCCTCGTCTACACCGACGCCCGCCTCGTCCTGCTGCCCGTGAGGAGTGTCTACGGGACGTTCGCCTGGGTGACGTGTCGCTTGGCGCTGGAGCTTCTCCGAAGGGATTTGCAGTACGCGGGGCTCGAGGCCCCGGCGGTGCCTTCACCTGTGGACGACGGAACAATCCTCACCCCGGGGACGGTCCTGGCGAAGGACGGCGAGGTCTACCTGGAGGACCTCGATTTCCGGCGCGAGGAAGGCGCGGACGAGTGGGCGGACTTCCTCTCCCGCCAGGTCTTCCCAGACGAACCCGAATGGGTCTCTCTGTTCAGAGAGCGCATGGCGGTCGTGTCGGACGACGTCTTCGGTTTCCTGGCCGAGACGGGGACCGAGGTGGCGGCCAGGATCCGCATCGACCCTGTATGCCGGACGGTGGAGGGAGGAGCCCTGTGGTACGAGGAAAGCCTTCCGGCCGAGACGCTGATGGCCGGGACCGTCTGGTGCGACCGGGTCTACGGACAGAACGGGCCCAGCGCGGGAGACCTCATCAGGGCCTTCTGCACTCGTCCCTTGAGGTGCCAGCTCGGAGGCAAGGCGACGGTGGGGAAGGGGCTGGTGCGCCTGGTCTTCTCCGGAGGTGAGGGCCGGTGACCGCAGGCGAGGCGGGAACTAAGAAGAGAAGGCTGACCAGGACGCAGAGGAGGGCCGAGACGGCTTGGAGCAAGGTGCTCGCCGTAAGGGACCGCGGAAGGCGGGGTGAGCCCGCCGATTACAAGGTGCTGGCGAAGCGCTTCCCGGCCCTTCTGCACGGCAGCGGGCTGTGCCAGGCCGTGGCCTTCGTACAGAAGAAGGCTCAGGACAAGGCCGTCTTCAGGACCTACCTTGAGGACCTGGCCGCGGTTATGGGTCTAGACGACAGGGCCGCTTTGGAGGAGAAGAGCCGTCGGGCGCCCCTCGGGTCGTACCTGAGACTCAGCCGCGAGGCCCTCGAGGCGGCCACCTGGCTCTGCCGCTACAGCGAGGCCCTGCTGCCGGATGACTCCGCCGGGTCGGGAGGTGGCGACGGACCGTGACACCATCGGAACGCAGGGCCGCCCTGCGCCACCGGGTTCTACTGCCGCTCAGAGGCGAAGAAGGCGAAGAGGCCAAACGGCTCAAGGAGGACTTGGTAGAAGAGGCTCTTCGGGGCCTGGCGCATCCGGCCCTTGTGCTCGGCCTCTATCGGCCGGGGGATGATTCGGAGAGGGTGAGGGACTACCTCCTGCGTGCGGCCGGCCGTTCCACCGGGTCGGACGACCTGGTCCGGGTCTACCGCATGGCCTTCGAGCGCTTCCGCCGCTCTCTGACCGCCGCGGTCACGGCTGAACTCACCGTCCTCGGGCGTCTGGCGGTCGGTTTGGGCGCCGCGTCGGCCCTGGAGGTGGGGCTGCGCCTTCACCATGTCTACGGTGTGCCCGTCATCCCCGGCTCCGCCCTCAAGGGGCTGGCGGCGCACTACTGCCACAACGTATGGGGCGAGAGGGACACCGAGTTCAGAGGCCCGACCCGCAGCGGGCAGGAGGGACCTCCCGGTCCGAGTTATCAGGTCCTGTTCGGGTCGCAGGAGGACGCCGGGCACATCATCTTCCACGACGCCTGGATACTGCCGGAGTGTGTCGCCGGGTCGCTGGAGCTCGACGTGATGACCGTGCACCATCGCGGATACTACACGCACGCGGGCACGGAGCCGCCCACCGACTACGACGACCCTGTCCCGGTGCCGTTCCTGAGTGTGAAGGGGACCTTCCTGGTCGCCGTAGAGTGCGACGTGAAGGGCCCGGACGGGGCGAGGTGGGCCGAGCTGGCCATGGCTCTCCTCAAGGAGGCCCTCGCCGAGTGGGGAGCCGGGGCGAAGACCAACGCGGGGTACGGACGGCTGGTGTCGCGGGAGGCGCTTGAGGCCCTGGCCGCCCCCGGTGAGCGGCCGGAAGAGGCTGTGAAGTCGGGGGTGGGGGGTGAGGGGCCCGGTGCCGGCGAAGTCTCCTCAGGTGGACGTGCCCGCCGGGAGTACAGGCGGGGAGAGGTCGTCCGGGTCGTACGGGTGGAGGATCCGAAAGGCAGGGGCCGGCTCTGGTTCAAGGTCGTCGGAGACCCGAACGCAGAGGGCGTCGTGCTTCCCGAAGGCACCCCGCAGGACGTCGCCCTGGGCGAGGAGACGGACCTGGTCGTCTACTCGCACGGCGGGACCCTCAACTTCGCCTGGCCGGACCACCCGGCCTTGTCGCGGCGGAAGGGCGCACGTGACAAGGGACGCTCCCGGAGATAGGGGGACTCTCCGCTCCGGCGCCTCAGGCCTTGCACCTTGAAAACTTCATATGGGGGCTCGGGGTCTGGGACTATCTGGGAGAAAGGGCTGGATTTTTCGAAGGCGACCCCCTGTTCTGCGCGGATTCTCCATCTTCGAAAATCGGGTCATCGGGCCCCTTCGGGGCCATCGGGCGGGGTCTCCGGCAGTCGAGCGTGGGCGAGAGAAGACATCAGATAGCTGGGCTTTCAATGGACGTTCCTCCTGCCGCGGACCCCGCCCGTCTTGGCGTGGGCCGGCTTCAGAACGACCCGGCAGGGCGAGTTTCGAAGGAGGAGGTCGGATTGCGGGCTAGAAGTCATCTTCGAAAGCCTCGCACTAGGCGGCCTACCTGGGCCGTAGCACCGTCAATGCAAGGAGGCGATGCAAAAGCGCAGCTAGGGAACTGTCGCACCCATCTCCCCGAGGAATAGGGGACTGAAAGCTCTCAACTCTGTCGTCGACCGGATCCGCTGGATCGTGTCGCACCCATCTCCCCGAGGAATAGGGGACTGAAAGTAGCCGTGCTTCTCCAGCCACTCGCCAGCACGGCGCTGTCGCACCCATCTCCCCGAGGAATAGGGGACTGAAAGCACGGTACAGTACGCCTCGACCCAAGAATAGCCGGAGTCGCACCCATCTCCCCGAGGAATAGGGGACTGAAAGAAGCTCTGGCGCTTGCCGGCGCGACCTCGATCCGAGAGTCGCACCCATCTCCCCGAGGAATAGGGGACTGAAAGCGTGAGCGGCGTAGTTAGCAGCCGCCCGGATGAGGTCGGTCGCACCCATCTCCCCGAGGAATAGGGGACTGAAAGCGCATCTAGCGGACCTGCGGGATTCGGGTGTCATCGAGCGTCGCACCCATCTCCCCGAGGAATAGGGGACTGAAAGGTGGGGCCGCCCTCCGGCGCATAGACGTGAGCTTCGTGTCGCACCCATCTCCCCGAGGAATAGGGGACTGAAAGGGAGGTAGAGAGTACCGCTCCCCGGCGTGTCCGTGGCGTCGCACCCATCTCCCCGAGGAATAGGGGACTGAAAGACCGGGGAGCCGTAGATCTTACCGAGCTCGCCCGTGAGGTCGCACCCATCTCCCCGAGGAATAGGGGACTGAAAGTCTTAATCTCAGGGAAGGGACGCTGTTGCCTGCGGTCAGGTCGCACCCATCTCCCCGAGGAATAGGGGACTGAAAGGTGGCGGTGATACTGGCACAGTGGGGTCTCGAGAGTGGTCGCACCCATCTCCCCGAGGAATAGGGGACTGAAAGCCTCCTGGCCAAAGCCTGGCTCCAGCTTCTGCATGAGTGTCGCACCCATCTCCCCGAGGAATAGGGGACTGAAAGAGTGGGTGAGCCAGAAGGAGGAGGAGGAGAAGAAGGAGTCGCACCCATCTCCCCGAGGAATAGGGGACTGAAAGTTCCTTCTTCTCCTCCTTCACCCATTCAGTGAGCCGCGTCGCACCCATCTCCCCGAGGAATAGGGGACTGAAAGCGCATCGGGTTCCCCATGCCCGGCTTCCCCGAGATCTCGTCGCACCCATCTCCCCGAGGAATAGGGGACTGAAAGGGGTAGGGTAGACATACCTCCCAGAACGGCCAGAAACGTCGCACCCATCTCCCCGAGGAATAGGGGACTGAAAGCCCGACCGGTGTGGCTCCTGTCGTGTCGGTCATGCTCGTCGCACCCATCTCCCCGAGGAATAGGGGACTGAAAGCCCGAAGAAGTACGCCGAGCCGTGCCGGACCGACAGGAGTCGCACCCATCTCCCCGAGGAATAGGGGACTGAAAGCTCCGGTGCGCACCTGGACGCAGGGCTCCTCGTACGGGGTCGCACCCATCTCCCCGAGGAATAGGGGACTGAAAGTCCGAATTCCCTGATTTTCCGTTCGGACGTTCCGTTGTCGCACCCATCTCCCCGAGGAATAGGGGACTGAAAGCTTGTGGCTCCAGTCACGCGGGGACCACTCCCCTGCCGTCGCACCCATCTCCCCGAGGAATAGGGGACTGAAAGGGCTCAACGTCGTCCCCTCCACCGTGAGCCGGTACGGTCGCACCCATCTCCCCGAGGAATAGGGGACTGAAAGTCGTACCCAGGCACCTCCGCCCGAACCAAGGGTTTGCGTCGCACCCATCTCCCCGAGGAATAGGGGACTGAAAGAAGAGACGGACAGCCTGGCTACATAGCCTCTCACAGGTCGCACCCATCTCCCCGAGGAATAGGGGACTGAAAGCTCTGCCTCCGTCTTGCACCACCCGCGGCCCTCCTCTCGGTCGCACCCATCTCCCCGAGGAATAGGGGACTGAAAGCGATGGTACGCAGTGGTGCAGGGTGCAGGTCGCACGAGTCGCACCCATCTCCCCGAGGAATAGGGGACTGAAAGACCGTGGGTCCCCACCGAGCACACACGGCCGCACAGTCGCACCCATCTCCCCGAGGAATAGGGGACTGAAAGGTCCTCCTCGGACAGGGAAGAAGTTTGAGCCAACTTGTCGCACCCATCTCCCCGAGGAATAGGGGACTGAAAGCGTATACCGCTTCGTCTCTGCACCAGCTACACATACCTATCGTCGCACCCATCTCCCCGAGGAATAGGGGACTGAAAGCATCCTCCTCCTGCGGCAAGGAGGACAGGAGTTGCTGTCGCACCCATCTCCCCGAGGAATAGGGGACTGAAAGGTGTTCCTACCACACACCGGCCCGCCAGGTCCTCCGCGTAGTCGCACCCATCTCCCCGAGGAATAGGGGACTGAAAGCATCCGCCTGCTGGACCGCGGGCCGAACCGGAACCACGGTCGCACCCATCTCCCCGAGGAATAGGGGACTGAAAGGATGTCGGCCTCCTGGATGGTCTTCTTGAAGGCCCCGGGGTCGCACCCATCTCCCCGAGGAATAGGGGACTGAAAGCGTGAACCGAACCACTCGAAGTCCTCCATCACTACTGTCGCACCCATCTCCCCGAGGAATAGGGGACTGAAAGCTTCAGAACCCTGATTGAAGCCGTGGCATTGATTGCGTCGCACCCATCTCCCCGAGGAATAGGGGACTGAAAGGGGTGGCCAGGGACGAGTCCCCACTCATCGACGACGTGTCGCACCCATCTCCCCGAGGAATAGGGGACTGAAAGGCACTCTCCTCCGCACCCTCACCCGCCGCAGAGCACCGTCGCACCCATCTCCCCGAGGAATAGGGGACTGAAAGGTCGATGATGAGCGTCGCCGTCCGCCGGTCGCCCTGTCGCACCCATCTCCCCGAGGAATAGGGGACTGAAAGTGGTACGACGGCCGCCAGCGCTCGAATCCCTGCCGGAGTCGCACCCATCTCCCCGAGGAATAGGGGACTGAAAGCTTGTGGCTCCAATCTCTCGGAGCCCATTCCCCCGCGTCGCACCCATCTCCCCGAGGAATAGGGGACTGAAAGCCGAGCTGGAGACAAGCTTCTGCGTTCCATCGTTCCGTCGCACCCATCTCCCCGAGGAATAGGGGACTGAAAGTGGGCAGGACCGGCTCGACCGGCTTCGGCGCCGTGTCGCACCCATCTCCCCGAGGAATAGGGGACTGAAAGGCGGACAGAGGGACGTGCTCCTTCACCTATCAGAAGTCGCACCCATCTCCCCGAGGAATAGGGGACTGAAAGCGATCTGCAGAAGGCGGCCGGGGCCGGGGCTCTGGATGTCGCACCCATCTCCCCGAGGAATAGGGGACTGAAAGGTTGGGTGAGCCAGGAGAAGGAGAAGAAGGAGGGACGTCGCACCCATCTCCCCGAGGAATAGGGGACTGAAAGAGCCGTGACGGACCGACAGGATTCTTATCCTGCGGTGTCGCACCCATCTCCCCGAGGAATAGGGGACTGAAAGTTTGCCCCTCCTCCAGCGTCGCGTAGTAGTCGAGGCGTCGCACCCATCTCCCCGAGGAATAGGGGACTGAAAGCTCGGGATAGCTGTCCCAATGGTTGTAGGTGACCTTGTCCGTCGCACCCATCTCCCCGAGGAATAGGGGACTGAAGGGTTTCCTTGACCGCCGTCTTGGCTGAGGGGCCTGGTGCCCGGGCGGAGGCAAGTCGTTGTCGGGTGGGACCGGCGCCTTGGCTCGCCCTGCTCAGCCTCCGCGCCGGCTGAGGCGGAGCCTCACCGTCTCGGCCAGCCGGATGGTGTCCTTGAGGTAGCGGGGCGCCCTGTCGTCACCGATGACCTCTTTCGCGGTCATCCAGTAGACAGCGTCCACCTCGGCGTCCGCACAGCGCGCCTCCCCGCACTCATGCTCGCAGACGAAGACCACGTCTACGACGGGTTCGCCTTTGTCGGTGAGGAAGATCTTGCTCTCGAGGTAGACCAACTCGTCCTTGACCTCGATGCCCACTTCTTCAAGGACTTCGCGCACCAGCGTCTTTTCCAGGATGGCGGAGACCTCCGCAGTACCTTCCACTTTCCCGCCGACCAAGGACAGGGTGCCGGGGGCGTGCTCCTCTTCCTCACTGCGCCTGATGACCAGCCACCGGTCACCGGAGAACACGGCCGCCTCCACGTTCACGATGTAGAGATGCGTGCGGGGCGGGTGCCGACCCGGAGCTCTTCTTGCCAGGACTGTTCACCTCGCTCATCTGATATCGCCTGCGACCAGGTTGTCCTTGCCCAGCCCGCAGACTGACGACCGGCTGTTGAACTCGTGGCAGAGGTCGAGGGACTTCTCCGGTATTCGGGGACGAAGAGGAGCTTGCTCAGGAGCGGCCGAGATCCGCACGAGCTCCGAGAGCACCCCGGCTGGCCAGCTCCCTGACTCCGCCCGTGGTCGCGGATGCCTTCCGCCATCTGTTCCACCAGACCTTCTTCCAGGTCAAGGCCGGCGGAACCGAGCCTCCGTCTCTCCCCCCACTCTTACCATACCAGAACCGGCGCGGGCTTGGCTTACTTTGCCGACCGGCGGGGCTACAAAAGAGATACCCCGGGTGGTATAACAATACTGGTCGACGTACCGCGCTCTGCTGGGGCGTCGGTCGGGCCGGAGAAACCCTACCCGTAAGGGGGGTAGCCTCATGGGTGCGGCTGACACGGGACTCGTGGCCGCCTTCGCCGGGGGGCTCGTCTCCTTCTTGTCCCCCTGCATCCTTCCCCTTGTTCCGAGCTACTTCGCCTACCTTGCGGGACAGGCGGTCGAGGAGCTGGGCGGGCAGGGGGCGGCCCGACGGAAGGCGCACCGGCGGCTCCTCGTGAACGCCGCGGCGTTCGTTCTCGGCTTCAGCGTGGTGTTCATCCTCCTGGGCCTCTCGGCGAGCGCGGTGGGGCGGTGGCTCCTGGCCCACAGGGCCCTGCTGGAGAAAGTCGGCGGGGTCGTCGTCATACTCCTCGGCCTGCACCTGAGCGGCGTCCTCAATCTGCCGGCCCTCAACCGCTACTACGGCCACAGACACCTCACGGGGAACGCCGGTCCTGTACGTTCGTTCCTGGCGGGCACCGCCTTCTCCATCGGTTGGAGTCCGTGTATCGGTCCCATCCTCTCCTCGATTCTGATCCTGGCCGGGAGTACTGCCTCGATGCGAGCCGGGGCCGTCCTTCTGACAGCCTACTCCCTGGGACTGGCCGTGCCGTTCCTGGCCAGTGCCCTTCTCCTCTCAACCGCCCTTGAAAGGATGCGGGGCCTGTCACGGCACCTGGGGACCGTCCAGAAGATGAGCGGCCTCCTGATGATTTTGATGGGTGTCGCACTCTACACCGGACGTTTCTCGAGGTTGACCGGAGCGTTCGGTTGAGAGGCCGCTCCGAGACCCTTACCGGAACGGGAGTGATCGCGTGACCGCAAGACGCTATTCCTTCTTGGTCGCCGCCGTGGTCGTGGCCCTCCTCGTTGTGGTGGGCTTCCAGCTTCTCGGCAGGCAGGCCGAGCCCTCGGGTGACCTGGAGGCGAAACCCTTCCCGGGCCACCCGGCCCCTGATTTCACCCTCGAAGACCTCGACGGGAACGAGGTCTCCCTCTCCTCTCTGCGGGGGAAGGCGGTCTACTTGAACTTCTGGGCCACCTGGTGCCCCCCTTGCGTCAAGGAGATGCCTTCCCTCCAGGAGGTCTACGACAAGTACGGCGACCGTGTGGCCATCTACGCGGTCAACGTCGGGGAGAGTCGGGCCGTGGTGTCCGAGTTCCTCGAGGAGAACGGCTACACTCTCACGGTCCTGCTGGATGAGGACCAGGTCGTCACCCACCGCTACCTGGTCCGCGGGATTCCCACCAACGTGTTCATCGACCCCCACGGTATGGTCGTCGAGCGGGTCACCGGCGGGATGACCGCCAGTCAGATGGAGCAGGCCATAGAGGCCGCCCTCGACTGAGAGACGACCGTCGAGAGGCGGAGAGTCGTTCCGGGGCCGGACCGTACGGGGAGGCCGCGGCATCACCCGCCCGGCCCTGGGCGTGTTTTTCCCTCACGAGCCGACAGGTTTCCCGGGGCCCTGCCGCGCCCTCCCGCCGCTTGCGGCCACACCCGCAACACCGGCGTCCTTCCTCCGCGCCGTCTCTGTCGAAACCTGCCTCCTTATGCCGCTCGGTGCCGCGCCCCACCTCCGGACTTATGACAATCCCCCCGACGACGGCCCTGGTAGAATCCTTGGGCGCCGCACCGTGACGGGCGGCGGGTGAGGTGCACGGTGAGAGAGACCGGTGAGAGGGACCGGTGTCCGGGAGGGGACGGCCTTGGGGCGGACAGGTGTCGGGGTCGTGGGGGGGCACACCTCCAGGTCCCACCGCGACGGTCACCACGACACATCCCAGGTCCCCGGCCGCCTGGCCGGGGCGGTACGGGACGTTCTGGAGTGCCTGCGATCGGTCTTCGCCCTTGAGGCCCTTCCCCTTAACGTCCTGGCCTTCCTCGTCGGCCGGGCGACCGTCCTGCAGGCCGTGACCCCGTTCGGCACGGCGCTGTTCGCCGCCACGTTGGCTCTGAACCCGAGGCGCTGTCTGGGCGTCGCTCTCGCCGCCGCCGCCGGGATGCTTTCCACGGGTTCGGTGGTGGGCTGTCTGGAGTTCACCGGTGCGGCGGCCGGGCTGGCCCTGCTCATGGCGGTGTTCGACCGGCAGGGACGGTCCAGCCGGCCGCTGACCCTGGCCGCACTCACCTTCACCGTGACCCTTGTCGCCGGGTGCGTCGCCGCGTTCCTCGGCGACGCGACCCCCTACCGGTTCCTCATGGCCTTCTTCGCCGCCCTCCTGGGCTTTGTCCTGACCCTCGTCTACCTGACGGCCCTGCCGCCTCTCGCCTCGGCCCGGGCTCCCGTGGCTCTCGGGGCCGAGCAGGTCGTCGCCGGGGCCATCACCGCCGCGACGGCGCTGGCCGGTCTGTCGGGTCTCGGCTACGCCGGTCTCAGGGCCTCGGGCGTCCTGGGCGGCCTCCTGGTGGTCACGGCGGGGGCTGCGGGTGGCGCCGGGATAGGGGCCGCCGTCGGGACCGCGTCAGGCGTCATCCTGGCCTTGTGCTCGGCCGGGGGCCTCTCAGGTCTGGCCCTCCTGGCGGTCGGAGGGCTCCTGACCGGCGTCTTCCGCGACTACGGGAAGGCGGGGGCGGCGGCCGGGTACTTCTTCGGTGTCCTTCTGCTCTCACCGTTGATCGAAGAGGCCCTCCATTTGAGGGGCGTCATCCTGGAGGCGGGGACGGCCGCCGGACTCTTCCTCATCCTTCCGACCCACCTGGTGCACGACCTCAGGGCCACTCTGGGAGGCACTGTCGGCAAGGGCGGCCGCGCCGGCGGACCGGGGACGCCGGAGAACGACTACCTGGGCCGGCGCCTCATCGATTTCAGCCAGGTCTTCGGGCAGCTCGCCGCGACCCTGCGGGAGCTTTCGGCCAC
This sequence comes from uncultured Eubacteriales bacterium, assembly GCA_913063835.1. Lineage (GTDB taxonomy): Bacteria > Bacillota > Sulfobacillia > UBA995 > UBA9673 > UBA9673. The sequence continues at coordinate 20,363 of CAJXZV010000019.1, forward strand.
CTCCACCGCCGCCTCCCCGCCGTCGAAGAACCCGGACCCCTCGACCCTCGCCAGCCTGGCTGAGGCGGCCTGCCGCGTCTGCGAGTCGTGCCGCCTCTTCCGGACGTGCTGGAAGGGTGACCGGGAGCGGACCCGAGGTGCGATGCAGGGGCTCCTGGAGATAACCGCGCAGCGCGGCCAGCTCGAGGCCAGGGATGTCCCGACCCACCTCCGCCGGAGGTGTGTCCACCTCGGCGAGCTCGTCACGACGATGAACTTCCTGCAGGAGATAGCCGCCCTCAACCAGCACTGGCGCAAGAAGCTCCGTGAGACCCGGGGCGTGGTCTGCCGCCAGCTCGACGGTCTGTCCGGGGTGCTGCGCGCGCTCGGCGAGGGCCTCCGGGAGGAGGTCGCCGGAAGCGCCGGGCTGGCCGACGAGGTGTTCTCACGGCTCGAGCGGGCCGGCTTCCCGGCCCTCTCCGTCGTGGCCGGGCAGATTCCCGACGGGAAGCCCGAGTTCGAGGTCACAGCAGAGGTCTGCGACACCGGGGAGGCCTGCCGGGAGGTCGCCGCCCCCGCGGTCTCGGCGGCGGCCGGAGAGACCCTCGTCGTCTCCGACGTCCGGTGTGGTCTCGTGAGGGGCGAGCCCGAGTGCTCGTTCCGGCTCGCCGTGCCCCGGCGCCTGGAGTTCAAACTCGGCGTCGCGCAGGCCCGCAAGGCGCCCGGCGGCATCTCCGGTGACTCCTACCTCATCGAGGAGCTTCCCGGCAACCGCCTCTGCGCCGTCCTCTCCGACGGGACCGGGGCCGGACCGCAGGCCGCCGCCGAGAGTCAGGCCACCGTCAGGATGTTGGAGGAGCTCTTCCGCCTGGGGTTCGACACGGACATGACCGTCAGGACGGTGAACTCCCTGCTCCTTCTGAAGTCCGTCAACGAGCGCTTCGCCACTCTCGACCTCCTCACGGTCGACCTGCACGACGGACAGGGGAGGTTCATAAAGGTCGGGGCCACTCCGAGCTATCTCAGGCGCGGGGGTGAGGTCACCGTCATCCACTCCGCCAGTCTGCCCCTCGGCGTCCTGCCGGAGGTCTCCACCGACGGCCACCGCCAGACGTTCCAGCCGGGGGACCTCGTCGTCCTGGCGACCGACGGGCTCCTGGCCGCCTCGGACCACCTCGGGCCGGCGCCGTCGGAGAGCTGGGTCGTGGAGCTCCTCCGAGAGGTGGGGAACGCGGGCCCGCAGGAGGTCGCCGACGCCCTTGTCGAGGCCGCCGTCTCCTTCAGCCGCAGGCGTCTCACCGCCGCGGCCGGCGGCGGGACGGCCTACGCCCGGGGCGGCGGACTGAGGGACGACATAACCGTTCTGGTGCTGAGATTCAGCTCCCGCGAGGGAGCCTGAGTCTTTCCTCCCCCAACTCCAAGGGTGTGCCGGTCATGGGCACACCCTCCTTCTTTCTCCACTCTGTCTGTGGGGGTGAGGCATGTGCGATAATGATTGCATGATGGTGGGACCGCACGACCCCGACACCGTCTACGGGAAGGTCAGGGAGTTCTCCCTGACGGAAGGACTCCTCCGGGAGGGCGACCGCGTCCTGGCCGCCGTCTCCGGGGGACCGGACTCCCTCACCCTCCTGCACGTGCTCTCCCGCCTGCGCGACGAGCTGCCCTTCGACCTGCGGGTGGCCTATGTGGACCACGGCCTCCGAGGGGACAGGGGCGCGGTGGAGATGGCCTTCGTGGCCGAGACGGCCGCCGAGCTGGGCCTGGAGTTCCACGGCGAGACGGTCGACGCCGCGGCCGCGGCAGGCCGGGGCGGCCTCTCGCTCGAGGAGGCGGCCAGGCAGGTCCGCTACGAGGCCCTGGCCGCGGTCGCCAGGTCGTGGGGTCCGGGCCCCGCGGGGGAGCCGCGGGTGGCCGTCGGGCACAACCTCGACGACCAGGCCGAGACGGTCCTGATGCGGGTCATCGAGGGGACCGGCCTTGACGGTCTGGCCGGGATGCCCGCCCTCCGCCGCGACGAGGGCTGGGTGCTGGTCAGGCCTCTCCTCACCGTCACCCGGGAGGAGATCCTCGACTACTGCCGGGCCTGGTCGCTCGAGCCCCGCTCGGACGAGACCAACACCGACGAACGCTTCCGCCGCAACTTCGTGCGGGCGAGGGTCCTACCCCTCCTCGAGAGCTACAACCCGCGGGTCAGGGAGGCCCTCGTCCGGCTGGCGGCCATCGCCCGGGAGGAGGCGGAAGCTCTCGAAGAGGAGGCCGCCCGTCGGGAGGCGCGGCTGTGCCGGCCGGGCGTTCCCGAGGGCGAGAGCCCGTTCGCGGGGCTCTCACCGGTCCCGGGCTCCGTGGTCGCGATGTCCAGAGCCGGACTCAAGAGACTGCCCGGAGCTCTCCGGAAGAGGGTCCTGAGACGGGTCCTCCGCCGGCTGGCCGGGCCGGAAGCGGGACGGGACATCGGCCGCGCCGGCGTGGAAAGGGCCGTCCGGGCCGCCGAACGCTTCAGGGTGGGCGGCAGGCTCGAGTTCCCGGGCGGGGTCGTCCTGGAGGCCGGCTATAGATACGTTTTCCTGGCCAGGTGTGAGGGCCGGCGGGAGCGCGGCCGCGTCGGCGACGGCCGCGACGGCCGCCACGGCCCCGGCGCCTCCGACGGCCCCGCCGACAGCGGACGGCCGGAGCCGGCCGTGCTTGCCGTCCCCGGGCGGACCGAGGTGCCGGCTCTCGGCTGGTCCTTCACGGCCGAGTTCATCCCCGCCGGAGACGGGACCCGACGGCGAGCCCCGCGCGGCCCCGGCCGCATGGAGGTGGACCTCGACCCTGACGAGGTCGAGATGCCCCTCCGCGTGAGGACCCGCCGCCGCGGTGACGCCTTCCGGCCTCTGGGTGTGGGCGGGACGAAGAAGCTCAAGGATTTCTTCATATCGTGCAAGACGCCGCGGGCGGAACGCGACCGCTGGCCGCTCCTTGTCGACGCGTCCGACCGCATCGTCTGGGTCGTCGGTCTGAGGCCGGACGAGCGGTTCCTCGCCCGCCGCGGGGCAGGCGGAGTGCTGCGCGTCACGGCTGAGAGGCTCAAGACCCGCCCGGGAGGGCGGGCCTGCCGCTGAACGGGCCGCGGTTGTTGCCGTGAGAGGCTCTATGGTAGAATACGTGAGACCTTGCGTTGGGCGCAGGGGGCGGTTGTGCAAGGCGCCCCTTTTTTGTCTTGCGTCTTCCACTCGCATCGCAGTCTTGCGTCGAACGGTTCGGCGCCCCGACGCGCAGGACCGGTAGGGAGGGCCCCGGTTGACCCGGACGCTCAGGAGTGTCACGTTCTGGCTCCTGCTGATCCTCATCGCCGTCTCGCTCGTCAACCTGTTCGAGATGAACAGGTCGGTCCCGCTCGAGCTGACGTATTCTGGTTTTATGGAACATTTCGAACAGGGTAATCTAGACGAGGTCAAGATCGTCGAGCAGGAGGCCACTGGGAAGCTCAAGGACGGACGGGAGTTCGCGGTCGTCCTTCCCGAGGACCCGGACCTTTACCGGCGCCTGCATGAGGCTGGGGTCCTCGTGGACCTCGACACGAGCCCCAAGCCCTCCGTCTTCATGACGCTCCTGACGACGCTCGGTCCCGTGCTCCTGGTCATGATTGCCTTCTTCTTCATCATGCAGCAGACCCAGGGCGGCGGGAACCGGGTCATGCAGTTCGGGAAGAGCCGCGCCCGTCTGCACACCGTGGACGACCGCAAGCGCGTCACCTTCAAGGACGTGGCCGGGGCGGAGGAGGTCAAGGAGGAGCTCCGGGAGATCGTCGACTACCTCAAGCACCCCAAGCGCTACACCGAGATGGGGGCGCGCGTACCCAAGGGCGTCCTCCTGATGGGCGCACCGGGTACAGGCAAGACATGGGTGGCCCGGGCCGTGGCCGGCGAGGCTGGCGTGCCTTTCTTCAGCATAAGCGGCTCGGACTTCGTTGAGATGTTCGTCGGCGTGGGCGCCTCCCGCGTCCGGGACCTCTTCGACCAGGCCAAGAAGAACGCGCCCTGCATCGTCTTCATCGACGAGATAGATGCTGTCGGACGACAGCGGGGCGCCGGCTACGGCGGAGGTCACGACGAGCGCGAGCAGACCCTGAACCAGCTCCTGGTGGAGATGGACGGTTTCGGGGCCAACGAGGGGATCATTGTCATGGCCGCCACGAACCGTCCGGACATCCTCGACCCCGCCCTCCTCAGGCCCGGCCGCTTCGACCGGCAGATAACCATCGACAAGCCGGACATCAGGGAGCGGACCGAGGTCCTCAAGGTGCACGGCCGGGACAAACCCCTCGCCCCCGAGGTGGACCTCGAGATCATCGCCAGGCGCACCCCGGGGTTCACCCCTGCCGACCTCGAGAACGTGATGAACGAGGCCGCCCTGCTGGCCGCGAGGCGCCGCCGCAGGAAGATTGGCATGGACGAGCTGGAGGAGGCCATCGACAGGGTCATCGCCGGCCCGGAGAAGAAGGCCCGCATCCTGACCCCCAAGGAGAGGCGCATCGTCGCCTACCACGAGGCGGCCCACGCGCTGGTCTCACGGCTCCTGCCCGGCGGGGACCCCGTCCACAAGGTGTCCATCCATCCGCGCGGCGCCGCCCTCGGCTACACCCTGCCCCTGCCCATCGAGGACAGGCACCTCATCACCAGGGGGGAGATCATCAACAAGGTCACCTCCCTCCTGGCCGGCCGGGCGGCGGAGGACCTCGTCTTCGGCGAGGCCTCGACGGGTGCGCAGGACGACCTGGAGAAGGCGACGCGCATGGCCCGCCGGATGGTCACCGAGTTCGGCATGAGCGGTCTGGGGCCGCTCACCTTCGGGAGTCGCTACGACTCCCCGTTCCTGGGGCGCGACCTCGCCCGTGAGAGGGACTACAGCGAGGAAGTGGCCGCGGCCATAGACACCGAGGTCCGCAAGACCGTCCAGGAGTGCTATGAGCGGGCCCGAGAGATCCTGGTGAAGAACCGGGTCGGTCTGGACATGGTCGCCGAGGCCCTGATGGACCGGGAGGTCCTCGAACGCGCCGACTTCGAGCAGGTCCTCACCGAGGCCGGCATCGAGCTGCCGCCTGTGGCGGGGACGCTGGCCCCTCCGCCGGCGGGGGAGGGCGGCAAGCCCGGGTCCGGGACCGAGGGCGAGGAAGAAGACCAAGGCGCCGAGGCCGCCGAGCGGGAAGGCAAGAGAACGAGACTTGCTCCGTCGGAAGCCCTCGCCCGTTAGGCGTCCGCCCGGCGGTCGGGGACCGGGTGGAGCCGTCCGCCTGGCTCTGCGGCTCCTCTTCCTCAGGCTGGCCGGCCCCCGCGCCCTGCCTCCGGCCGTGCGCCAGGTCCTCCTCACCCTGCGGGCACACCGGTTCGAGGCCTTCGCTGTCGGTGGAGGCGTCAGGGACACGCTCTTGGGCCTCCGGCCCGTGGACTGGGACGTGGCGACCTCGGCCGAGCCGCGCTACGTCATGAGCGTCTTCCCGCGGACACTCCCTATCGGGCTGAGGCACGGCACGGTCAGGGTTATCTGCCCCGACGGGACCGAGGTCGATGTGACCACCTACCGCCGGGAGGGCCCTTACTCCGACGGCCGACGGCCGGACCATGTGACCTTCACGGGCTCGCTCGAAGACGACCTCTCCCGGCGGGACTTCACCGTCAACGCCCTGGCCTTGAGTCTCCAGGGGAAGGTCACCGACCCTTACGGCGGTCTCTGTGACCTGGTCCGGGGTATCGTCCGGACCGTCGGTCCGCCCGAGGACCGGTTCAACGAAGACGCTCTGCGGATGATGAGGGCGGTGCGCCTCGCCGGCCAGCTCGGCTTCAGCCTGGACCCGGCCACGGCCCGGGCCATCCGGAAGGACGCCCGTCTCCTCCGCCGCGTCTCGGTGGAGCGGATAAGGGACGAGTTCGAGCGGTGTCTCGTACTGCCGGGACCCGCCGCCGCGCGGACCCTGGAGGACCTCCGGTCACTCGGCCTCCTCGGGTGCTTCATCCCGGAACTGCTCGAGACCGTGGGCTTCGTGCAGAACGAACACCACCGGTACACCGTGTGGGAGCACACGCTCCGCGTCGTCTCTGGTGTGCCGCCGGTCCTCCACCTCAGGCTGGCCGCACTCCTGCACGACGTGGGGAAGCCGCGGACTCTCACCGTCAAGGACGGACGGAGGCACTTCTTCGGGCACGAGAAGGTCGGCGCCGCGATGGCCGGCGAGATCCTCGACCGCCTCCGGTACGGTAAGGCCCTCCGGAACAGGGTCGTCCATCTCGTCCGCCACCACATGGCCCTCCGGTGGCAGCCGGGGATGAAGGACGCCGCCGTGCGCCGGCTCATAAACAGGGTCGGGCCGGAGAACATCGACGATCTCGTCACCCTTCGCCGGGCCGACCGCCGTGCGACCGGAACGGCCGGGGGGAGGGGTGACCGGGAGACGGCGGCCCTCCTCGTCCGTGTGCAGCGTCTGACCCGGTCGGGTGGAGCCTACACGGTCTCGGACCTGGCCGTCGACGGGGCGGACGTGATGCGGGTGGGCGGGATCGGACCGGGGCCGAAGGTGGGGATGGTCCTGCGGCGGCTCCTGGAGGAGGTCCTCGAAGACCCGGACCTCAACGAGAGGTCCAGGCTGGAAGAGCGCATCCGCGAGATACTCACCGCGGCGGCGCCCCGCGCCTGCGAAGGGCGCGCCGAGGGACGTCCGGACCGCGGAGCGGACAGACACAGACACAAGACCCACAGACAGAAAGAGGAGTAAGCCTTGCTGCGCTACCTGGTCGGCTACCTTTCCTACATCAGGTCCTTCTCCACCGACGCGAAGCTCTATCTCTGGTCGAGCTTCCTGGGAAGCGTGGCCTCCGGCCTCACCCAGGTCGTCTTCAACCTCTATCTCCTCCGCCTCGGGTACGAGGAGAGCTTCCTGGGTATGCTCATTTTCTACACCTCCATGGCCGGGGTCGTCTTCGCCCTGCCCGCCGGCCGGGTGAGCGACCACTTCGGGCGCCGCAAGGCGCTCCTCGTCTCGGGCGCTGTGGGTGCCGGCGGGGTGTTGGCCCAGGTCCTCCTGCCGGTGCCCGGGGTCCTGCTGGCGGCGGCTGTTCTCAGCGGGGGGGCCTGGACGGTCAGCATGGTGACGAGCGCCCCCCTGCTCGTCGAGACCAGCAGGGACCACGAACGGGCTCACCTCTTCGGCCTCCACTCGGCCCTCATGATGGGCTCCTGGGTCGTCGGGAGCAACCTCGGCGGACTCCTCCCGAGGTTCTTCGGCGGGCTCTACGGGGTCGGGCAGGAGGCCGCCCTGCCCCTGCAGGCGACGCTCCTGGTCGGGGTGGGGCTGTGGCTGGCGGCCCTTGTCCCCCTCTTCGGCCTGCGCGAGACCACCTGCGGCAGACCTCCCGTCCGCACGGCGGGGTCTCTCTGGTGGCCACGGCTCAGCGCCCCGCGCCTGACCCTCAAGATCCTCATCCCGACCGTTCTCACGGGTCTGGGGGCGGGGATGATCATACCGCTCCAGAACGTGTTCATGGACCAGTATCTCGGGGCCACTCCGGCCCAGATAGGACTCATCTTCTCGATAGGGTCTCTTCTGACCGGCCTCGGTGCGCTCGTCGCCCCCCTTCTCGCCGAGAGGTGGGGGAAGGTGAGGGCCGCCGTGGGGAGCCAGTTCCTCTCCCTCCCGTTCCTGGCGGTGATGGGCCTGGTGCCCCACCTCGGGGTCTACGCTGTGGCCTCGCTCATCCGGGGGGCTCTCATGAACCTTGCCAACCCCCTCATCACCAATTTCCAGATGGAGATCGTCCCCGCGCACGAGAGGGCGACGGTGAACAGCCTCATCAACATGTGCTGGAACCTGGGCTGGGCCTTCTGCGGATGGGCCGGCGGCTGGGTCATGCAGAACATCTCCTACACCTTGCCTTACGGCATCACTTTCGTTCTCTACGCTCTCGCCGTGGCGCTCTTCTACCGGTTCTTCAGGGCGTACGAGCCCGTGCCCGGTGCGGGGCGGGGTCGGGCGGCCGCGTGACCGCCGCCGGGGCCGCCGCCAGGGGCGTCTTCTTCACCATCCCCGTGGTGGGCCTCAA
>CAJXZV010000020.1 GCA_913063835.1 uncultured Eubacteriales bacterium
GGAGAAGGAGTGTTTGAAGCTGGTGTTCGCTACTCTGTGGCAGGCCAGCGAACGCTGGCGCCGCATCCGCTTCAGTGAGCATGAACGAAGACAGCTCAAGTGCTGCCGACAGGCACGCCAGCCCATCTCAGGTCGTCAGGGCAGGCGCTACATCAGAGCGCTCCCCTGACCCCCGCGGCCAGGCGCGGGTCGGGCCGGAAATCGCCGGCGCCCTCGCCCCGAACTTCCGATGGTCGACCTTCTTCGCTGTTGACGGTGCCGGCCCGGAACCGTAGACTGGGGCCGTCCAGCCCGACGCATGCCGAACCTCCGGCCCCGCCGGAGGCCCTTCACCGACCGAGGCCCACGGGAACGTTCTCCGGGAGCAACCCCCGGCCGCGGGAGGTGAACCTGAATGCGCACCTTGCACCGCTTCCGCTTCATCGCGCTTCCCCTCCGCCGGTTCGGCGTCCTGGCCGCCCGGCGGCTGGCGGACTCGCGGGGTGTCACCACGGCCGAGTACGCCCTTCTCCTGGCCCTCGTGGTCATAGTCCTCATCTCGAGCCTGTCCGCCCTCGGCGCGACGCTCCAGGACAAGCTCCAGTCCATCATCGACGTCCTGACGGGCGTCAGCCCCTGACCTCGGCCGGGCTCGGGGTGAGGAGAAGGGACAGGGGACACAGGAACGGGGAGGCGGGAGGGGTCGACGGTGAGGAGGAACCGCAGAGGGACACGAGAGGCGGGGGCCGTCACCGTGGAGTTCATCCTGACGGCCGGCCTGCTGTTCGTCATCCTGTTCAGCACCGTGGAGTTCGCCTTCATCGCCAGCGCTAAGCTCGCCCTCGTCGGGGCGGCCCGCGAGGGGGCGAGGAGGGCCGCGGTCGAGGGCGGGGCCACGCCGGGTGTCTACGCCTGCATCCGGGAGTACCTCGAGCTCGGGAACATCGACCCCGAGGCGGTCACCGTCTCCGTCTCGCCCAAACAGGCCTCTTACGGCACCACCATCCGGGTCCACCTCATCTATGAGTACCCGGTGATGAGCGCGGTTCTCCGGCCCATCATCGGGGACACCTTGACTCTGACCGCGCGCGTGCTCTCCCGCGGGGAGAAGGTGAGGAGACGGTGAGCCTGACCCGCGCGGGGGGAAGGCGCCCGGCCGGGAAGGGGCGCCGCCGCCCGGGCCGCCCCTTCCCGGCGCCGTGCTTGCCGTCCGGCCTCCCGGCAGGGGACCGTGGGGCGGCCGCCGCTCTCGTCGTCCTCTTCCTCCCCTGTCTCATCGCCTGTGCGGCGCTGGCTGCGGACCTGGGCGCCCTCCTTATCGCCCGGGCCGAGATGAGGGCCGCCGCTGACATGGGCGCCCTGGCCGGGGTGCAGGACCTTGACTACGTGGCCCTGGCCGAGGGCGAGGTCCTCATCGTCCCCGAGAACGCCCGGGCCGACGCCGAAGCCTGGGTGAGAGCCAACCTCGAGGATCTCACCCTCATCGAGCAGGGGTCGCTGGAGGTCGTCGTCACCGTCATCAACCTCTCCGACGACCGGGCCCCGTCGTGTCCGGTGACGGGAAGGAGGGTCAGGTACCCGACGGTGTGCGTCCTGGTGCGGGCGCTCGTGCGTCTCCCTTTCACGGTCTCCCTCGGGCCGGTCCACGTCTCGGTCCACGCGGACGCCGCCGTGGTCGGGCGGCCGTGAGCGCGAAGCGGGTGAATGACGCCGGCTGGAACGCGTCCCGTCTGCCGTCGGCGGCCCCGTGTAGGGGCACCCGGCGGGAGGGGCGCCACGTGCGTCGAAGAGGGTAGTGTGCGAGAAGAGAGGTTCGACCCGCCGGACTGGCCCGTGACTGTGGGGTGCGTCTCGGACACACACATCCCGGGGCGCGCCCGCAGCCTTCCCCGCGCGCTCCTGGACGGGCTCGCGGGAGCGGACCTCATCCTTCACGCCGGGGACCTCGTGAGCGCCGACGTCCTCCTCGAGCTCGAGGCCCTGGCTCCCACCCTGGCCGTGGCCGGCAACGTCGACCCGCCGGAACTGGCCGAACGTCTCGGGCTGGCCGCCGTGGTCGGGATAGACGGCTGGCGGGTGGCCCTCGTCCACGGCCATCTCGGCCGCGGGGCGAACACGCCCGAGAGAGCCCTGGCCTGTGTCCGCCGGGCGAGGCCGCACGTGCTCGTCTTCGGCCACAGCCACCGGCCGCTGTGCGGCTTCAAGGACGGAGTCCTTCTGCTCAACCCCGGCTCGCCGACCGACTCCCGCCTGGCTCCGTGGCCGTCCTATGGGCTGCTCGTCCTGCCGCGTCCGGGTCCGGGTGCCCGGCCCCACGGTGAGGTGGTGAAGCTCGGGGACGGAGACTCCGCAGCGCCCGGTCTGGGCTAGCTAGTCCCCGGGAACCGGAGCGCCGCCGCCCGAGAGGCGTCCGGCCACCTCCTCCCAGCGGAGGAGGGCCTCTTCGAGGTCGGCGAGGACCTGCCGGTAATCGGCGTCGAGGTGGGCTCCCTTGCCGCCGCGGTAGGAGTCCGGGTCGGCCATCAGGGACTCAAGCTCCCCCCGCCGCCGCTCGAGCCGGTCTATCCGGGCCTCGAGGTCGGCGAGCTCCCGCTCGAGTCGGGCGCGGCGCCCCTTGGACAGCTTGGCCGGGCCATCCCGTCCGGCGGCGGCGCCGCCCTCCTTCACGGGGCCCCTCTCACTCCTGACAGCCGTCGCCGGGCCCGGCTCCGGAGGGGCGACTTCCCGCGCCCTCCGCCCGGCCCTCCAGACCCGGTACTCGGCGTAGCCTCCCTCGAACCGCACCAGGTTGCCGGACTCCAGCTTCCAGACCCTGTCGGCGAGTCGCTCGACGAAGTAGCGGTCGTGGGAGACGAAGATGAGCGTCCCGGTGAACTCGGCGAGGGCCTCCTCCAGGGCCTCCCGCGTGGGAAGGTCGAGGTGGTTCGTCGGCTCGTCCATGACGAGGACGTTCGGGCGGGAGGCGATGAGGCAGGCAAGGGCCAGCCGCGACCGCTCCCCCCCGCTGAGAGCGGCGACGCGCCTTTCCACGTCGTCACCGGAGAAGAGGAAGCGCCCGAGGTAGCTGCGGCTCCGCGGGATGTCCCACCCGGTGGCGGACACCAGCTCCTCGAGGACGGTCCGGTCGTCGTCGAGGTCGTCGAGCCCCTGGGCGAAGTAAGCCGGCTTCACGCCGGACCCCCACAGGACCCGCCCCGAGGTCGGCGGCAGCCGACCCATGATGACCTCGAGCAGGGTCGTCTTGCCGGTCCCGTTCCGCCCGACCAGGGCGATGCGGTCGCCCTGCTCCACAAGGGCGTCGACATGACGGAAGAGCCATTCCGAGCCGGCGCCCCCCGGGTCTCGGCCCGCCCCCCGCCCGTCGCCGGCCGGTGCGTCGCTGAAGGCCAGACCCACGTCTTCAAGGCGCAGGACCTCCCGCCCGGACCTTCGCTCCGGTGCCTCGAACCGGAGGCGAGGCGCCGCGGGCGGCCCGGGGGGAGCTTCGGGGCGGTCCATGCGGGCGAGGGCCTTCTCCCGGGACTTGGCCGCCTTGGCCCGGCTTCCGGCCCTGTACCGGCGGACGAAGGCCTCGAGACGCTCGACCTCCTCCTGCCGGCGCTCGTAGGTCTCCCGGGCCCGGCGAAGCCAGGCCTCCTTCTGGGCCACGTACGTGGAGTAGTTCCCTTTCCAGGAGGTCACCCGTCCGCGGTCCACTTCGAGGATCCTCGTCGCGAGGCGGTCCAGGAAGTAGCGGTCGTGGGAGACGACGAGCATCGCTCCCCGGAAGCCCTCGAGGTGGTCCTCGAGCCACTCGGTGGTCTCGAGGTCGAGGTGGTTGGTCGGTTCGTCGAGGAGGAGGAGGTCCGGCTCCTCCAGAAGGAGACGCGCCAACCTGGCCCTCGTCCGCTGTCCCCCGCTGAGCCTTGAGACGGGCAGGGTGAGGTGCTTCTCGGAGAAGCCGAGACCGAACAGGACCTCCCTCGCCCGGGCCTCTCTCGCGTAACCGCCGGCCCGCTCGAAGGCCTCCCGGAGGCGGCCGTACTCGTCCATCACCTCCTGGAGGACCGGAACTCGACCGCCGCAGGCGGCCATGGTCTCCTCGAGCTCCCGGAGGCGCCGCTCCATCCGGCCCAGGGCGGCCGTGGCCCCCAAGGCGTGTTCGAGGAGGGAGACCTCCCCGTCACGCACCGGGCCCACCTCCTGCTCGAGGTAGCCCAGCCGCGGGCGGCCGACGAGATGGATGTGACCTTCGTCATGGGGGAGCCTGCCGCAGACCACCTCGAGGAGCGTCGTCTTGCCCGAACCGTTGGGGCCGACGACGCCGACGCGCTCCCCGGCGGCCACGGTGAAGGTGACGCCCGAGAAGACGAGGTCGGCGCCGAAGGATTTGGCCAGGTTGTCCACGACGAGGACGGTCAAACCCTGCTCCTCCCGGAGGGCATCATACCACAGACCCCCTGGGACGGGAGCGGCGGTGGCTGTATAATAGGGCACAATGGAGCCCATAGTCGGGAACCGTGGGATGTCCGACGGAGACCCCCAGGAGGTCTCCACGATACGGAAGGGCGCCCGGTCAGCCGGCTCCGGAAGGGGGAGCGCTATGAGGCCAGAGACCGTCGCGAGGGTGGGGCTGCTGGCCGCTCTCTATCTCGTCCTCACGGCCGCGCCGCCCTTCTCCTCGTTCGCCTACGGGCCGGTGCAGGTAAGGGTCTCCGAGGCCCTCATGGTCCTCCCGGCCGTCACCCCGCTCGCCGTCCCGGCGCTCTTTCTGGGCTGCCTCGCCGCCAACCTTGCCGGCGGCCTGGGCCCGGTCGACCTTGTCTTCGGAAGCCTGGCCACCCTGGCCTCGGCCTACCTCGCCCGGCGCCTGCGGCACCTTCCGTGGCTGGTCCCTGTCCCGACCATCGTCATCAACGCCCTCGTGGTCGGGACCTACCTTCCGCTCGTGCTCGGACTGGACATGCCTCTGTGGCTCTCCTGGGCCTACATCGCCGCGGGCGAGACGGTCGCCGCGGCCGGTCTGGGCCTGCCTCTCCTTTTCTACCTGCGGAGCCGCCCTGACCTCGTCGCCCTCCTCCGGGGAAGGCCCGGATGAGTGCCTCACCGGTCATATGAGGGGCGACCCGGACACCGACGCGAGCAGGAAGGCGGTGACCAGCGCCGCGAGGTTGTAGCCGACGTGAAGAACGATGCACACGCTGACCGTCCCGGTTCGGGCTCTGACGTAGCTCAGAATCATCTGCATCGGCGTCACGAACAGGACCTGAGGGAAACTGAGATGTAGCATGGCTCCCACCCCACCGGTCACGATGACCGCTGAGGCGACAGCGCGTCTTCTCATCGCATCGAAGAGAAACCCGCGGAGCATGAGTTCCTCCACCACGGGAGCAAGAAGAATGTTGTCGACCCACAGCACAGGGGAGAGCGCGGCCTCGTAGACCTCAGGAGAATGAGCCTGTGGGAACTCCACCATATGGGAGACGGCGACCACGAATCCCAGAGAAGTTGCAAGGGCCATGCATGGCCCCCTCATCCCCTTGAAGTCGGCCCGACTCGGGAGGAGCAGGCGGAGAGTGTGCACCGGAGAGATGTGCCTGCAGCGCGCAATGAGGGTCAGAGCAACGATGAGCCCTGTGACCGACCCTGTCATGAGCGCCCACGGTACACCTGACCCGCTTACGCTACCGGGGCCGCCGAGTAGCACGTAGGCGACACCGACCCCTACGAGCTTGGAGCCCAGGACGGCCATGGCCCCGCGGAGTCCGGGGGAAGCGGTGCTCGACCATCTGAGCGGCGAGTTCACGATAGGAACCTCGCTCCCGTGGCTCATGCCGTCAACCCCTTCTCGGGGCCTTTCGGCTGTGACCGCGACCAAGCCGAACCCCATGGTCCGTCAGCTCAGGGGGTGGTGTCAGGAGAATGTCGGACGCCATGTCAGTAGCCTACGGCGCTCCCAGGCAGTCCGCGAGAACCCCAGCGAGGATTCGCGCTGAGGTGAGGCACTCCTGCATCGTGGAGTCCACGCCGCCGATCTCGACCAGCAGGGCCAACGGAGAGAGGTCTTCGTTGTAGCAGCCGTCCAGGATGCAGACCCCCCGGCTGAGGCCGGGGGCCACGGCGGAGAGGCCGGAGCTCAGGTTCCGGGCGAAGACGTAGTTCCACTGCCACCACGGGTTGTGACGCCCCACGACGAAGAGGACGGAAGCGGCGCGGTCCCCGCCGACAGGCGTGGAGTGGCTGACCGCGTCCCGATGGATGTCGAGGACGACGACCGGGGAGTGGACCGCGCCCAGCTCGGCCATGAGGCTCTTCCTCGCCCTGAAGTAGGCTCCGGACCGGCCGGACCAGCCGCCCGGGTCGTGGACGGTCCGGATGTGCCTCACCGCCAGCCCCAGGTCCGCCAGCCTGTCCGCCAGCTCCTTGCCGACCCGGACGACGTTCAGGGACCGGTCGGCCGAGAAGGCCTCACGGTCCGGGTCGTGGTCCCGGCGGACGGCGGGGTCAGGGAACAGTTCGGGCATGAAAGACTCTGTCGTATGGGTGTGGTACACGACGACCGCGGCGGGACCTTGAGAGCGGCACCCCTGCAGGAGACCGGCGTAGGTCAGCCGCCGCGGGGGCGACCGGTCGAGCCCCACGAGCTCGACGAGCCGGCAGACGAAGGAGGCCGCCGGCTGTCGCCGGGCAGACCCCGGCCGCACCCCCGACTTCCCGGGGAAGGGCTCGTCGGGCCAGAACTCCCTGACGGCCCTGGTCACTCCCAGGGGGTCGGGGCGCCAGTAGTGGCTCTCGACCGTCCCGGGGAGCTGGATGTAGACGATGTCGTCCGGGTCGAAGTCCCGCCACTCCCGCCAGAGGCCGACGACCTCCAGGAGGGAAAGGTTGGTCTTGACGACGCTGGGGCTGGCCGCATAGGCGGAGAGAGCCTTGGTGAAGCCGTTGTGCACCAGCTCCCTGCCGACGGCCCGCAGGAACTCGTTCTGCAGCCTGATGCGGGCGATGTCCCCGGCGCGTTCGCCGTACCGGTGGCGGACGAACCGGAGGGCCCGGGTCCCGTCGAGGCGGTGGGTGCCCTTGGTGAGCCAGACCCCCTCGGGGGACAGGAGGTCGTGGTCGACGGTGACCGTCACCCCGCCGATGGCGTCCACGAGCGTCTTGAAGCCGGCGTAGTCGACGATGACGTAGCGGTTGACCGGTATCTGCAGGAGTTCCTCGACCTGACGTTTGAGCTCGAAGAAGGAGAAGTAGGCCATGACGTGGGCGATCTTGTCCGGGCCCCGGCCGGGCAGGGTGACGATCGTGTCGCGGGGAATGCGGAGGACCCGGACCGTGTGGGTCCGACGGTCGAGCCCCAGGACCATCAGGGTGTCGGTCAGGCCGCGGAGATGTTCGAGCGGGATGTGGGAGAAGCGCTTCTCCCGACCCGGCGGAATCTCCGCGTGCCTGACGTGCCCGTCCATTCCGACGACAAGGATGGTGATGAAGTCGAGGGCGTCCAGGGGGACCGGCTCCTCGCGGGCCGCCAGCAGACCGCCGGCAGCGTCCACCAGGGGGACCTCCGGCTCGTGGACGCGGGACAGGGGCCGGGCCGCCCCGACGGACACGGCCAGCAGAATGAGGACCACGGTGCCGACGGCGACGGTAAGAGGCGTAGGCCTGTGCCTGAGCGCTGCCACGCGGCTCACCTCGGGGCACGCCGAAATCGACCACGGGTAACGGGTGCTCCGCTGTTGGAGAACACCTTCACAGGAAGGAATATGAGACGGGGAGGAGAACTAACATCGTTTGGGTGCCGGCTTCCGGCACCTACGGCCGACCGGGACCATCGAAAGCTGAAAGGCCGGATGAGGAGCCGCGGGAGAGACCCGGTGAGGTCGCAGCTCAAGCCGCACGAGCCGGGCGCCGAAGGCGAAAGCATCACCCTTTCGGGCGGGTGTGGTGGAAACGCTCAGGCACAAGGGACCGCGGCCTGACGGGACTCTGGAGAGCCCCCGCGCCTCCGCCCGGCCGGGCGGAAGCGGCGGGGCACCAAAGGGGAAAACCCGGCCAGCCGAAGGGGCGACCGGGCAATCTCTCAGGTGAAAGGACAGAGACGGCAGCCCGCAAGGGTTCTGCCGTCTTTCTTCTTTGGTTCCGGGTCGGCACGGCATGCTATGCAGGCGGGAGGGAGGTGCTGGAATGACCGGGCTGAAGAAGACGCCCCTTTACGACCTTCACGTGAAGCACGGCGGCCGGATCATCGATTTCGGGGGCTGGGCCCTCCCGGTGCAGTACACGAGCATCATCGAGGAGCACCGGACCACCCGGGAGAAGGCCGGCCTCTTCGACGTCTCGCACATGGGGGAGTTCCGGGTCACGGGGAAGGACCCGCTCGGCTTCCTCCAGAAGGCGGTGACGAACGACATCGCCAAGGCGGATGTCGGCCGGTGCATCTACTCGCCTATGTGCTATCCCTCGGGCGGGTGTGTAGACGACCTCATCGTCTACCGCCTCGGTGAGAAAGAATACCTCGTCGTCGTGAACGCGGCCAACGCGGCAAAGGATTTCGCCTGGATGACCGACATCCTGGAGGGCTTCCCGGGGACGCGCCTCGTGGACGAGTCCGACGGGACGGCTGAGCTCGCCCTCCAGGGTCCGAAGGCGGAGACTATCCTTCAGAAGGTCACAGAGGTCGACCTGAAGGCTATCGGCTACTACCGGGTCAGGGACAAGGTGAAGGTCGCCGGGCGGACGTGCATGGTCTCCCGCACGGGCTACACCGGCGAGGACGGATTCGAGATCTTCTCGTCCCCGGAGGATGCTCCCGAGATCTGGGAGGCTCTGATGGAAGCCGGACGTCCCGAGGGTCTCGTTCCGGTCGGCCTCGGAGCCCGCGACACGTTGCGGTTCGAGGCCTCCATGCCCCTTTACGGGCAGGAGCTGGACGCGGAGCGGACCCCGCTCGAGGCGGGTCTCGAGCGCTTCGTCTCGCTGGACAAAGGGGACTTCATCGGGCGGGAGGCGCTCGTGGCCCAGAAGGAAAGGGGCCTTGAGAGGAAGCTCGTCGGCTTCGAGATGGTCGGGCGCGGCATCCCGCGGCACGACTACCCCATCCTCGATGCCGCCGGCGAAACGGAGATCGGCTACGTGACCTCGGGGTCGTACGCGCCCACGCTCGACAAGAACCTCGGCTCTGGCTACGTCCCCGTGGAGATGTCCGGGATAGGGCAGAAGATCCACGTCGGCATCCGCCGCAGGGCCGTCGAGGCCGTCGTCGTGAGGACCCCGTTCTACAGGAGGCGGCGTCCGACCGGGGCGTGATCTCTCAAGAAGGGAGGGTCAAGGATGAGTGGGGTTTACCCGAAGGACTTCAAGTACACGAAGACGCACGAGTGGATAAAGGTGACCGGGAACATCGGACGGGTCGGGCTGAGCAACTTCGCGCAGGACCACCTCGGTGAGATCGTCTTCGTCGAGCTTCCCGAGGTGGGTGCAGAGCTCAAGCAGGGTGAGAGCTTCGGGGTCGTCGAGTCGGTCAAGGCCGTCTCGGACTGCTACGCTCCGGCCTCCGGGAAGGTGGTCCGGGTCAACGAGAAGCTGGTCGACTCGCCCGAGCTGATCAACTCCGACCCCCACGGGGAAGGGTGGCTCTTCGAGATGGAGCTCTCCGACCCCAGCGAGCTCGACAACCTCATGGACGTCGAGGCCTACGAGAAGTTCGAGGCGGAAGAGGAGGCGGCGCACTGATGGTCCACTCTCCCTATCTGCCCAACACGGAGGCGGACCGCCGGGCGATGCTCGCCGAGCTGGGCCTTGAGTCCGTCGAGGACCTCTTCCGCGACATCCCGGAGAAGGTCCGCTTCCGGGGGAGTCTCGACCTGCCGCCGGCCCTGTCGGAGCCCGAGCTCCTGACCCACATGAAGACTCTGGCCGGAAGGAACGCCAACGCCTCGGAATGGGCCCTGTTCCTGGGAGGCGGCGCCTACGACCACTTCATCCCGAGCGTCGTCGGGCACGTCATCGGCCGGTCGGAGTTCTACACCGCCTACACGCCCTACCAGGCGGAGGTCAGCCAGGGCGTCCTCCAGACCATCTACGAGTACCAGTCCCTCATAACCCGCTTGACGGGGATGGATGTCGCCAACGCCTCGATGTACGACGGGGCCAGCGCCATGGCCGAGGCGGCCCTCATCGCCTGTGCCGCGACGCGCCGGAAGAAGGTCGTCGTCCCCTCGACCGTCAGCCCCGAGTACCGGGAGACCATCCGGACCTACACGGCCGGCCAGAGGATCGAAGTGGTCCTCGCGCCCTACGACGGCGAGACCGGCACGGCCGACCTCTCGGAGCTGGAGAAGCTCGTCGACGGCGACACCGCGGCCGTCCTCCTCCAGCACCCCAACTACTTCGGCTGTCTGGAGGACCCCGAGGAGGTCTCCCGCCTGGCCCACGGGGTCGGGGCCCTCTTCGTCATCGGCGTGGACCCCATCTCCCTGGGCGTCCTGAGGGCGCCCGGCGAGTACGGGGCCGACATCGCCGTGGGCGAGGGCCAGCCTCTCGGGAACCCGCTGTCCTTCGGCGGACCGTACCTCGGGTTCTTCGCGGCGACGGAGAAGCTCATCCGCCGGATGCCCGGGCGCATCGCCGGGGCGACGGTGGACAAGGACGGGGACCGGGGCTTCGTCCTGACCTTCCAGACCCGGGAGCAGCACATCAGGCGGGAGAAGGCCACATCGAACATCTGCTCCAACGAGGCCCTCAACGCGCTGGCGGCGGCCGTGTACCTCACCGTCATGGGCCGCGAGGGCCTGGTCGAGGTGGCGAAGCTCTGTCTTCACAAGGCCCATTACACCCGCGAACGGCTCTCGGCCCTCCCCGGCTTCCGGACCCCGTTCAGGGCCCCGTTCTTCAAGGAGTTCGTGGTCTCGGGCCCGCGCCCGCTCGAGGAGCTCAACAGGTCTCTCGCCCAAAGGCGCATGCTCGTGGGACCCGACCTCGGACGGCACTACCCGGAGCTGGAGGGCTCGTTCCTGGTCGCCGTCACCGAGAAGCGGACCAGGGCCGAGATAGACGGTCTGGCCGACGGATTGGGGGGTCTGGCATGAGCGGCAAGGGCTACGTCTACAAGAACGAACCGCTCATCTTCGAGCTGTCCGCCCCGGGCCGCAGGGCCTACAGCCTACCCGCCCTCGACGTCCCGGCCTCCGACCTCGCCGAGGTCCTGCCGGAGGACCAGCTCCGTCGTGAGCCGGCCGCCCTTCCTGAGGTCAGCGAGGTCGACGTCGTCCGCCATTTCACCCGTCTCTCACAGCGGAACCACGGGGTCGACCTGGGGTTCTATCCCCTGGGGTCGTGCACCATGAAGTACAACCCGAAGGTGAACGAGGTCGTGGCCAACCTCGACGGGTTCACCGGGGTGCACCCCCTGACCCCCGAGGAGCTCGTCCAGGGCGCCCTCCAGCTCATGTACGAGATGCAGGGCTACCTGGCGGAGATAGGCGGGGTCGACGAGGTGTCGCTCCAGCCGGCGGCCGGGGCGCACGGGGAGTTCACCGGTGTCTCCATCATAAGGGCCTACCTGGAGGACAGGGGTGAGGGGCACCGCCACAAGATCATCATCCCCGACTCGGCCCACGGGACGAACCCGGCCACCGCGGTCGTCGCCGGCTGCCGCACGGTCGAGGTGAAGTCGGACGAGCGCGGCGGGGTGGACCTCGAGTCGCTCAAGGCCGTCGTGGACGAGGACGTCGTCTGCCTGATGCTGACGAACCCCAACACGCTCGGGCTCTTCGACGAGAACATCCACGAGATAGCCGAGATCGTCCATGAGGCCGGCGGCCTGCTCTACTACGACGGCGCCAACCTCAACGCGACGATGGGCTACGCCCGCCCGGGTGACGCCGGGTTCGACGTGGTCCACTTCAACCTGCACAAGACCTTCGCGACGCCCCACGGCGGCGGCGGTCCGGGCTCGGGACCGGTCGGTGTCAAGAAGGAGCTGGCCGACTTCCTCCCCGTCCCGGTGGTCAGGAAGACGGGTGACCGCTACTTCCTCGACTACTCCGTCCCGAAGACCATCGGTCGGGTGAAGTCGTTCCACGGCAACTTCGGGGTCGTGGTGAAGGCCTACGCCTACATCCGCTCGATGGGCCCCGACGGGCTGAAGCGGGTGAGCGAGGACGCCGTCCTGAACGCCAACTTCCTGATGAGGAAGCTGGCCCGGGACTACCACCTCACCTATGACCGCATCTGCAAGCACGAGTTCGTGGTCTCCGGCGTAAGGCAGAAGGAGCGCTACGGCGTCAAGACCCTTGACATCGCCAAGCGCCTCCTGGACTACGACTTCCACGCGCCGACGGTCTACTTCCCGCTCATCGTCCCGGAGGCGCTGATGGTCGAGCCGACGGAGACGGAGAGCCGGGAGACCCTGGAAGCCTTCGCCGAGGCCATGGCGGCCATCGCCCGTGAGGCGGCGGAGGACCCGGACAAGGTCACCGGCGCTCCACACACGACCTTCGTCAAGAGGTTGGACGAGGCGCGTGCGGTCCGGCAGCCGGACGTGGCCTTCAAGGGGGACCTCGAGGAGAAGTAGCCGCCCGGCCGCGGCCGCCCCGTCGTGGCCGGCGGGGCGGAACGCGGCGGGGACGCTGGGAGCGCGGAGGACGGGGCGGCCGCACGGTGCCGCCCCCCTCCGCCTGTTTAAACGGAGGGGAGGTGCCGCCGCCGGTGGGTCCGGGTGCGGCGGGAGACCGTGAGCGGGTCATGCGGTTCGACACGCTGACCGCGACGGCGGCCGTCTCCGTGACGGGGACGGCGTGCGCCGTCCGGTGTGCGCACTGTGGGGGCCACTACCTCCGGGGGATGCTCTCCCCGGCCGAGGCCTCCCGGCTGGCGGCTTCGGGCGGCGGCCGGCTCGCAGGCCGCCGGGTAAGGAGCTTCCTGGTCAGCGGTGGCTGCCGGCCGGACGGAGCGGTCCCGCTCCTCGAGCACGAAGGCCTCCTGGAGGAACTGGGCCGGGCCGGCCGGCTCAACCTTCACGCGGGCCTGGTCCGGACGGAGGAGCAGGCGCGGGCGCTGGCGCGGCACGCCGCGGCCGTCTCGCTCGACTTCACCGTGGACCAGCAGACCATTGACGAGGTCTACGGGTTCCGCGGGGTGAAGGCGTTGGATTTCGTCCGGGCCTACGAACTCCTCTCGGGGTTCGTCCCGGTGACCCCGCACGTGCTCGTGGGACTCCACGGGGGGCGGGTGAGGGGCGAGGGCGAGGCGGTCCGCGTCCTCGCCTCGCTCGGCGCGCGGGCCGTCGTCTTCCTCGTCTTCATCCCGACGAGGGGGAGCAGGTTCGAGGGGGTGGAGCCGCCGCCGGTCGGGGAGGTCCTCAGGGTCCTCGACGGGGCCCGGGAGGCCCTTCCTGACGCTTCCATCGTCCTCGGCTGCATGCGCCCGAAGGGCTCCTACCGTGAGAAGCTGGACACGGCCGCGGTGAGGGCCCGCGTCGTGGACCGTGTCGCCGTGCCGACCCCGGCGGCGGTGGAGGAGGCGGCACGTCTCGGCCTCGAGGTGGTGTGGTCTGACGAGTGTTGCGTGTTCCCGTCCGGACCGGTGTCCGCCGGGAGCGCCCCGGCGAAGGAGGGGAGGCCCGGGTGAGGGCTTCAGCCGGGACCCTGGCCGTCGTCAGGGGCCGTCGGCCTGACGCCAGGCCCGGCGGTGACGCCCTGCCGACGACAGCCTACCTCCTGGTCGGTGAAAGATGCTCCCGCGACTGCGGTTTCTGCCCGCAGGCCCGCCGGGCACGGGCGCGCGGCGACCTCCTGGCACGGGTGAACTGGCCGAAGGCCGACGGGGAGCGGTTCTGGACGGGCCTGGCCCGGGCCGTCTCCGACGGGCAGATAAGGCGGGTCTGCCTGCAGCTCACGGTGGCGCCCGGCGTGCTCGAAGAGGCCCGGGCCGCGGTGAGCGAGGTCCGCCGGCGTCTGCCTGGAGTGCCGGTGTGCGTGTCGGCCGCGTGCCGGAGCCTCGCCGAGGTCGAGCGCATCCTCGGCTGGGGCGCGGACCGTGTGACCCTGGCGGTCGACGCCGCGAGCCCGGCCGCCTACCGCATGGTCAAGGGCGGGTCCCTGGAGCGGCGGCTGGACTTCATCGCCCGGGCGGCCCGGCGGTTTCCGGGGCGCATCGGCACACACCTCATCGCCGGACTGGGCGAGACCGAGGAGGAGATGGTGGGGCTGATGCAGGTCATGACCGACCTGGATGTGACCGTGGCCCTCTTCGCCTTCACCCCCGTGGAGGGCACAGGCCTCGAGGACCGCGAGCCTCCCGACCTCCGGTCCTACCGGCGGCTCCAGGCCGCCCGGCACCTCGTCGTGAGAGGCCTCGTCCGGGCCGAGGAGATGGCCTTCGATGCGCAGGGACGCATCCGGTCCTATGGCCTGCCGTGGGAGAGGGTGCGGCAGGCCCTCGCCGGGGGGCAGGCCTTCCAGACGAGCGGTTGCCCGGACTGCAACCGCCCCTACTACAACGAGCGTCCCTCAGGGGACCTCTTCAACTACCCCAGGCCACTGTCAGAGGAAGAGAAGGCGGCGGCGCTGGAGGAGGCCCGGCCCGTGGCCTGCCTCACGACGCGGACGGCGGGGCCCCGCGGCCGCGGCCGGGGCGAGTGGAGGCTCATCGTGGAGGACGAACCGCGCTGCGCCGCCGAGAACATGGCCGTCGACGAGGCCGTCGCGCGCTCGGTCGCCGCGGGGAGCGCTCCCCCGACCCTGCGTTTCTACCGGTGGCGGCCGCCGGCCGTGTCGTTGGGCTACTTCCAGGACCCGGCCGAGGCCGTCGACCTCGAGGCCTGTCGGACCGAGGGCGTCTCGGTGGTGAGGCGCCTCACCGGCGGCCGGGCGGTCCTCCACGACCGGGAGGTGACCTATTCGGTCGTGGTCCCCAGCGACGTCCTTCCCGACTCGGTCGTGGAGAGCTACCGGCTCCTGGCCGAGGGGCTGGTCACCGGCCTCAGGGCCCTGGGCTACAGGGCCTACCTCGCCCCGGAGAGGCCGAAGCGGGCGGGGGACCCGGGCCCGGGCGTTCCGGGAGCGGCCTGTTTCGAGGTGCCGTCATCCTACGAGATCCTGGTGGGCGGCCGGAAGGTCGTCGGGAGCGCCCAGGTCAGGAGGGCGGGGGTCGTCCTCCAGCACGGGTCGATAATGCTCGAGCTCGATGCGGCCCGGCTGGCCCGCGTGCTCGGCCTGGGTCCGGAAGGGGCCGAGAGGCTTAGGGCCCGGGCCGCGGGCCTGGCGGAGTTCGCCGCCTCCGGCGGGCGCGGGCACGGAGCGGGTCTCGGGTACGAGGAGGTCTGCCGGGCGGTCGCGGAGGGGCTCGAGGCCGTCCTGGGAGTGAGATTCCTGCGGTCCGGGCTGGGGGCGGATGAGGAGGCCCTGGCCCGTAGGCTCGCGGAGGAGAAGTACGGTCAAGACGCCTGGAACTTGGGAAAGCCCCGCAAGGACAAGGAGGACGACGGATGTACGATCTCGTGGTGATCGGGGCCGGCCCCGGCGGTTACGTCGCCGCCCTCAGGGCGGCCCAGCTCGGAGCGAAGGTGGCCGTGGTCGAGCGGGACAAGCTCGGGGGGTGCTGCCTCAACCGGGGCTGCATCCCGACGAAGGCCCTCGTCAGGAGTGCAGAGGTCTACACGACCGTCCGGGAAGCGGAGACCTACGGCACGCGCGTCCAGGGGAGCGTGGCCCTGGACATGCGGGCGGTCATGGCCAGGAAGAGGGATGTCGTCGCCCAGCTTGTGGGCGGGGTCGAGCGGCTCCTGGCGGCCGCGGACGTCGACGTGTACCGCGGCACGGCCTCGGTGCCCGCCCCCGGCCGGGTGACAGTGGCCCGTCAGGACGGGTCAAGCGAGCAGCTCGAGACGCGCCACATCATCCTCGCCACCGGTTCGAAGCCCAAGCTCCCGCCTGTCCCGGAGGACCACCTCCGGCTGACCATCTCCAGCGACGACGCGCTGGAGCTCGAGGAGGTCCCCGCGAGCATGCTCATCATCGGCGGGGGCGTCCTGGGGGTCGAGTTCGCCTGCATCTACCGTGCCTTCGGTGCGGAGATACGGATGATAAAGCGCTCGCCGCTCCTGCTGCCGCCGGTCGACGAGGAGATCTCCCGGCGCATCATGCCCGTCCTCAAGAAGAGGGGCATCAAGGTCAACACCGGCGTCTTCATCAAGGCCATCGAGGAGACCTCGGCCGGAAGGCGCGTCATCTGCGACACGAAGGACGGCGGCGAGGTCAGCTTCGAGGCCGAGAAGGTCCTCGTGGCCATGGGCCGGGAGCCGGACTTCGGTGACATCGACCTCGACGCTCTCGGTGTGGAGCACGACCGGAAGGGCATCAAGGTCGACGCCCGCATGAGGACGACGTGTGCGGGGGTCTACGCCATCGGGGACGTGGTCGGCCGGACCTACCTCGCCTCCGTGGCCTCCCACGAGGGTATGGTGGCCGTGGAGGACATGTTCGGAGAGGGCCGGGACATGGACTACCGCGTCGTGCCGGAGGTCGTCTTCTCCAGTCCGGAGTGCGCGAGCGTCGGACTCAGGGAGAAGGAGGCGGCCGAGAGGGCGGCCGAGACGGGGCGGGAGGTCGCCGTCTCCAAGTTCCCCTTCTCGGCCAACGGCAAGGCCGTGGCCATGGGCGAGACGACGGGGCTGGTGAAGATCATCGCCGACAAGGCCACAGGCGAGGTGCTGGGGATGCACATCCTGGGCCCGCACGCCTCCGACCTCATCCACGAAGGAGCCGTGGCCCTGAAGGCCCGCATGAAGGCCGAGGACCTGGCCCGCATAGTCTTCGCCCATCCGACGCTGTCCGAGGCGGTCATGGAGGCGGCCCACGGCGTGGGCGGCGAGCCCCTCCATATCGCGGCCGGCCGGAGGCCCTAGAGACCCGGGCCGCAGACCTGGGAGCCGGCGGACCGGTCCGGCCGAGCCCGGCCGGGCTCGGCCGGTGCCGCCCCCGATTCAGTCCTCCGGCAGGCCGAGTCCCTGCCGGATGACCTCCCAGACCTCGGGGACCTCGAACCCGCGTCTCCAGGCGGCAAGGCCGGCAAGGCCGTACCTCTCGACCAGCGTCACCCGTGCGGCCATGGAGGCCTCATCCTCGACCCAGAGGCGGTACCTCACGCCGTTCTCGCTGAACTCGATGTAGTTCTGGCCGGCGGCGGCGTCCCAGACCGGGGTCAGCCCCTTCTCGGCGATGAGGTCCTGCACCCCCTGCATGGAGTAGGTGGTGACCGTGGGGCGCCGGCCGGGCTCCTCGGCCCAGAGCCGGGTGTAGAAGGGGACGCCCAGGACCAGCTTGGAGGCCGGGACCTCCTCGAGGACGCGCTCAAGGCCCGCCTCGACCCAGGGCAGCGAGCCGACCGGTCCCGAGACAGGGCTCCCCGCGGTGTGCTGGTCGTAGCCCATGACCATGACGAAGTCCGAGACCTCGGCCAGAGCCGCGCGGTCGTAGCAGCGTGACCACACCTCGCTCGAGGAGTGGAAGGTCACGTCGACGGAGAGGGTCAGGCCCTCGGGCCGGGCGACAGCGGCCAGCTCCCGCAGGAGGGCGACGTAGTCGTCCTTCTGGTCGAGGTACATGTTCTCGAAGTCCATGTTGAACCCGTCGAGCCGGTAGAGCCTGGCGTAGATGAGGAGCTGGCGGATGATCTTCTCCCGCAGGGCCGGGTCGGGCAGGAAGTTCCGGGTCCGGTCCCGGCTGAACCCGTTGGTCACCAGGCCCCAGACCCGGTAGCCGCGCTCGTGGGCCCAGGCGACGTAGGCCGTGTCGGCGTTGTTGTAGACATCGCCGTCGGAGTTCATGACGTGCAGCCAGGTGGGGGAGACGACGTTCACGCCGGGCATCTCCCCGATGCGCGCCGGGTCGGGGTTGGCCGTGGAGACATGTTCCCAGACGAGGCACAACCTGTCCGCGAGGGGTGGAAGGGTCACGGGCCGCTCCTCGCGGCGGTTGGTGACCGGCGGGCCGGGGGCGGTGGCCTTCTTCGGGATGTACCCCAGGCGGCCGAGGGTGTCCCGGGCGTAGAGCCAGCTCCCGACATGGTCGTAGACCCGCAGGACGTCCCCTTCCTCGAGGCGGCTCACCCGGAGGGAGAGGAGGGAGGGGGTCTCCCGGAGGAACGCCGGGGAGCTCACGACGGTGACGGTCTCCACGGTCAGGCCGAGCCGGTCGATGACCACCGTGTTGCTCTCAGGGAAGTAGCTGAACGTGAACCCGAGGAGCTCGGCGAAGAAGTCGGCCGGGACGTACAGGGCTCCGGAAGCGTCAGTCGTGACCGGCAGCCGAAGGTCGACCGGAGCCCGGTTCACGAACTCCGTGGCCTGGGCGCTGGCCATGGGGATGGTGAGGCCCCGGGTGGAGATGACGGCGGTCATCGTCTCCGCTTCGAGGGTGAGTCCAGGGGCGAAGAGGGCCCTGACGGTCCAGAAGGGCATCAGGACCCGCCCGGCCGGGTCGACGAGGGCCGGGCTCTGGCAGGCGTAGCCGTCCACGACGAGCCGCGTGGCGGACGGCGGGGGAAGGTAGCCGGGCCAGAGCTGGAGGAGGCCGAGCCCGGCGAGAGGGACGAGGGCGACGGCGACGGCGGCCAGGAGCGGTCTCCGGCGCCGGGGGCGGCGGCGCCGGCGGGGGCCGAGGACCGTTGTGCCGGCACGGTGGAAGGCCGGGTCTCCGCCGGGGCCGGAGCCGGGACGGGACGGTCGGGCCGGGATTGTGAGCATGCTAAGAAGACCTCCCCCGCGTCAAGGTCCCTACTTCGCCGGAGCGGGGAGGCCGCCTGCCGCTCCTGGGGGAGGGAAAAGGTGGCAGGAAAGGCTCTGCGCCGGGGCCTGGCGCGGGACCGGGCCCGGCCGCACAGGCGGCCGGAGGCCGGACCGGATGGCAGGCCCGGGAGGAAAAGCCAAGGCCCTGTCCAAGTGAAGGGCGACTTGGGCGGGACCCGAGCCCACCGGCTATGGGTGTGCCGCCTGACACAGGGAGTGACGTCAGTGCCGACCGGAAGTCCCTCGAATCCTGCGAACCGCCTGAAGGCCGTCCGTGAACTCATGGAGACGCACGACCCCGGCCTGGGAGTCCTGGTGGTGGCCAGTCCGGAGAACCGCCGGTATCTCACCGGGTTCACGGGCTCCGCCGGCGCGGCCGTGGTCTCCCCGACCGAGGCCCTCCTTGTCACCGACTTCCGCTACATCGACCAGGCCCAGGCCGAGTGCCCGGGGTGGGAGGTCGTCCGCCAGGGACCTGTCCTCGTCGACACCCTGGCGGAGGTGGTCGCCCGGCTCGGTCCGAAGGTGGTGGGCTTCGAGCGGGACCATGCGACCTTCGGGTTCTACCAGGACCTCGCCGACCGGCTGAAGGGCCTCCAGCTCGTCCCGACCGCGAACATCATCGAGTCGTTGCGCGAGGTGAAGGACGAGGATGAGATAGGGGTCATCCGGGAGGCGGCGGCCATCGCCGACAGGGCGCTCGAGGAGGTCCTCCCCCTCCTTCGGCCCGGCGTGGCCGAGAGGGACGTGGCCCTCGAGATAGAGTACCGGATGAGGAAGCTGGGCGCCGACGGCGCGGCCTTCGCGACGATCGTGGCTTCCGGGGAGCGTTCGGCCCTCCCTCACGGTCGGGCGTCAGACAAGCTCCTGGCCGCGGGGGACTTCGTGACCATCGACATGGGGGCCGTGGTGCGCGGGTACCACTCGGACCTCACCCGCACGTTCATCCTCTCTCCGGCGACGGACCGGCAGAAGGAGGTCTACAGGCTCGTCCACGAGGCCCAGGCGAAGGCCCTTGCTTCGGTCAGGCCCGGCCTGACCGGCAAGGAGGTGGACGCCGTGGCGAGGGACCTCATCAGCGGGCGCGGGCACGGGGAACACTTCGGTCACGGGCTGGGCCACGGGGTGGGTCTGGCCGTCCATGAGGGGCCGCGCCTGTCCCCCACCGGGGAGACGGTGCTCCGGGCCGGCAACGTGGTCACCGTGGAGCCCGGGATATACGTGACAGGTTGGGGCGGAGTGAGGATAGAGGACCTGTGCGTCGTCCGGCCCGACGGTGTCGAGGTCCTCTCCACGTTCAGCAAGGAGCTGCGAGTCCTATAGTCCGAAGGGGACGGTGACGGGCAGTTGATTTCCACCAACGACTTCAAGACCGGGGTGACCGTCGAGCTCGACGGCGAGGTCTGGCAGGTCATCGAGTTCCAGCATGTCAAGCCGGGCAAGGGCTCGGCCTTCGTCCGGTCCAAGCTCAAGAACCTTGAGACGGGCGCCGTGGTGGAGAGGACGTTCCGCGCAGGCGAGAAGCTCCGCCGGGCTCACCTGGACCGCCGGGAGGTCCAGTACCTGTACAGCTCCGGGGACGAGTACGTCTTCATGGACACGGAGACCTACGAACAACTCTCCCTCACCGAGGAGCAGCTCGGTGACGGGAAGCTCTACCTTGTGGAGAACATGAACATCTATGTCGTCTCTCACGAGGGACGTCTCATCGGGGTGGAGATGCCCAACTCGGTCGAGCTCAAGGTGGTCGAGACAGACCCGGGCCTCCGCGGCGACACGGCCTCGGGCGGGACGAAGCCGGCCAGGCTCGAGACAGGGCTGGTCGTCCAGGTGCCTCTCTTCATCGAGGAAGGTGACGTCATCCGGGTCGACACCAGGACAGGCCTTTACATCGAGCGGGTGTAGGACTCTCCGCTGGATGCGGTCTGGGGGGCGGCGCCCGCCGCCGACGGTGCGGCTTCGGGCGCCGCCTCCGACGTCCTGAAAGGCTCAGCGTCGTTCGCGCATATCCGCGGTGTTCCGGATGAAAAGGAACCACGCGTTGTAGAGCGCCACCACCGCGCCCACGACGATGTTGTTGGTCAGGAGGGCCTGCTCGGTCGTGAAGACGCCGAGCAGGGGCGCGGCCACCAGCCAGATACCGACGATGATGTGGACGACATGGAACGTGGTCAGTTCTCTTCACCTCCCGGAACTCCGGTCGTCCCAAGACCTGCTTGCGGTTAGGTTTCCCTGACCCGGCCATATTAGCCACGGGAAGGGGGATGTCCCGTGGTCGGCGCGGGAAGCGGGGGCGGGACCGGAGTCCGGGGCGGGGACCTCGAGAGCCGGGCCGCTCACCTACGCGGCCTGGTGAGAGGTCTCGACCTCGAGGCTGGCGACCCGGGGGACCGCGTGCTCGCCGAGGTCGTGGAACTCCTGGGTGACCTGGTGACAGAGGTCGCCGCGCGGCGCGGCCGGGGGACCCGTCCTGCGGCCGCTCCCGGGGCGGGGAGGGAGGAGCAGGCCAGAGCCGTCTTCCTGGCGTGCGAGTGCCCTCATTGCGGGGGAGACGTCTTCGCCCCGGCCGAGCCTCTGGAAGGGCGGGGGCGGGTCAGGTCTGTCCCCGGCCTCGGCTGCACCGGTCGGGTGGTCGACCTCCGCGCGGCCGGACGGCCCCTCTTCCGCGAGTTCGAGGTCTGCTGTCCCCACTGCGGCGGCCTCCTCCGCCTCCGGGAGAGCTCCCCCGGGGGCAGGCCGCCTCGTCCCCGCCACTGAAAACGCCCGCCGGGTCCAGCGCCCACGTATGCCCTCTCCAGCCGCCGCAGGTCGGCTCCTGGCATAAGCGGTCCAAGCCCCAAATAGTTATGGGACGAGCCCGGGCCCGCCAGGGCCCTACCGGGAGCGTAGGAACCTTGTCCCCCCTCGAGACGGCTGTCGTCCGGAAGTCTCATGGCCTTCCCGGCCCGAGCCGGCGCCGCGTCAGTGTGCGGCCGCCGGACCGGAGCGAGATCCTCCCGTATCTCGCCCCGGGGGTGCGGCGCCCCCTCGAGCGTCTCGGCGGCGACCTGTGGGCCAGGGCCGAGGAGGTCCGCCTGAGACGCGGCCGACCCCTCTCCCTGGTGACGGACACCGGGGATGTATGGCTCTCACCGTCGGGACTGCCGACCGAGGACGCCTCCTCCGCCCACGTGGTGACCGCCGACGAGACCACGAAGACCCTGAGCCTCGTCTGCGAGGGCTCCGTGTACGCCCTCGAGGAGGAGTTCAGACACGGGTTCGTGACGGTCCGCGGGGGCCACCGCGTCGGCCTGGTCGGGCGGGCCGTGCTGGACAACGGGCGCGTCCGCACCATCACCCATGTCGCAGGTCTCAACATCAGGCTGTCGAGGGAGGTCAGAGGTGCGGCCCGTCCCCTGGTGAGGTGGCTCTTCGACCGCAGGGGGCGACCGGTCTCGACCCTGATCGTCTCCCCGCCGGGGTGCGGTAAGACCACCATCCTCCGCGACGCCGTTCGCCTGCTCAGCGACGGTGTGCCCGAACTCGGACTCAAGGGGCACCGGGTGGGGCTCGTGGACGAGCGGTCGGAGGTGGCCGCCTGCTACGAGGGGGTGCCGCAGCGCGATGTCGGCCTCCGGACGGATGTCCTGGACGCCTGCCCGAAGGCCGAGGGGGTCTTCCTGCTCCTGCGGGCGATGTCGCCGGAGGTCATCGCCGCCGACGAGATCGGTCGCCCCGAGGATGCGGCCGCCCTGAACGAGGCGGCCAGCACGGGGGCGGCGGTGATCGCCACGGCTCACGGGTCCTCGCTGGAGGAAGTGGCGGCACGCCCCATGCTGAGGGACCTCGTCCGCGGGGGGCTCTTCCGGGTCTTCGTCATCCTGAGCCGGCGCAGCGGGCCGGGGACCATCGAGAGGGTCGTGGACGGCCCGCTCCGGGGGCTCGGGTCACCGGCGGGGGGCGGTGCGGTTGCTCCTTGAGGTCGCCGGCTTCCTGGCCGTCGTGGGGGCCTTCGCGGCCGCGGGGAACCTCGTGGCCGCGAGCTACCGGGCGAGGACGGTCCAGCTCGCCGCCTTCAGGACCGGTCTGGACCTCCTTGAGACAGAGGTGACCTTCGCCGCGGCCTCCATGCCTGTGGCCCTGGAGCGCGTCGGGGCCGGGCTGGCCCCTCCCGTGGGGACGGTCTTTCAAAGGGCGGCGGCCTACCTCCGCTCCGGTGCGGGCCTCTCGGCGGGGGAGGCCTGGGAGCGGGCGGCCCGTGACCTCTTCCCTGACACGGCCCTGGAGAGGGACGACCTCGACGTCCTCCTCGCCCTGACGCCCTACCTCGGGGTCACCGACCGGGAGGACCAGAGGCGGCACCTGAGGCTGGCCGCGGAGCGCCTCCGGGCCCGGGAGGAGGCCGCCCGGGCCGAGCAGGGGGCGGCCGAGCGCATGTGGCGGTACCTGGGGGTTCTCGGGGGGCTGGCCTGCGGGCTGGTGTTCCTCTGAGACCTGTGCGATGTGATGCGGCGCCCGCCGGGAGGTGACGGGGCTTGGGAATGGACCTCGTCTTCAAGATCGCCTTCATCGGGATAGTGGTCTCCATCCTCAGCATCGTCCTGAAACAGGCCGAGAGAGAGGAATGGGCGCAGATGCTGACCCTGGCCGGGGTCGTCGCCGTCTTGATGATAGTCGCGGAGATGGTCCTCGAGCTCTTCCAGGCCGTGCGCACCATGTTCCAGCTCTATTAGGCCTGCCGCGTCCTCCCGGTCCGGTCCTTGGTCGGGCGGGGGGCGGGCGGCCGCCTGCTGGTCGCGGGGGGAGCCCTGTTGGAGATCTTCCAGGTCGTGGGTCTGGCCGTGGTCTCGGTCGTGGTGCTGCTGGTCATCAGGCGGCACCGTCCGGAGATGGCCGTCCTGCTGGCTCTTGTGGTCGGCCTGGTCATCTTCTTCATGGTGGCCCAGAGGCTCCTGGCCGTCCTCGAGTTCCTGCGGGACCTGGCCGCCAGGGCCGGGGTCGACAGCCTCTACCTCAACATCATTCTGAAGATCGTCGGCATCGCCTACATCACCGAGATCGGCGCCCAGGTGTGCCGGGACGCCCAGGAGACGTCGGTCGCGGCAAAGGTCGAACTGGCCGGGAAGCTACTCATCCTGGTCCTGGCGGTGCCCATCGTCATGGCCATCGTAGAGGCTGTGCTGAGGGTGCTGTAGAGAGGCGGGGGAGAAGGTGAGGCCTGTCAGCCGGGGTGGCGGAGCAGGGGGCGGCGGCGTGGAGAGGAAGCCGCGCCGTGCGGGCCGTCTCCCGGCCGTCGTTCTCGCCGTCGCCGTGGGCGCGGCCGTGTCGGGCTGGGGACCCGGGGCCGAGGCGGCGCCACCCGCCCGGACCGGCCCGGTCCCGGGGGGCGGTCCCGGTTCGGAGCAGGCAGCGGCAGACCTGGTCGAAACCGAGGTCGTCCGCCAGGCCGAAGGTCTCGGGCTGGGGGACGTCGACCGCCTCCTGGAGCAGCTTGAACGGGAGATCGAGGGGGACCTGCCTCCCATCCGGGTCCGGGACGTCATCGACATGCTTGTCAGGAGGGAAGGGGCCTACACCCTCACCGGGTTCCTGAAGGCCGTGATGACGCGTTTGGGGCGGGAGGTGGTCTCCGGCTCGAGCCTGCTGGGCCGCCTTGTCATCCTCGCGCTGCTCTGCGGGCTGCTTGAGAACATCCAGAGCGCCTTCGCCCGGCGCGAGACGAGCCAACTCGCCTTTGCCGTCTGCTACATCGTCCTCATCATCATGGGGGTCGGGGGATTCCTTCTGGCGACAGATGTCTGTCGGGAGGTCATCGACCGGCTCGTGGACTTCATGCAGGCCATGCTCCCCGTCATGATAACCCTCCTGGCCAGCCTGGGAGCGGTGACCACGGCCGGATTGTTCCACCCCCTCCTGGTGGCCTCGGTCGAGTTCGTCGCCGGGTTCATCCGTGACGTGGTCCTGCCCGTCGTCCTCGCGGCCGCCTGCGTGGACCTCGTCTCACGTGCCTTCACCCGGTTCCAGCTCACGGCCCTCTCCGGGACGCTGCGGCAGGCGGCCGTCGTGGTCACGGGGCTTCTGCTGTCGGCCTTCCTCGGGGTGGCTACCATCTACGGAGCGGCCGGGGCGGTCTTCGACGGAGCGGCGGTCCGCGCGGCCAAGTTCGCCGTGGGCGCCTTCATCCCGTTCGTCGGCGGACTCCTGTCGGACGCGGTCGAGGTGGTCGCGAGCAGTTCTCTGGTCCTGAAGAACGTGGTGGGCGTTGTCGGCGCGCTCGCCATCGTGGCCTACACGGTCTTCCCCTTGCTCAAGGTCGCCTCGCTCGTCATCGTCTTCCGGGTGGCCGGGGCCGTCGTGCAGCCCCTGGGGGCAGAGCGGCTGGTGGGAAGCCTCCACAGCATCGCCAACTCGCTGGTCCTGATGATGGTCCTGGCCTTTGCGGTGGGCGTCATGTTCCTCATCTCGCTGGCCATCGTCGTCGGGGCGGCCACGGCCGCGGTCATGGCCCGCTGAGAGGAGTGGTCCGATTTGAGCGGGTTCGTCGAGGCCCTTCGCCTGTGGACGAGGGAGATCGTCCTCGTCCTCTTCCTGGCCGGTCTTCTCGAGATGCTCCTGCCGGAGGGGGACCTCAAGCGGTTCGGCCGGGTGGCCGTCGGGTTCTTCGTCATGCTCGCCGTGGCCCGGCCCGTCCTCGCCCTCCTGGGGGGCGGATTCGCCGTCGACCACTCCCTCGCCTCGATGAGTGTCTGGGAGTTCAGCGGCGGTGCGGCGGCCGGCGGGCTGGAGGGGGCCCTCGAGCGCGGGGCGCGCATCCGGGAGGCGTCCAGGGACAGGGCGCTCGCGGCCGTCCGCGCCTCTCTAGAGAGCCGGATAGAGGCCGTCGCCATGCGGGAGGAAGGTGTGGCGGCGGCACAGGCCGTGGTGGACCTCGACACCGACCCCTCGTCAGCCTCCTACGGGGCCATACAGGCCGTACGGCTCTCCGTC
This sequence comes from uncultured Eubacteriales bacterium, assembly GCA_913063835.1. Classification (GTDB taxonomy): domain Bacteria; phylum Bacillota; class Sulfobacillia; order UBA995; family UBA9673; genus UBA9673. The sequence goes on from CAJXZV010000020.1 coordinate 25,709, forward strand.
TGGCTCGAGCCGGCGCAAGGGGCGGAGGCCGGAGAGGGCGGCACCCGTGAAGGTACGGCCGCCGATGCGGACCGCGGCCGAAGCCCGGCCCGGCTTATCGAACCGGTGGGCCCGGTCAGGGTGAAGGTCGAGCCCGTCGTCATCGGTGGGAGCGGGGCCGCGGAGGAGCCGGGTGTGCCGTCACCGGCGGCCGGAGAGGGCCGCCCCCGGTCCGGTCGAACGGCGGAAGCGGAGGAGCTCGCCCGACGCCTGAGGAGTGTCATCGTTCTCCTGGTGGGGGTTCCTCCCGGAGGGATAACGGTCGAGGTCTGGCCCTGAACGCGGGGGAAACCGGACGGGATGGGGTGATGACGGGAACATGGCGGAACGGGAAGCGAGGCGGACCGGAACCGGAGGAGAGGAGAGGTCATGGCTGGCAGGGCTGGTCCAGGCCCCCGGCCGCGAGGGGCGGATCAAGGGACAGACGCTGAAGGTTCTGTGGCTTCTCGGCCTCGTCGTGGTCATCGGCATCGGGCTCATGAGCCTGGCCGACCTCCTCCGTCCTGCGGCGGGCGTCCCCGGGGCCCACGTCGAGGTGGCGCCCTCGGCGGGCCGGGCGGGCACGGCCGGGGCCGCCCCCCAGAGACCGACGGGAGGGCTCTCCACGGTCGATGAGCTCAAGGCGATGCTTGAAGAGGACCTCGAGAAGATACTCTCCCGGGTCGAGGGTGCCGGCAGGGTGAGCGTCGCGGTGTTCCTCGAAGCCGGAGCGACCTATGTTTACGGCTACGACACCACGGAGAGCACGCAGAGGACGGAGGAGCGGGATGCGAGCGGGGGGACCAGGGTCGTCACCCAGACCGACACGACCCGGACGGCCGTGGTCGTCTCCCAGGGCGCGGGGAGCCAGCCGGTGGTGGAGCGTGTCGTCCTGCCTCGGGTCCGCGGGGTGGTGGTCGTCGCCGGCGGCGCCGCCGACCCGCGGGTGAAGGCGGTCCTCTCCCTGGCCGTCCAGACCCTGCTCGGGGTCCCCGCCCACAAGGTGGTCGTCCTGCCGGGGGGCTAGGACAGGCCGGGAGACCGGGGCGGCCGGGGTCGGGGTCGGTGCGGCAGAGAAGTCGTGAGGAGGCCGGAGCACGATGATCGTTTCAGGCAGGGAGATCCTGAGGTTCATCTTCTTCTTGGCGCTGGTTGCGCTTGCGGCCTGGTACGTGGCAGCCAACCGGGACCTGCTCCTTGAGAACCTGCCTCTCGGCCGGTCCGGGGAGGACGGGCCGGCGGCGACCGCGGGCCCGGCCGAGGGGAGGCCCGCGACGGAGGGCGGCATCGCGCCGGGGGGCGGCTCACCGGAGGGCGGCGCCTCGGACGAGACGCTGCCCGCCCTCTCCCTCCTGCCGCCCGGCGGGCAGGAGGGAGAGGCTCTCGCCGGCCTCCTGGGCGGCGGTGGGGATACTTTCATGGAGTTCCGTCTCGAACGCCATCGGGCACGCAGTTTGCAGCTCGAGCTCCTCCGGGAGGTCCTGGACAAGCCGGGCGTCGACGAGGCGTCCGCGGCGCAGGCTGCGGCTCTCTGGCTCGAGATAACCCGCATGGTGGGCCTCGAGACGGACATCGAGCACCTCATCCGCGCCAAGGGCTTCGAGGACGCGGTGGTGGTGCTCTCAGGGGGGAAGGCCACAATCCTGGTCAAGGCCGAAGCGCTCACGGGCGAGGAGGTCCTGCGGATAGCCGACATCGCCGTCCGCGTGGCCGGACTCTCCTACGAGGACATCACGGTCGTGGCCAGGGGCGGCTGAGGCAGGGAATCAAAGGGGCCGGACGAATACCAGAACCCTGTACCGTAAGGCCCCGCACGCCGGTGGGCAGGGGCCTTCTTGGGGGTGGGCAAGTCGGACGAGCGGACCTTGGGCCCGTGTGACGCGGAGGACAAGGACGCCGGAGCCGTGCGGATTTCCGACGATGTCGTCGGGACCATCGCCGGGATAGCGGCCACCGAGGTGGAGGGTGTGGCCGGCTGGGAGCCCGGTCGTCTACTGCGGGCCTACGTCGTCTTCGAGGACGGCGGCCGTCTCCGGGTCACCCTGCGGGGGC
>CAJXZV010000021.1 GCA_913063835.1 uncultured Eubacteriales bacterium
CGGCCTCGCGCGGCTGGCCCGGCCCGGCCTGGGCCGGCCACCGCTGCTTGAGCTCGGCGAGCATGCCGTCGGGGTCGTCGAAGGCGCGACGCGCGACGCCTGCCAGCCAGGCGTCCTCGGCGGCCGGGTCGGGCGGGGCGGTCTCCTCGAGGGAGAAGACGCGCCGCCACCTCCACGGCTCCTCCCGGGTCCAGACCCCGCCGCGGATGCCGTGCGCCAGGGCGTAGTTCTCAAGAAGGTCGACCTCGTCCCTGGTGAGCGGCCACAGGTCGGTCTTTAGGAGACGGAACACCGGTTCGAAGGCCCAGTCGGTGGCGGCCGTCTCCACGGCCGACCGGACGAACTCGACGAGGGGGTGGTGGGACAACGGACGGCGCCGGTCGACGAAGAACGGGATGTCGTGGTCCCGGAGGATGGGCTCGATGAGGCCTGCATAAAGGTCGAGGGAGCGGACGACAAGGGACATCTCCCGCCAGCGGTAGCCTTCCTCCCGGGCGAGCCGTGTCATCTCCCGCGCCGCGGCGGTCACCTCGGACCGCCGCGACTCCGCTGCGACCAGGGTGATGCCTTCGGGCGGCCTGTCGGGGCCGGCACCGGGCTCCGGGACGAAGGAGGAGGACCCTCCCTGCGGGTAGGACGCCTCGAGGTGGGCCAGGGCCGGGGACCGCCGGTAGCGGGGGGCAGGACGGCCGCCCAGTTTGACGGGTTCCTCGATGTCGACTCCCGCGAGTCGGGCCGTCTCCAGCAAGGTGTCGTAGGTCTTCAGGGTGGGGCGGAAGGTCGAGGCGCCGCCGCGCGGCGTGTCCAGGGCGTCCGGGTCGAGGCACAGGGCCACGTTCACCTCGGCGGCCACCTTGAACAGGGCTCCGAGGACGGCGAACTCCTGCGGGGTGAAGCCGGTGAAACCGTCGACCCACACCCGGGCGCCGGCGGCGGAGGGCGGCCGCAGGGCGAGCCTGTCGGCCAGAAGGGTCAGATAGTCGTCAGGGTCGGTCCAGCGGCCGGCCAGGTAGGCCTCGAGGTCCCGGATGATGACGGCCAGGTCGTGTAGCTTCCCGGCCACGGAGGTGTCCCCGCGGCCGAGGGCGGAGAGGGCCTGGAGTCCGCCTTCCAGGTGCGCGGGGCCGATGCCGTAGGCGCGGAGCTCACCTATCGTCTCGGCCAGGCGGCGGAGGAAGCCCGGCCGTCCGGTGACAGAGCCGAAGACGCGGAGCTCGTCGCGTCTCCTCTCCAGCAGGACCCTCAGGGCCATGGCCTTCCCGACCTCGTCGATGTGGGGGCGGGCCGCGCCACCGGTCTCGGCCAGGACCCGCCAGGCGAGGCGGCGGAAGCTCAGCACGTGGCCCCGGGCCGACCCGCGCACGCCCGGCAGGGAGACCAGGAGACGGTCCATCTGGAAGGTGGCCTGCTCGGGAACGAGCAGGATGAGCGGAGGACCGTCCGGCGACCGTCTGAGGTCGGCGGCCAGGGCCTCCAGGCAGTGGTGCGTCTTGCCGGTCCCGGCTCGGCCGAGGATGAGGCGCAACGGCACGAGAACCACTCCTCCGGTCGGCTCCGGTCCGGGGCGGAGGCCGGGAGCCAGGCCGGCCCCGAGCCCGAGCACGCCACCCGACACCTTGGCAATTCCTGTTCGCCCGGCGGGCGCCGGACTCCTGGTCACCGGTCGGGCGGCGAGGACCGTGTCTCCTTTTCTGGCAGGTCCGTGCCGGAGGCGCCCGTGGGGCGCCGCCCGCGTCGGGCCGTGTCCGGACTGCGTGTTTAGCAGGCTTTTTGCGGGAGGCGAAGGACTTCTGCCCGGGAGCGAGAAGTGCGATGGACCATGACGGAGAGACCTGTTGCCGCTCCGGGTGTCGGCGCTCCTTCGCCGTCGCCGACCGCCACGGCCGCCCTCCGCCGGGAGGTCTTCCGCCTCGCCTGGCCGGCCATCCTCGAGATGTGTCTGCACATGGCCGTGTGGATGTTCGACGTGGCCATGATCGGACGGCTGGGGGCCGTCCCGCTCAGCGCGACGGCCGTGGCGGGCCAGGTCTACTGGGGCCTCATGTTCCTTCTCGGGGGCATCGGGGTGGCCGTCACGGCCATCGTCTCCAGACGGGTCGGGGAGGGTGACAGGGTAGGGGCGTCGGCGGCGGCCGGGCAGGGCGTCGTCCTGGCCGTGGCCGCGGGGCTGGCCATGGGGCTGGCCATCTGGGCGGCGGCACCGGGTGTCTTCCGTCTCACCCGGCTCGGTCCGGAGGTGTCGGCCCTCGGGGTGGACTACATGCGCGTCATCTGCCGCGGCGCCCCCTTCCTCGTCACCGGCATGGTCCTCTCCGGCGTCCTCAGAGCGCACGGGGACACCAGGACACCCATGCTCCTCGCCGCCTTCGTGAACGGCCTCAACGTCCTCGGCGACTACGCCCTCATCTTCGGCAACTTCGGCCTGCCGGCCCTCGGTGTGCGGGGGGCGGCCCTGGCCAGCTTCGGCGCTCATGCGATCGGGTCGTGCCTGTTCGTCGGCCTCCTCTTCGCGGGGCGGCTCCGGGCCCGTCTGCGGCCGGGCGACGTTCTGCGCCTCGACTGGGCCGTGATTCGGAGCATCCTGAGGCTGGCCGCGCCGGCCAGCATGGAGAACTTCTTGACCGACATGGCCAGGACCGTCGGGGTCTTCGCCGTGGCGACCCTCGGGCCGGTGTCGATGGCCGCTTACGAGGTGACGGCGACGACCGAGGCCCTTTCCTTCATGCCGGGCTTCGGCTTCGCCGTGGCGACGACCGTCCTCGTCGGGCAGAGCCTCGGGGCGGGGGACCCCGGGAGGGCCCGCGCCGTGGTGACCCAGGCCGGATGGATCGCCGCGGTCTTCATGGGCTCGCTGGGGGTCGTCTTCTTCCTCTTCCCGCGCCCCCTCGTCAGCATCTTCACCAACGACCCGGCCATCATCGAGGTGGCCTCACGCTGCCTGCGGGTGACGGCCTTCGCCCAGCCGTTCATGGCTCTTCAGGGGGTGCTCTCCGGCGCCCTGCGGGGTGCCGGCGACACCCGCTCGCCCATGATTGTGGCCGGGGTGACCTCCTGGGGCTGCCGGGTCCTTCTGACCTACGTTGCGGTCCTGGCCCTCGGCCTGCCGCTCGAATGGGTCTGGGGGGTGATGGCCCTGGACTTCGGCCTCAAGATGTTCTGGCTCCTCGCCGTCTACCGGCGGGGCTGGTGGCAGGAGATACGGGTCTAAAGACGGACCGGCCGCCTCGACCCGGCGGTCGCGGTGCCCTCAGCCGGTGCAGCCGCCGCCAGGCCCAGAGGGCCAGCCCGCTCCAGACCGCCAACCCCACGAGTCCGGTGGCCCCGCCGAGCACCGGGTCGGTGTCGAAGAAGAGAAGCCGCCAGCCGAGGCCAGAGCCGCCCGGAAACCGGCCAGGGACCAGTCGGCGCTTCCGGGTCCCAGGGCCCGGGGCCCAGCGCAGGCCGCAGTTATGCCCCAGGTGATGGCGAAGGTCGGGATGAGGAACCACAGGACGCTCGACCAGTCGACCTTTCCGCTGACGAAATGCGGTCCGCTCCGAGTCACGATTGGTCCCTTCTATTCCCACCGGTCCCGGGCCGAGACGGCCGAACGCAGCGAGGTTCTGTAGGCCAGGTAGGCGGCTGCCGCCACGAGAGCCGGCCCCGCCGGCGGCGCCGCCTCGAGTCCGAGGGCGAAGACAGCCGTGGCCACCCCTATGTAGAACGCCTGGAGGAAGAAGTGGGCGACGGTCTCCGAGGGCGCCACCCGCCGGCGGGGGTCGGGGGAGTCGAAGACCGGCGCCCCGGCTCCCACCGCCACCGATATGGCCAGCGAACCCGGGGCGGCGACCAGGACCGCCACGCCCACCAGCACCGCCCGGCCGGGAGGCAGGCCGAGACCGACACCGCCGAGAAGCCCGGTGAGGAGCGAGCAGACGGGGGCGACCATCACCGTGACCCCCCATATCTTGGCCTGGACCCAATCCTCAGCCGCCAACGGGGCCGATAACGGGAACCACCGCGCGGCCCCTTCGCGCCCCATAGCGCCGAGGGCAAGAGTGAGGCCCATAGTGACCACCAGGGTGAGTCCGATGAAGAACACGAACACCGGGCTGACCGCGAAGGTGTCGGCCGGTCCGCCGTTCCCCAGGCGGCCGGAGATGAAGACGACGAAGATGACGACAAGGCCATAGGCCACCTGGGCCCACTCGGTCGGGTCGCGCAGGACCACCAGGGCCTCCTTGCGCGCCATCGCCAGCGCCGGACTTGCGGAGCCGAACCGTCGTACCTGTGCGACGGCCCGGCGCCGTCGGGGGGCGCCGCCCCAGCCGGTCGTGAACAGCCGCGGCACCACCGCCAGCCCGGCCGCGAGAGCGAACACCCCGACCGTCCCGTAGGCAGCCAGACCGAGCGCGAAGCGCCCCGGGCTGTCGGCGGCCGCCGCGTGGAGACCTGCCGCCAGCCAGGCCGTGGGCAGGTAGCCGGTACCGAGCCAGGACTCGGCCAGCCGGGTGAAGACGGCCGTGCCTCCGTAGGCCGACACGAGGTGGCCGGCGGCGTAGGCCAGAGCCCCCGCCAGTATACCGAGGGCGACACCGACCTCCCGGGCCCGGTGCGCCGGGACGAGCCTCATCGCCGCCACGTTGAGGAGCAGGGCCGCTCCGGTGGGGAGGAGGTGGAAGACCGCGGCCACCGGCGCCAGAGCCAGATAGAACCAGCCCGGCGCTCCGAGGGCGTGGCCGTAAGCGGCCATGCAGGAGAGGCCGAAGATCACTATCAGGGGCGCTTCCGCCGCGGCGACCTCGACCGTCTTAACCGTGAAGACCTGCCGGGTCGACAGCGGCCAGGAGAGGAGGAGCGGCAGGTCGGACGAGGCGTAGAGGCGGATGAAGGCGGTCCCGAGGGCGAGCACCGTCACGAACAGCGCCAGGAGGGTCAGGAGGGAGGACAGCGCCGGGACCAGAAGGTCCGGCCTGACCTCGGCCAGCAGGCGGAAGAAGCCCCGGCCGAGCGCGAACACCACGCCCGCCAGGCCCAGACCCAACAGGCTCAGGAGCACCGTCTGGTCCGTCCGGCCCGAGAAGAGCATGTGCCACTTGGAGCGGAGGATGGCCCCGACGGGGGACCACCTCGGGGCCGTGGTCCCCGTCACGGCGGCGTCCCCGTGCCCGAGGGCTCCTCGGGCTCGACGGCTTCTTCGTCCCCGGTCAGGCGGAGGAACACGTCCTCCAGGGAGGCCGCACGGCCGTCGCCGCCGGGTTCCGCCAAGGCCCGCAGTTCGTCGAGGGTCCCCACCGCGATCAGCCTCCCCCTGTCGATGATTCCTACCCGGGAGCACATGGCCTCGGCTATCTCGAGGATGTGGGTGGACATGAAGACGGTGCCGCCCCGCCGGCAGAAGTCGCGGAGGACGTCCTTGATGAGGCGGGCCGCCTTGGGGTCGAGTGCGGAGGTGGGTTCGTCGAGGACGAGGACCTCGGGTTCGTGGAGGAGGGCGGCCACGAGGGCCAGCCTCCGGCGCATGCCGCGGGAGTAGGCGCCGATGGGGTCGCCGGCGCGGTCGCTGAGTCCGAAGATGTCCAGCAGTTCCGCGGCGCGGGCCCGGGCCCTCTCGGCCGGGACACGGTAGACATCAGCCGTCAGCTGCAGGAACTCGAGACCCGACAGCTTGTCGTAAAGGACGGGCTCGTCCGGTACGTAGCCGAGGCGGGCCTTGGCCGCGATGGGGTCGGCGGCCATGTCGCGGCCGGCGATGTGGACCTGCCCGGCGGTCGGGCGGAGCAGGCCGACCATCATGCGGATGGTGGTCGTCTTACCGGCGCCGTTCGGCCCCAGGAACCCGAAGAGTTCACCGCGAGTGACACTGAGGTCGAGACCCTCCACGGCCGTCAGGTCTCCGAACCGCTTGGTCAGACCCGTCAGGCGAATCAACCAGGTCACCCTTCCCGGCAACCCGACCGTCAGCCGTCAGCGTGTGGGGTGGTACCGCTCGCAGGCAGAATTCCCCAAGGAGGCGCGTGTCCCTCCCGCCGTCGGACCTGCAACGCCTTGGAACCCCGAAGCCCGTCGGCCGCGCCTACGGGCAGGGGACGCCCAGTTCCCGGTAGACCTCGTCCGAGACGACTCCGCTCACGGCCAGCCTCCGACGGGTCTGGAAGACGGCCACCGCGCGCGCCGTGAGCGGTCCGTAGACACCGTCGAGCGGGCCGGGGTCGATGCCCCTCTCCCGCAAGGCCCTCTGGACGGCGAGGACGTCGTCACCCCGCATGTAGGGGGTGGTCACCGAGAGCGTCCGGCACCGGCCGGGCCGCGGTCCGGCAGGTTCGGGACCGGGCGCAGGTGCGCTCAGCAGGGCCGAGACGGTCACGGCCTCCAGGCCGCGGGCCCGGAGCTCGTCGAGGATGACCGGGAGGGCGGAGGCCGTCTCCCGGACGAAGTCGTGGAGGACGACGATGGAGCCGGGGCGGACACGGGACAGGACGTGGCCGGCGATGGCCGAGGCCGGAGGATGGAGGTAGTCCGAGGGGTCGACGTCCCAGAGGACGTTCGTGCGGCACCCGGCGGCGGCCGCGGCGGAGAGGACCGCGGCGTTGAAGGCCCCGTAGGGCGGCCGGAAGAGGTCGGTGGCCCGCCCGGTGGCCGAGGCGATGCTCCGGCCGGTCCTCTCGAGCTCCGAGCGGACGCCGGAAGGACGCAGGCCCGTCAGCCAGGGGTGGTTGTAGCTGTGGTTGGCGAGTTCGGAGCCGGCCCCGACGACCATCCGGGCGACCTCCGGCAGCCGGTCGACGTTCTTACCGCAGACGAAGAACGTGGCCGCGAGGCCCCTGTCGGCCAGGGCCTTCAGCTTGGCCGCGGTGTAGGTCGGGTCCGGTCCGTCGTCGAACGTCAGGGCGACCTGCGCGACGTCCGTCTCCACCCGTCTGACGGTGGTGACGCCGACCTCGAGCCCCCTCATCTCGTCGGTGCCCCCCACCGGGGGGAGTGTTCCGCTCGCCCGGTACACGGCGGGAACCCCCCTTCCTCTTCAGTCCACTCTATGCCGGAGCGGACGTCCTGGCCGCGGGGCTGGCCTGGTGTCTGTCTGTCGGCTGGTGGAGAGCCTTCGGGTCCCGTCCCTGGTCGCGGTGTTCCTCCGCTGGTAGGGCCGGACGGCCGTGGGGGCCGCATCCGGGGGACCGCGGTCGCCGAGACCGCACGCCATGCCGGCACCTGGGGGAACGCCGAGGGGACACCGTGACCGGTGTCCCCTCGTGCCCATCTGCGGGCTCAGCCTTTCCGCCTCTTTCCGGCTACTCCCCGCTCCCGGCCTCGAGCTCGGCCAGGTGCCTTTCGAGCATGCCGACGGCGTGGGTGTCCCGGGCGATGGCCGCCTCACAGACGGCCGCGTCGAGCTCGGCGAGGCGCTTCATGTCCTCCAGCCTCTGGCGGACGGTCTCGTCGGTGATCTGCTCGAGCCGCGCTTCGAGGGCGGCTATCCGTTGGCCCAGCCGCTCCAGGCGCTCCTCATGCCGCTCGAGGCTCGTGCGGGCCCTGGTGAGGCTCCGCTCCAGGCGCTGACGCACCGCCGCCTCGGGCGGGTGCTGATCCCGATGTTCACCCCGCATGAGGCCGAGGAGCCGGCCCCAGAGGCGCGGGTTGCCGCTGGCCTCGAGCGCGGCCTTCACGGCCTCCCGTACGGGCTGGCGGTTCTCCTCGGGCATGGCCGCCCAGACGCGGGCGAGTTCGTCCTTATGTGCGGCGAGCGGGCGGAGGATGTCGCCGAGGAGGAAGCGGACCGGGAACGGCCTGCCTCCTCCTTCTCTCGGAGCGGTCGCGGCCAGCTCCTCCATGACCGACTCCAGCTCCCGCATCCTCGAGACACAGTCGAGCAGTCCGGCCTCGACCTGGTTCCAGTCCTCCGCGGCCGCCGCGACGGAGACCTCGGCGAGGACGGCGCCGAGTTCGTCGACGAGGGCACGGGCCTGCTCGACGAGCGCCTGTTGCTCCTCTGTCAGGGAAGGTCGGATTCTCTCCGGGCCGAAGGCTCGTGGGCCGCAGTGGGGACCCCTGTGACCCGGGGCCCTGTCATGCGGTGGTCCACCTTGGGGCGGCGGCCCCTGGGGGAGGAGGTCCGGGTCGTGCGGGCCCATGACGAAGGCCGCCCCGACCGTCGAGCCGACAGTGCCCGCGAGAAGGGCCGCGCCGAGGAGGACGCCTGCCGCCTTCAGGGCCCTTCGTGGGGAGAACCTCGCCATTGTCGTTCACCTCCTTCGGCCGGCGCGGCGTACCGCACCGGGGGGTTCACCTCAGCGAGATTCTCAAGCAAAGATGTTGCCGAAGTGTTAACAGACCACCCGCGTTTATGAACAAAATTTAAATCAACTCATGCCAATATATGCCAGCGAGTGGCAGGGCCGGAGTACGCTCGAATCTCCAAAACGCGAGGGGCCACCTAGTCGTGGCGTAAGGCCTCGATAGGGTCGAGGCGTGCCGCCTTCATGGCCGGGTAGATGCCGAAGAAGACCCCGACGGCGGCGGCGAAGCCGAAGGCGACGAGGACCCAGCCGACCGAGACCGACGAGGGTATGCGGCCGAGACGGGCTATGGCCTCAGAGCCGAGCATTCCCAGGCCGATGCCGATGAGGCCGCCGGTGAGGCTGATGATGACCGACTCGACCAGGAACTGAGCGAGGATGTCGCGGCGTTTGGCGCCGACGGCCTTCCTCACCCCGATCTCCCTGGTCCGCTCGGTGACCGACACGAGCATGATGTTCATGATGCCGATACCGCCCACGAGGAGGGATATCCCCGCGATGGAGCCCAGGAGAATGGTGAGGATGCCGGTGACGTTGCCGACGGCGGCGAGGATCTGCTCCTGGCTGAAGACCTCGACGGCGTCCGGGTCGTTGAAGCGGACCTCGAAGATGCGTCTTATGTGGTTCGTGACGAGCCCTACGTCGGTGCCTTCCGCCACACTGACGTAGATGCTGCCTACACGTGTCGTGCCCAGGATGCGCTGGGCCGTGGTGATGGGGATGAAGACCTGGTCGTCGGCGTCGGGAACGATTATCCCCCCCTGGCCCTTGGTGGTCATGACCCCGATGACGGCGAAGGGGCGGCCGGCCACGAATATCTCCCGGCCGAGCGGGTCGTGCGGGCCGAAGAGCCGCTCGGCCGTGCGGCTGCCCAGGACGGCCACCTGGCGGCGGTAGAGGACGTCCTGGTGTGACAGGAACCGTCCCCGGGCCACGGGATGACGCTGGACCTGCGGCATGTCCTCGGTCGTGCCGACCACGTCGACCTCCTCCGAGCGACCCAGCCATCTCACGGTGAGCTTCTTCCGGAGGTTCGGCAGGGCGGCCAGCACACCGTCCACCCTGGCCTCGATGGCCGCGGCGTCCTCGAGGCGAAGGTCCCGCCCCCGGGCGCTGGCCGGTATGACCATGACGAGGTTGGACCCGAGGGCTTCGACCTGGGCGGTGACCTCCCGGCTCGCCCCGGTGCCCACCGAGACCAGGGCCACCACGGCCGCGACCCCGATGATCACGCCCAACATGGTCAGGAAGCTCCGCATCCTGTTGGCCCTCAGCCCGTCGAGGGCCAGGCGCAGGCTCTCCCAGGGGTTCACCCTGCCGGCTCACCCGCCTTTCCGTCAGGGCCACCCGGCGCGGCGCGGACGAACTCCTCGTCCGGGACCGGGTCGTCTCCGACCAGGCGGCCGTCCAGCATCCTGATGATGCGCCGGGTCTGGCGTGCCCGACGGGGGTCGTGCGTCACCAGGACCACGGTCACACCCAGCTCCTCGTTCACCCTCTGGAAGAGCCCCATGATCTCCTCGCCGGTCCGGGAGTCGAGGTTGCCGGTCGGCTCGTCGGCCAGGATGATCCGGGGGTTGCCGGCCAGGGCCCGGGCTATGGCCACGCGCTGCTGCTCGCCACCTGAGAGCTGGGCCGGACGGTGGGTCAGGCGGTGTCCCATGTTGACGATTTCCAGGGCCTCGCGGGCCATGCGTCTCCTCTCGGCACGGGGCACGCCGCGGTAGATGAGAGGGAGTTCGACGTTCTCGGCGGCGGTCGCGCGGGGGAGGAGGTTGAAGGTCTGGAAGACGAAGCCGACCTTGCGGTTGCGTATCTCGGCCAGCTCGTTGTCGGTGAGGGCGGAGACGTCGCGGCCCTCGAGGAGATAGACGCCTCGGGTCGGGCGGTCCAGGCAGCCGAGGATGTTCATCAGGGTCGATTTCCCGGAACCCGAAGGCCCCATGATGCTGACGAGCTCGCCTTCCCAGACGCGGAGGTCGAGCTCCTGCAGGGCCGCGACGGAGAGCCTGCCTTCCCCGTAGACCTTCGTGACGCCCTGGAGCTCGATGAGCGGGCTCACACAGTCCTTCCCGCGCGGGCGAGGCGGAAGACGTCGGACCACTAACCCCCACCACCCGGGTGGCGGGGCTGGCCGGAACCGAAGGGGCCCGCGTCGACCTCGAGGCTTCCGGTCACGACGACCTCGCCCTCCTCAAGGCCGTCGACGATCTCGGTGAAGATGCTGTTCGAGAGCCCGGCCGTGACCTCACGGGCGACCGGGGCGCCGTCCACCAGGACGTGGACCACAGCCTCCCGCCCCGCCCCGTAGACGGCCTCGACCGGCACGAGGAGGACGTTCTCCCGCCGGGCGACGACGATCGTCGCGGAGACGCTCATCCCCGCCCGCATCCTCGGGTCGCCCGGGAGGCGGATGCGGGCCTCGTAGCTCGTCACGCCGTCTCGGGGGACCCCCTCGAGCGACACGCTCTCAACCTGGCCCGAGAACGACTCGTCCGGGAAGGCGTCGATCCTGACGGTGGCCGGCCGGCCGGGGTCGAGGCCGGTGACCTCGAGCTCGTCCACGGTTATGACCGCGGTCACCTCGGAAAGGTCGGCGACGGAGACCAGGCGCTGACCGGGGGTGACGGTCTCGCCCGGAACGACGAACACGTCTGTCACCGTCCCGTCGAGTTCCGCGGTGACGGTGAGCTCCGCCAACTGCCGCTCCAGGGCGGCGAGCTGTAGCGCGGCCTGCTCGTAACGCAGGCGGACCCTCTCGATCTGGGTCCGGGTCATCGGCGGGGGACCCGGGTCGAGGAGTTCGGCCAGGGCCTGCTCGGCCTTGAGGAGGTCGGCCTCCGCCCGGGCCAGGGCGGCCTCGGCTTCGTCGTTCTCGAGGACCACGATGACCTGGTCGGCCTCGACCTCCTCGCCTTCCGAGACGCGGACGGCGACGACCGAGCCGCCGGTGGCCGTCGTCACCGTCTGGAACCGGTCATAGGCCAGATAGCCTGTCACCCGGGTGGTCAGGCCCGGCCATGAGCTGTCGACCTCCAGGGCGGCCGAGGCGGTCATGCCTCCCCGGGCGTCGGGGTCGGAGTCCTCCAGGGTGACTGTCACGCTGAAGGTGACCCCTCCCTGTCCGGATGTCCCCTGGGCGGAGATGGCCGTCACCCGTCCGTCGAGGTTGCGCGAGATGGCCGGGACGTTCACCGTCAGTTCGTCTCCGAGCGCGATCTCGTCGAGCAGGTTCTCGGGGACGAAGAGGACGGCTCGGAGGGCGTCAGGGGTGAAAACATTGAAGAGCTGGGCTCCCGGCGGGACCGTGTCGCCAGGTCGAACGCTGATGTCGGAGACCGTTCCGGTGAACGGGGCTCGGGCGCTGAGGTCCTCCACGTTCCGGCGGGCTTGCTCGAAGGCGACCCTCGCGCCCTCCACCGCCGCCCTCGCCGCGGCGATGTCGGCCTCTGTGGCCAGCGACTCGCGGGGGCCGGTGGCCTCCTCAAGGTCGATCTCCGCCAGCCGCAGCTCCAGGCGGGCCAGGGCCACCTGGTCGGCCAGGCTGTCGTTCGAGAGCCTGAGAAGGACCTGTCCCTTCTCGACCGTGTCGCCGGCCTTGACGGCCACGCTCTCCACGGTCCCGCCGGAGGAGCTGACCACGTCCTGCCGGACGCGGGGGGCGAGGGTCCCCGTCCCACCGACGGTGACCTCGAGGGTACCCCGGATGACGGTGGCCGTGGAGTAGCGGGCGGCCGTCGCCTGCCCGCTGCGGGAGACGACCCTGAGGGCCTTGACGCCAGATAGGGCAGCGGCGATGAGCGCGACGGCGACGAGCACCACCACGAGTCTGCGTGGTCTTCGCAAGGTCAGGTCAGCTCCCGGTGTGCTGATGGTCGGGTAGAGGGGCCCCGGGGCGAGAGTCGTCCGAAGTGTTCCCCGGGGGCTCTGTTCAGGGTGCATCTTATACGCCGACCGCGGCTACCCCTGCCCGGGAGTCCTGAACGTTGTGTCAAAGGGCCCCTGACGAACGTTGGGTGAGCTGCAGACCGCGGCGCAGGAGGTCCTCCCGGCGGCGCCGAAGAGCCACCCGAACAGCTTCCCGGAGGAGAGTCTCTGGTGCGACACCCGTGGTGGGTCAGGACACGGTCCGAGCCGAAGTACGAGGTCCGGACTCTAGACTACGAGCGCTTCGACGCCCGGAAGACCGTTTTCGGGAGTTTCGAGGAGTACGTGGGACCGGTTCGGGCCCGAGAGCTCCTCGAGCAGAACCGGAGCAGACGGGTCGCGTCGCTGGCGGCCGGCGAGCCCGGCTTGAGTCTGGTGGACAGGGCTCTCGCCTTCGGCGCCCAGACCGTCTGGCAGAGCGAGGCCCAGCAGACGCTCTACTCCTGGACCTCCCCTCGCGGCCCGGCCCTGGAGGCCCTGAACCCGGAGAGGCGTCGTCTGGACGCGTCTCCGGAGCGGTCGGCCCTCATCGTGAAGAGAGCCGCCCGCTTCTACGGGGCCCTGATGGTCGGGATAGCCGAGCTGAACCGGGGTCACGTCTACAGCCACGACCACCGGGGGCGGCCCATCGTCTTCCGCGACACCACGGAACCGGTCGTGACAGACCGGGAGCTGGTGATACCCGAGAGCTGCCGGTGGGTGGTCGCCCTGGCCGTCGGGCAGGACTGGACGGCGATGATGGGGGCTCCGAACGCGCTGTCGAGCGCGGCCGTGGCCCTGGGCTACAGCACCATGCCCGTGGTGGCCGGCAGCCTGGCCGAGTTCATCCGGGCCTTGGGCTACAACGCCATTCCCTGCGGCAACGACACCGCCCTGTCGGTTCCCATCGCCATCGACGCCGGTCTGGGGGAGTTCGGCCGTCACGCGCGGCTCATCACTCCCCGCTACGGTTCCAATGTCAGGCTGGCCAAGGTCATCACCGACCTGCCCATGAGTGTCGACCGTCCCATCGATTTCGGTGTCGTCGAGTTCTGCAAGGTGTGCAGGAAGTGCGCTCTCCACTGCCCCTCCGGGGCCATCTCTCTCGAGCCCGAACCCAGCTTCCAGACCCGCGGCCCCTGGAACCGGACGGGCGTGAAGATGTGGCACGAGGACGCGGTGAAGTGCTTCGAGCAGTGGCAGCGGGAGACGACGGGCTGCTCCATCTGCGTGCGCGTCTGTCCTTACAACCATGCCGACACGCTGGTCCACCGGGCCGTGATGGCCGCCATCGCCACCACGACCCTTTTCAACCGCCTCTTCGCGGCCGCCGACGACCTCTTCGGCTACGGGAGACAGGTCCCGCCCCAGGCGTTCTGGGCCTCGTGACCTGATGGCTGATGCCGCCGGCAGGCGCAGTAGGGGGTGTGGGATTTGCCTGAACGTCCGGCACTTGCGCTCGCGGTGGCCGAAAAGTTGATCACTCCCCGCATCCGGCGGATTGTCGAGCTGGAGTCTGCTGCGGCCTCGAGGCCGGGTGCCGTTCTGGCCTCGGCCTCATCGCCGGAAAGGCTGGACATCATGGCGGAGGTCCTGGCCCTAGGGGGCCGGGCCAGCCTCCCCGGCTTCCCCAGGGCTCTGCCATCGGTTCTCTCCAGCGTGAGAGGCATCTTCGAATCGCTGGTCTCGCTCGGCGACAACCCCGCTCGGCCGGCGGTGGAGGCGCCTCAGGACTTCTTCGCTGTCCTCGAACAACGGGCGCGGCGCTGGGGTGTATCGGCCATCGGCTACGCCAGGCTGCCGCGGGAGCTCGTCTTCAAAGGTAAGGGGGTCCTCCACCCCAACGCCGTGGTCCTGGCCATGGCTATGGACCGGAGGAGGCTCGCCAAGGCGCCAAGCCTCGATACGGCCGTGATGGTCCATCAGACCTACGCGCGGCTCGGGCGGGCGGCCAACGCCGTCGCCCGCTTCCTGAGGCGGCACGGCTACTCCGCCCAGGCATGCCACCCCCTGGGAGGACAGGTCCTCTACCCGCCTCTAGGGTGGCTGGCCGGGCTCGGCCACCGCGGTCCGGCCGGGCTCCTGGTCACCCCCGACCACGGGCCGGGGGTGAGGCTGGCGGCCGTCTTCACCAGCATCGAGAATCTTCCTTTCGGGCGCGGGGATGACCCCGAACGGGTCGAGAGGGTGGGCGAGTTCTGCTCGAAGTGCGGGCTCTGCATCGATGAGTGCCCGGTGGGGGCCGTCAAGCGGAAGCCGACGCCGAGGCCCGGCAGCGTGGGCCTGGTCACCTGTATCGAGAGGGACAAGTGCCTGCCCTATTTCGCTGAGAACCACGGTTGCTCGGTCTGCATCCGCGTCTGCCCGCTGGGGCGGTAGTCGTCGGCTTCGCCGGGACGTGACCCGGGTCGGGGCCGTCCGTCTCCCCTCACGGGAGGATGCGGCCGTACCGGCGAGGGCCGGCCCGGGTGTGTCTTCAGGCCGGCGCGGCCGGTGAGGACGTGACCGGGAGCGTCTCGGACAGCACCGTAGCATCGCCGGGAGGAGCGGGGGGGAACGCCTTGCTCAAGGTCTACTGGGGAAGCATGTTCGCGCAGAAGTCGATGGCCCTCTTCCGGGAGGTCCTGCGGGCCCGGGCCGCGCGGAAGAAGGTGCAGTGCTTCAAGTATGACGACGGCCGCTACGCCAAGAGGGAGATCGTCACCCACGACGGACTGGCCCTCGAGGCCCAGCCGGTCGCGGACACGGACGCCCTCGTGGCCGCGGTCGACCCGGACACGGAGGTCATCATCATCGACGAGGCCCAGTTCTTCGATGAGCGGCTGGTCCAGGTGGCGAACGAATGGGCCGACGCCGGCAGGACGGTGATCGCCGCCGGGCTCGACATGGACCGCTACGGCCGCCCGTTCGGCATAATGCCCGCCCTGGCGGCCACGGCGGAGGAGGCCATCAAGCTCCGGGCCATCTGTGTCTGCTGCGGTGACGAGGCCTGGATATCCTACGGGCGGGCCACGACGACGACCGAGCAGAAGGAGATAGGCGGGGCCGACAAGTACGAGGCCCGCTGCCGCCGCTGCGCCCGGAAGGGGCCGCACGCCACGGCCGTCGAGGTCCCGCGGTTCATGAGATGAGCTCCGGGTTTACCGCGTCGGCCCTCCTCACGCTGATACTGGCCGCCTTCGCTGTGGCGGCCCTGGTCGCCGCCGTGCTCCTCTTCCGGCGCCCGGCCGGCCGGTTGGAGGCCGACCTCGACCACCTCGTCCGGGCCGTGAACGCGGCCCTGTCGGACCTCGGCCGCCTGAGCCAGAGTCTGTATGCCGTCGGGGAGACGCAGGCCGACCTCAGGGCACAGGTGGCGAACCTGCGCGAGAAGGTGCAGGAGACCGGCGGACAGCTCACGGCGAAGACGCTCGAGGTGCAGAACGTCCTCCAGCGCGAGATAACCGAGGCCCAGAAGCTGGTCGGCGAGCTCCGCTCCGAACTCGAGGCCCGTCGACGCCGGGACGAGGAGGTCGAGCGGGCCGTCCGCCACCTGGAAGCCGTCCTCGCCGGGGCTCCGTCCAAGGGAGCGGCCGGTGAGAACATCCTGGCCGAAGCCTTCGCGAGCTTCCCCCCGGAGATGGTCGAGAGGAACTTCCGGGTTCGAGGAAAGGTGGTCGAGTACGCCCTCGTCATGCTGGGAGCCGGCGGGCGGCGGATGCCCATAGACTCGAAGTGGCCGGCGTCGGACGCGCTCGAGAGACTGGCCTCCGAGACAGACCCCTCCGCGCGGCAGAAGGTCGTCAGTGAGATCCGGGCCGAGATACGCCGGAAGGTCCGCGAGGTGGCCCAGTACATCGACCCCCTCGTCACGACGGACAAGGCCATCGCCGCCATTCCCGACGCGGCCTACCCCCTCTGCGGCGAGCTGGCCTTCGAGGCCTACCGCCAGGGGGTGATCGTGATGCCTTACAGCATGACCGTCCCCTACGTCCTGAACCTCTACAACCTTCACCTCAAGCACGCGCGCAGCGTGGACCTCGAGAGTCTGGACCAGGCTCTGGGGGACATCGAGAGGAACGTGGGGGCCCTAGAGAAGACGCTCGACCGGGTCCAGCGCGGCAAGACCATGGTCGAGAACGCCTACTCCGACCTCAGGCACATCGCCTCCCAGATGCGGCTGGCCCTCGACTACGTCCGGGCCCTGCCGGCCGCCGGCGAAGCCCGCGCCCTCGCCGCCGCGGCCGGTCCCCGGGACCAGCCCCCGAACCGGCCGCCGGAGGAGGACGACGCCTGAGGCGGACCTGTCGGGCCGGCCGAGGGCCGCTCTGCGGGTCGATGTGGCAGGGCTGCAGGTATGGGCGTTTCGAGGTATAACTTTGACACGGGGTGATGCGACTTGCCACAGGCTGAAGCCTACCGGATGCGAACGGTGTCCCTCTGGGTGAGGGAAGTCAGGCTGCCCTTCCTGACCGCTTCCGTCACCCCCGTGCTCCTCGGCGCCGCCGTGGCGTGGCAGGAAACGGGGTTGTTCGACCTATCGTTGTTCCTCCTGACGCTGGCCGGCGCCGTCCTCGCCCACGCCGGGGCCAACATGGCCAACGACTACTACGACCACCTGAGCGGGAACGACGCCAGGAACCGCTACCGGTCGCCCTTCAACGGGGGCACCGGTCTCATCCAGGAAGGGGCCCTGACCCCGGGTCAGGTCCACGCGGCCTCGCTCCTGTGCCTGGCTCTGGCGGCCGGCATCGGGCTCTACCTTTACACGGCCTCCGGTCCCGTCGTCCTCCTCCTGATGTTCCTCGGGGGGTTCCTCGGTTATTTCTACACGGCCGGACCCGTGCGCCTGGCCCACCTGGGTCTCGGCGAGCTGGCCGTCGGCACGAGCTTCGGCCCGCTCATCGTCCTCGGCGCCTACCTCGTCCAGACGGGGACGCTCTCTGGCTCCGCCGCGGCCGCGTCGGTGCCGGTGGGGCTCCTCATCGCCGCCGTGCTCTACATCAACCAGTTCCCGGATTACGAGGCCGACATGGCGGTGGGTAAGGCGCACTGGGTGGTCCGCCTCGGGACGGCCAGGGCGGTCTCCGTCCTCACGACGCTGCTCGTCGGCACCTATGTTTCTGTGGTCGCATCTGTGGCGGCCGGTCTTGTCCCCTGGCCGGCTCTCGCGGCACTGGCCACGGCCCCGCTGGCCTTCAGGGCGAACACCTTGGCCCGCCGTCACCACGGTTCCCCGGTCGAGCTCCGCCCCGGCAACGCGCTGGTCATCCAGACCCATCTCCTGACGGGGCTCCTCTTGACCGCCGGCTTCGTGGCCGCCGGCCTGCTGGCGGCGTAGCCTATGGTCTCCCGCGAGGTGGACGGGATTCCGTCCGGCCCGGCGAAGGAGCGCTTCGTCAGGAGGCTCTTCGCGGCCATCGCACCCCGCTACGACCTCATGAACGTGGTCATGTCGGCGGGATGCATCCACTTGTGGCACCGGGCCTTCCGGCGGTGGACGGGTCTCCGTCCGGGGGACGAGGCCCTTGACGTGTGCACCGGAACGGGGGAGCTGGCCCTCTTGATGGCCGAGCAGGTGGGTCCGTGCGGGCGGGTGGTGGGGGTGGACTTCACCCCTGAGATGCTGAAGCTGGCGCGGGAGAAGGTGCGGCGAAGAGGCCTCGACGACCGCGTCGTCTTCAAGGAGGGCGACGCGCTGGCCCTTCCGTACGGGGACGGGACCTTCGACGCCGCGGCGATGGGGTTCGCCCTCAGGAACGTGGTCGACATCGAGCGGGCCCTCGCCGAGATGGCGCGGGTCGTCCGCCCCGGCGGGCGCGTCCTCGTCCTCGAGCTGTCCAGGCCGTCCTCGCCCCTCGTCCGCTACCCCTATTTCTTCTATTTCTACGGGGTCGTCCCGCTCCTCGGCCGTCTCGTGGACCGGAGCGGGGCCCGCACCGGGACCATGCGTCCCTACACCTACCTCCCGGCCTCTCTGGTGAAGTTCCCCGACCAGGAGGCTGTGGCCGACATGTTCAAGAGGGTGGGGCTCGACCAGGTCCGGTACCACGGTCTGACCGGCGGAATCGTGACCCTCCACATCGGCGTGAAGCCGGGGTAGGCGGGCCCGCTGGGGGGCTTGGAGGAACCGGACTCCCCGCGGAAGGAAACACCCGCCCCGGCGGTCCCGTGGGCGGGCAGGGAGGGTGTCTTGACCGCTATTGGGAGGTTGTAGCCGATGAAACTCTACGAGCACATGGCCAAGGAGGTCTTCGGCCGACAAGGCATCCCCGTTCCCCCCGGCCGGGTGGTGACCACCGCCGAGGAGGCGGCGGACGCGGCCCGGGAACTCGGGGAGGTCGCGGTGAAGGTGCAGATTCTGGCCGGCGGCCGGGGGAAGGCCGGCGGTATCCGTTTCGCCTCCACCCCGGAGGAGGCGGGGCGGGTCGCGGAGGAACTCCTCGGGACCGAGGTGCGCGGCCTGGTGGTCGACCGCCTCCTGGTGGAGAAGAAGCTCGCCATCGACAGGGAGTTCTACCTCGGCATAGCCGTCGACGGGGCGGCGAGGCGGCCGGTGGTCATCGCCTCGACCCAGGGGGGCGTCAACATCGAGGAGGTGCCTGAGAAGCTCCTCGTCAGGCAGACCGTTGACCCGACCTGGGGCCTCATGCCCTACCGGAGTCGGCAGGTGGCCCGCCGCCTGGACCTCGAGGGAAGCGAGGCCCGTCAGTTCAGCCAGATCCTGGTGAGACTGTTCGCCATCTTCCGCTCCCTGGACGCGGAGCTGGTGGAGATAAACCCGCTGGCTCTCCTCGAGGACGGCCGGCTGGTGGCCGCGGACGGGCGCCTGAACGTGGACGACGACGCCCTGTCCCGTCACCCCGACCTGCCGCGTGTGGAGGAGGGCACCGAGACGGAGCGCCGGGCCCGTGAGGCCGGGCTGTCCTACGTGGAGCTCGACGGGGATATCGCCGTCATGGCCAACGGGGCCGGGATAACCATGGCGACCCTCGACATCATCCAGCATTACGGCGGCCGCCCGGCGAACTTCCTCGACGCCGGCGGCGGGGCCGGGGTCGAACCCATGGCCCGGGCCATCGAAATCCTGCTCTCCCGTTCGCCCAGGGCCCTCCTCATCAACATCTTCGGGGGGATAACCCGCTGTGACGACGTGGCCAGGGCCATCCTGAAGGTCGCCGACGCCCGCGGGGGCATCGAGGTGCCGCTCGTCATCAGACTGGTGGGGACGAACGAGGAAGAGGGTCTGGCCCTTCTCAAGGAGAGGGGCTTCGAGGCCTACCGCACCATGGAGGAGGCGGCCCGACGGGTGGTCGCCGCGGCCGCCGCAGGCAACGGAGGTGACGACAGTGGCCATACTCGTCGATGAGAAGACAAGGGTCGTCATCCAGGGGGCGACCGGCAACCAGGGACGCTTCCACCTGGCCCAGATGCTGGCCTACGGCACCCGGGTCGCCGCCGGGGTCTCCCCGGGCAAGGGGGGCCAGGAGGTCGAGGGCGTGCCCGTCTACGACACGGTCGAGCAGGCCGTCCTGCACCACGGGGTGAACGCCTCGGTCATCTTCGTCCCCGCCCCCTTCTGCAAGGACGCGGCCTTCGAAGCCATAGACGCCGGGCTCGGCGTGGTCGTCATCATCACCGAGCACATCCCCGTCCACGACGCCATGGACATCATGGCCTTCGCCCGTCAGCGGGGAACGGTGGTCGTCGGGCCGAACACCTTCGGCGTTATCTCCCCCGGGAAGGCCAAGCTCGGCATTATGCCCGCCCAGGCCTATGCGCCGGGTCCGGTCGGTATCGTCGCCCGCAGTGGGACTCTGAGCTACGAGATCGCCGCGGCCCTCACCGCGGCGGGGCTCGGCCAGTCGACCGTCGTCGGCCTCGGCGGTGACCGGGTCGCCGGGCTGAACTTCGTCGAGGTGCTGAAGAGGTTCGAGGAGGACCAGGCCACCCAGGCCGTGGTCCTCGTCGGGGAGATAGGCGGGACGGCCGAGGAGGAGGCCGCCGAGTACATCAAGGGCATGTCCAAACCTGCCGTGGCCTACGTCGCCGGCCGCAGTGCCCCGCCCGGCAAGAGGATGGGTCACGCCGGGGCGATCATCGAGCGCGGCCGGGGGACGTTCGAGGGCAAGGTGAGGGCCCTCGAGGCGGCCGGGGTCAGGGTGGCGACCCTCCCGTGGGAGGTCGCCGGCCTGGTTGAAGAGGTCCTTTCCGGAGGGGGCCCGGCGGGTGAGACCGGGCCCGAGACGCCGCTCGATGGTGAGTGACCGGCCTCGGGCGGCGGGCGGGCGCCGGAGCCGCCCTGAGCCTGCCGGGCGGGCAGGGCTCATATCTGACTGGGCCTGATGTGAAGAAACCGGAAAGGATGGTGACCGGTGTCAGCGCTCGACATCGACAAGGCGACGCAGGAGGCTCTCGCCTATCTCCAGCGGCTGGTGAGGTTCGACACCACCAACCCGCCGGGCAACGAGCTGCCCTGCGCGAAGTGGATTGCCGAGGTCTTCGAGAGGGAAGGCATCCAGGCGACGGTCCTCGAGCCCGCCCCGGGTCGGGGAAGCGTCGTGGCCCGCATCCCCGGGAAGGGCGGGAAGAGGCCCCTCCTGCTCCTGTCACATCTGGACGTGGTCCCGGCCGCGGCCGAGGACTGGGAGCACGACCCGTTCGGGGCGGAGATCGTCGACGGGGAGGTCTGGGGGAGGGGCACGCTCGACACGAAGAACCTCACGGCGACCTGGATGGTCCTCTTCCTGTCGGTGAGGCGTCTCGGTCTCTCCCTGGACCGGGACCTCATCTTCGCGGCGACCGCCGACGAGGAGATGGGGGGGACCTGGGGAGTCCAGTGGCTGCTTGAGAACAGGCCCGAGCTCGTCGACTGCGAGTACGTGCTGAACGAGGGCGGGGGCATGGCCTTCGAGCTGGGCGGCCGCACCTTCTTCACCTACCAGACGGCTGAGAAGGGCATCTGCTGGGTGAAGCTGACCGCCCACGGGACGGCCGGGCACGCCTCCATCCCCCACGCGGACAACCCTGTCGTCCACCTCGCCGAGGCCATACGCAGGCTGGGGACGTCGCGGCTGCCCGTCCATGTCTGCGAGTCCTTCCGGCTCTTCGTCGAAAGGCTTGCGGCCGGCCTGCCGGAGGAGCTCGGCAGGGTCGTCCGGATGGTGCTCGACGAGGAGACCGCGGAGACGGCTCTCGCCGCGCTCAAGGATGAGGGTCAGGCCGACCGCCTCAGGGCCATGTCGCGGAACACGGCCTCGCCGACGCGCCTGGAGGCAAGTGACAAGGTCAACGTCATCCCGCAGAAGGCCGTGGCCGAGGTGGACTGCCGCATCCTGCCGGGTCAGACCCCGGAGGACCTCTTGAGGGAGCTGCGGGAGGTGCTCGGCCTCCAGGGCACGCCCGACGAGAAGATAGAGATCGAGTTCACCAGGACCTCGCCGCCCACCGAATCTCCCCCGGACACGGAGTTGAGCCGGGCCATCGAGAGGGCCCTCGCCAGGCACGCGCCTGGCGCCGGCCTTGTCCCGTACCTCGTGCCCGGAGGGACCGACAGCCGTTTCTTCCGCCCGAGAGGTGTCGTGGCCTACGGCTTCAGCCCGACCCTTCCCGAGGCGGACGTACGGACGGTGCACGGGAAGAACGAGCGCCTGCCCATAAGGTCGCTCGAGTTCAGCGTGAAGGTCCTGTGGGACGTCATCCTGGACGTCGCGCGGTAGATGGCGGCACGGCTCCGCGCGGCGTCCGGCCGGCGGCCCGTCAGGAGCGGCCCCCGGCCTTGGGCCTCCGCAGGATGACGATGTACTGGTGGGCGATGTTCGGCACGTAGGCGTAGGGGTACCCGTAGGGCCGCAGCCTCGAGCCGGTCTGGTACCAGACGATCTCCCCTTTGGGGACGAAGCCGGCGGCTGCGGCCCGTGCGGCCAGGTCGGCGTGGGTGAAGATGTAGCGGCCGGACTGGTAGGCGTTGCGGACGATGACGGCCATGTAACGGCCCGGTTCCAGGACCCTCAGGCACTGCCGGAAGACGTCCTCCATGGCGTCGAGGTATTCCTCGTAGGTCTCGAGGTTGGCCAGGTCGGCGGGGTCGTCCGACCTCATGTTGTAGTCTGTGCGCCGGTTGGCGTGGCTCGTGTCGTAGCGTCCGTCGCACATGGTCCGCTCGAGGTGGACGTTGTAGGGCGGGTCGGTGGCGATGAACTGGAAGGACGCGTCCGGGAAGGTCGGCAGGACCTCGCGCGCGTCACCGACGAGCAGGGTCTGGGGTTCGAGAGGGCGACCCTCGGCCTTCAGCCGGGCCAGCGTCTGGCGGTATATCTCGGCCCACCGCGGGTTTATCTCCACCCCCACCGCCGTGCGCGGGGGGTCGCAGAGGGACGCTCCGAGGAGCGTTCCTCCGACCCCGGCGAACGGGTCGAGGACCCGTCCGGAACGCGTGGTGAAGAACTCGATGAGCCGGCGCATCAGCTCAGGCGGCTTGTTCGCCCCGTGCTCCTTCCGGAGCTCGTGGGCGTAATCATGGGGGTAGGTGGTGATGAGAAGGCTTTTGGTGAAGTAGAGCCAGGCGGCGCCGGAAAGTTCGTTGAGCCTGTTCCGGGGGTCGACCGCCACACGCCGGCCCTCCGCCTCCGCGCGGCGCGTTCGGTCCTTCCGGTCCTCGACCATCCTGTCGCTCCTCCTCACTGTCCCGGGGCCAGTTCTTGGTCGGACACGGGGCTTCCTGCGCCGGGGACGGCAGGTGGGGAGCGTCAGGCCGCCCCCTCCCGCGTCCGGAGAAGGAAATGAGCCGGCCGCGACCGAAGAGTCTGGTTTCAGAGGCCGGCCGGCCCCCGGGGAAGGAGAGGCGCGGTGGTGTGGCATCCTGCTGTCGACAGGGTCGCCCGGGCCCTGAGAGAGCGTGACAAGGACCTGGAAGGTCTCGTCCTCGGCTCGCCTGTCCTGCTTGTGGTCTTGGCGGTCTCTACGGCCGGACGGCTCGGGCGGACGCTGGGCGGTGTGCTTCTCCTGGCGGCCGGCATGGGTCTGGCGGTCCTGGTCATGGCCGGCGTTCGGGTGAGGCCGGGCCTTTCGTACCTGCCTCCCGGGCCCTGGGCCGGGGCCGCGGTGGTGGGACTCGCGGTGGCCGTGGCGGCGGTGGCGGCCTCGGCCTTCGGCGGCGGGTTGGGCGGCGGGGCTCTGGTCCTCGCGTCCCTGGCTGCCGGCGGGTGGTCCGCCGGGGCGAGGCTGGCCGTGGCCGAGGACGTCGGGGTGTTCTTGGCCTCACCAGGGCTCAGCCTGGTGTCGCTTCTTCTTTTCGCGGGGCTGGGTTACGCTGTCGGGGCGGGCCTTCTCTACTACCTCGGCCCACCCGTCGCGTTCTGCCTGGCTCTGGCTGCGCACTACCTGGCCTACCGCCGGCGGGAGCTCGGCTCGGGTCGCGGTGCCGGTCCGAGCCGGGCGGCCTACGCCGTAGCGGCCCTGGTCATGGCTCTGGTGGCGTGGTTGGACTTGAGTCGGTAGCGGGGAGGTTACCGTCGGTGACCGCAGGTGGGAAGGACAAGGGCGTGTTTGCCGGCAGGGACCGGACCAAGAAGGCCGGTGGCGGCCGCCGCGGGCGGGGAAGGAAGAAAAAGGCCCCAAGGCCGGCCCGCCCTCTGGCCGAGCTGAAGGAGAGGGAGAAGAAGCGGGCCCAAGCGGCTTCCGCACGGCCCGTCTCCCTCAGGGAGCGCGTGGCCGGGGTCCTGCCGTTGTTCGGGGTCATCAACGTCAGGGAGTTGGGGCTCATCGCAGCGATAGCCGGCGGCACGATGGCCATGTGGCCGCATCTCAGGCCGTGGGGGTTCCTTCTGGCCGCGGCGGGGTTCGTCGTCATGCGCTATGGCGAGAACTGGCTGGCGGGCGGTAGGAACGACTAGTCGGGACCTGCAGGGGGTGGCGCGCTTGGGCGAACTCGTGTACGAGATCGGTCCGAGGCTCTACGTCAACCTCACGAACCGGTGTACCAACAACTGCACCTTCTGCATCAGGCGCACCGGGCCGACCGTCGCCGGGGCCAACCTCTGGCTCGACGGTGAGCCCCCGGCGGAGGACTACATCAGGGCCATCCCCCATCCCGAGAGGTACGAGGAGGTCGTCTTCTGCGGCTACGGCGAACCCCTCCTGCGCCTCGACGCGCTCATCGTCGTGGCCCGCCACGTCAAAGAGCATTCAGAGACCCCTGTGAGGGTCGACACCAACGGTCAGGCCAACCTCTATCACGGCCGGAACATCCTGCCCGACCTTGTCGGGGTCGTCGACGCCTTCTCCATAAGCCTGAACGCTCAGGACAACGAGACCTACCAGAAGCTGTCGCGCCCGACCTTCGGGGAACGGGCCTACCCGGCCGTCCTCGCCTTCGCCCGGGAGGCGGTCAGGCTCTTCCCAAAGGTCACCCTCACGGTGGTCGACGTGCCCGGGGTGGATGTCGAGGCCTGCCGCAGGATAGCCGAGAGCATGGGCGCGGGGTTCCGTGTCCGCGAGTACCTCGATTCGGGAGACCGCTACCTCGAGGAACGCGGAGGGGACCGGCGGGGTGCCGGGAGACGGGGAGGAGGCGACCGAGAGAGGAGAACGAGGGTCCCGGACGTGGTCATCAGGCGTCTTGTCCTCTATCTTCGCATCCTCGACGAGCTGGACCTCGTAGACGGTGACGCCTACATCTCCTCCCAGGATCTCGGCGACAGGGCCGGGGTCTCACCGGCTCAGGTCCGTAAGGACCTCGCCTCTTTCGGCGAGTTCGGCAAGCAGGGGGTCGGCTACAACGCCCGCTACCTGCGCGAGGAACTACGGTCGATCCTCAACCTCCACCAACGTGTCGGTGTGGCCGTCATCGGTGTGGGCGAACTCGGAACGGCTCTGGCCCGGTACATCAGCCGCCGGGCGGGGCGCGGTGAGCGCTACCCGTTCCACGTCGCGGCCTTGTTCGATACCGACCCGCGCAAGGTCGGCCAAACCGTCGACCCGGGTCTGGAGATCCTGCCCGCGGAGAGGCTCGCAGAGGAGATAGGCAAGCGAGGGGTCGACATCGCCATCATCACCGTCCCGGCCTCGGCGGCCCAGGGAGTCGCCGACGTCTGCGTCGAGGCGGGCGTCAAGGCCATCCTGAACTTCGCCCCGGTGAAGCTCTTCGTCCCGGACGACGTCAGGGTCCACTACTCGGACGTGAGCCTGGAGCTGCAACACCTCGCCTACTATCTCTCCTAGCCGTCATGAGCAGGCTCGGTCCTTCCCCACAACGGGCCGCTGTCGGTCGGGTGGCGGCTCGCGGTCCGTCCGGCTTCATCCGGTCGGGGGCTCACCTGTTGTCTCCCAGGCAGGAAGCGGCTCCATATCCAGCGAAGTCTGGAAGCGGTTTTCGACCGGTCGGTCGAGACAGGTCAAGGAGGCCAGGCTCGTGAAAGAAGATTCTAAGGCCAAACCGAGCCGGAGTTGCGGCCCAGGTCGTGGTGTCGGGCGGCCGGGTCCGGCCTGCGGCCCGGACGACCCCCGCCGCGGCGGTGACGCCGTCGGCGCCGGGACGAGTCCCACAGACATCCCCGAGCACCGCCCCAAGGGAGGCGAGCGCCGGTCGAGGTTCATCACCGTCTCAGGCCGGGAGATCGCGCCCGTTTACGGCCCGGACGACATCGCCGGGCTTGACTACGACCGGGACCTGGGGCGGCCCGGGGAGTTCCCCTACACCCG
>CAJXZV010000022.1 GCA_913063835.1 uncultured Eubacteriales bacterium
GGGGGAGGGTGCGAGCGGAGGTCACGGGCGGGCGGCCCCGCGTGGCCGGGGCGCCGAGGAGGGCGTCCTGCCCTGGCGACCGGGTGACGGCGACAGCCGCCGGTTCAAGTTCCTTTCGGTCTTCGCCTGGCAGGCGCGCAAGGGGTGGGACATCCTCCTACGGGCCTACCTGAGGGAGTTCACCGCCGCCGACGGGGTGCTCCTCGTGCTGAAGACCAGGCCCTTCGGGCTCTCAGAGAAGGAGCAGAGGCGGCAACTGGCGCGTGTGGTCGCTGAGGAGACGGCCTGCCGCCGTGCGGGCACGGTCCCGCCCGTGAGGCTCCTGACCGCCCGGCTCTCCGTCCCCGAGATGGCCCGCCTCTACTCCGCCTGCGACGCCTTTGTCCTCCCGTCGCGGGGGGAGGGGTTCGGGCGCCCGTACCTCGAGGCCATGGCCTCCGGGCTCCCCACCATCGGAACGGGGTGGGGCGGGAACCTCGACTTCATGACCCACGAGAACTCCTACCTCATCGAGGTGGAAGGGTTCGAGCCGGCCGCGGGGGACCCGGTGGCAAGGCTCTACGAGGGCGAGTACTGGGCGCGGCCGAGTCTCGAGGACCTGCGTCGCCTCATGCGGAGGGTGGTCGAGAGGCCCGGCGAGGCCGCGGAGCGTGGGAGGAAGGCCCGTGAGGACAGCGCCGGCTGGTCTGTGGCCGCGACCTGCGGCAGGCTGGCGCGGGAGCTGGACAGGTTCATCTGCCGCGTAACCGCGTCATGATCGCAGGCATAGGCTGGTTTCGCCGGCTGCTCGGCACGGGCCGGCCATCAGCCGTCGCGGAGAGGGGGTAAGCGGCTGTCGTAGTCGTCATACTCGCCGGCGGTCTGGGCACACGGCTGGCCGAGGAGACCGCCGACAAGCCGAAGCCCATGGTGGAGGTCGGCGGTCGGCCCATACTGTGGCATGTCATGAAGATCTACGCCCACCACGGGTTCAGCCGCTTCGTCGTCTGCCTGGGCTACAAAGCCGAGGTCATCAAGGCCTACTTCCTGGAGCGCCACCACATGCTGAGCGACCTCGTCGTCTCCCTGGCGGACGGGCGCGTCAGGACCCTGGGCGGCGCCCGGGAGGACTGGACGGTCACCCTGGTGGACACCGGGCTCACCACCCAGACCGGCGGGCGCCTCCTCCGGGTGAGGCCGTTTGTCGGGGAGGAGACTTTCCTCATGAGCTACGCCGACGGGGTGGCCGACATCGACCTCTCCGACCTGGTGCGTTTTCACCGCGGCCACGGGCGGCTGGCCACGGTCACCGCCGTCCGCCCTCCCAGCCGCTTCGGCGAACTGGAACTCGACGGCGACCAGGTGACACGGTTCGCCGAGAAGCCGGCGGGGACCGGCCGATGGGTCAGCGGCGGTTTCTTCGTCTTCGAACCGGGGGTCTTCGACTACCTTGCCGGGGACGAAACGCTTCTCGAGCGGGACCCCCTCGAGAGACTGGCCCTTGACGGCCAGCTCATGGCCTACCGGCACGACGGCTTCTGGCACGGCATGGACACCCTGAAAGACGTCCAGGAGCTGGACAGGATGTGGGCTTCCGGCCGGGCTCCGTGGAAGGTGTGGGACTAGGGTGGGGTTCTGGAGCGGCCGTCCGGTCCTGGTGACCGGCGGGACAGGTTTCGTGGGCTCGTGGCTTGTCAAGGAACTTGTCGACCGGGGGGCCGACGTGGTCTGCCTGGTGCGGGACCACGTCCCACGTTGCTGGCTTTTTCTCAGCGGGTATCTCGAGCGGGTGACCTCGGTGAGGGGCTGTGTCGAGGACTACCGGACCCTCGAACGGGTCCTGAACGAGTACGAGGTCGAGACCGTCTTCCATCTCGCCGCCCAGACCATCGTGGGGACGGCCAACCGGTCTCCCCTGGCCACGTTCGAGGCCAACGTGCGCGGCACCTACAACCTGCTCGAGGCGGCGCGCGTGCACGGCCGGACCGTCCGGCGCGTGGTCGTGGCCTCGACCGATAAGGTCTACGGCCGCCACGAGGACCTTCCCTACACCGAGGACATGCCCCTCAGGGGAACCTACCCGTACGACGTCTCCAAGACCTGCGCCGAACTCATCACGCGGGCCTACGCCCGCACCTACGACCTGCCGGCGGCGGTGGCGCGGTGCGGGAACATCTACGGCGGCGGAGACCTGAACTTCAGCCGCCTGGTCCCGGGGACGATACGGTCGCTCGTTCTCGGCCGGCGGCCCGTGATCCGGAGCGACGGGAGGCACACGAGGGACTACCTTTACGTCGAGGACGCCGTCCGGGGCTACCTGCTCCTGGCCGAGGCCCTGTCGGAGCCGGCGGTGTGCGGGGAGGCCTTCAACTTCGGGACCGGGACGCCGGTGACCGTCCTGGAGATGGTCCGTCTCCTCCGCGTCCTCATGGGACGGCTCGACCTTGAGCCGGTCGTCCAGGGGGGCGCGCCGGCCGAGATCGAGCGGCAGAGCCTGTCCGCGGAGAAGGCAAGGCGGGTCCTTGGCTGGAGTCCCGTCTACTCCCTTGAGGAGGGTTTGCAGGAGACCGTTGCCTGGTACCGGGAGCACCTGTCTCACCGGACCCTCACCGGACCGTGAGCCCCATCCTCTCGAGCATGTAACGGGCTCTCGCCTTGGCCGTGTGTTTCTCGTGGGACAGCCGCCGCCCGTTGGCGGCGATCTCGGCCAGTCGGTCCGGGTCCGCGAGGAGCTCGCGGATGCGGGCCATCATCTCCTCCGGGGTGTCGAAGAACACGGCGCTCCGGCCGTCCACGAAGTTGTCGGGAATCAGGATGGGGAGCCTCTGGCTCAGGAGCAGCGCCCCGTGGTAGGGGATTTCCCAGTAGCGGAAGGTGTCGTAGGCCGCTCCGGAGGTCGAGACGGCGATCTTGCTCCGGTTCAGAATCCAGCAGAACTGTTCCCGGGGAAGGTCGGCGTCGAGGAGCACGAGGAAGCCTTCCCGGCTGAGAGCCTCGGCGCAGCGGCGCCGTATCCTGCGCGTGGAGCGGGCCACGAAGGAGACGTCGATGTCCCTCGGGAGGTCCTCGGGGAGCATGACCCGCGCCGGAGCGGCGAGGGGCAGGGGGAACAGGTCCGGCTCCGCCTGCTCGGGAAGGAGGTCCATCTTGAAGCGGTGGGTATAGCGGATGCCGCTGGGCCAGGGGTCGTCTCTCTCCTCCCCGTGGAGGATGGCCACCGGGCAGTGGGTGAACTGGTCCTGCAGCTCGGCCCATGTCTTCACGGCCTGGCCGCGGATGCTGCCCACGACGACGGCGTCCACGGAATCCTTCATCTCGAGCAGGTGCGGCCTGTCCAGCGGCGTCCGGTGCGGGTCCCTGCCGGCCGACCCGGGGTAGAGGTTGTACTGGAACCTCGAGTAGTCCTTATAGGGGTAGCAGATGACCCGTTCCGGGCCCAAGAGCTCGTCGAGACCCTCGTGGATGATGTCCTGCAGGAAGTCGATCTCCGGGCTGGTGATGAAGAGGATGGTCCGCGCCACCGTCCGGCTCCCTCGCAGTGCCTCTTTGTCGGCGTCACCCCACTCTATTCGGCTCCCCCGCCCGGGGTCATCCGGCTCGGGGGTCCCTTCCGCCCTCGAGCACGGCACTGGCTCGGGTCTTCACACATAGCATGTTGGTAAACGAGGCTTCTCCACGGTTCCGTCAGGGAAGGAAGTGCGTCACTCCGTGCGCCTGCTCATCATCTGCCCCAGTTGGGGACGTCCTTGCGGCATCGCGTCTTACACCAGCCGCCTGCGGGAAGGGCTTAAGGCCCTCGGCGTCGCGTCGGACGTCGTCACTCACCCGGACGAGGTGCGGGAGAGCCTACGGGCGGGCTCTTACGACGGCGTGCTGCTCCAGCACGAGTACAGCCTCTACTACTTCAACCTCATCCAGGTCCTGAGAGCCCTGGAGGAAGTCCGGCTCCCGCTGGTCATCACCATGCACAACACCGACCAGCAGGGGTGGATGGGCGCCCAGCATCTGTTCCTCTTCAGGACGGGGGCCTGGGTGGTGGTCCACTCGCAGGCGGCGAGAGACAACCTGCTGGCCGGCAAGGCGCGGCCGGATGAATCCAAGCTGGTCATCATCCCCATGGGCTGCCCCGACTACCGTTCGACCTTCGGGCCGCGGGAGGAGGTGAGGGCCGAGCTGGGCCTCCCGGCCGACGCCTTCGTTGTCGGCTTCTTCGGCTTCGCCGCCCCTTACAAGAAGGTACCCAACCTGATCAAGGCGGTTCAGAGGCTTCCCGGCGTCATGGGGTACATCCACGCCTCGGTCCATCCGACGAACCCGTGGGCCGTGGACCAGATCTACCGGGAATGCGGACTGCCGCGCCGGCATCCCGGCCGGAACCGGGTCGGCAACGTGGTCCTCGTGCACGAGCCCCTGCCTGACGAGAGGTTCGGACGGGCGCAGAACGCCATGGACATCGTCGCCCTGCCCTATGACAAGCACGGCAGCTCGATCTCCACGTCGATGATGGCCTACGAGGCCCTGGCTTCCTACCGCCCGGTCCTGACGACCAGGGTCGTGTACTTCTCGGAACTGGAGGACGAGGTCCTGAAGGTGTCCAGTCCGGACCCGGACATCCTGGCCGGGGCCATCAGGTACCTTCAGGAGAACGACGAGGTCCGTCAGAGGCTCGTCGCCAGCGCCGCCAGGCTGGTCGAGCGGAACAGTTGGCCCCGTGTGGCAGAACGCTACCTGGAGGTCTTGAGCCGCGCGGGGGCATGAGGCCTGTCGGTCTCGAGACGCACGAGGGGCGTCAGGCCTCCGGAAGCGCGGAGCGTGCGGAGGTGTGTAGGTGATGCCTGTGGCTCGACGCGTTCGTCTCGGAGCGGTGTTCGTCAACTTCAGGCGGCCCGACCTCCTTATCGCCGCCCTGAACACGCTCGAGACGGAGCACCGTCTCAAGCTATTCATCGTGGACAACTCGACGGGCAGGTTCCCGTCCCTGGCCGCCTCCTGGAACCACGGCATCAACCAGGCGCTGGCCTGGGGGGCCGACTGGGTGCTGGTCTCCAACGACGACGTCCTCTTCCATCCTCTGACCCTGGACCGGCTCGTTGAGAGGGCCACGGAAAAGGGCTACGGGTTTCTCTGCCCGGTGGACGTGCAGAAGGAGTACGGACTCGGCCCCGAGGATATCGCGAAGCTGGAGCCGCCCGATGTCGGTGAGGACCGCCCCGAGGCCAACTACGCGTGCTTCCTTCTCAGCCCGGCCCTCTACCGGGAGGTGGGACCCTTCGACGAGGCTTTCGCGCCGGCTTATTTCGAGGACGCCGACTACAACCTCCGTCTCGGCCTCCTGGGCAAACGGGGGATGACGACGACCTACGCCCCTTACTTCCACTACGGCGGGTCGAGCGGCGTTCCGGTGAGTGTGGCCGAGCGCAACCGCCGCTACTTCATCGACAAGTGGAAGGACCAGATCCCGTGGGTCGAGGCCTTCGTCGACTGGGAGAGGGAACGGTCAAACGGCACCTGACCTCGTAAGGGGGAGCCACCACTCGCGGTTGGCCAGGTACCACTCGACCGTCGCGGCGAGACCCTCGTCGAAGTCCCACCGCCGCCTCCAGCCCAGGGCCTCCGCCCGGGACGGGTCGACCGAGTAGCGGTAGTCGTGACCGGGCCGGTCGGGGACGAAGGTGATGAGGTCCCGGCTCTTTCCGAGGAGGTCCAGGATGGTGCGGGCGACCTCCAGGGCGGAGACGGCCAGACGCGCCCCGAGATTGTAGGCCTGCCCCGTCCGGCCCCGGTGCAGGACCAGGTCGACGCCCCGGCAGTGGTCCTCCACGTGCAGGTAGTCGCGGACGGCGCTCCCGTCGCCGTAGACGGGCAGCGGACGGTCCCGGAGGGCGTTGGTCACGAACAGGGGGATGATCTTCTCCGGGTACTGGAACGGTCCGTAGGTGTTCGAGGCGCGGGTCAGGACGACGTCGAGCCCGAACGAGGCGTGGTAGGCCAGGACGAGGTGTTCCGCCGCGGCCTTCGAGGCCGCGTAAGGGCTCCTCGGACGCAGGGCGTCGCTCTCGACGGAGTGCCGGTCGGAGCCTCTGAGGTCACCGTAGACCTCGTCCGTGGATACCTGAAGGAACCGGCGGACGCCTCGGCGCCGGCAGGCATCGAGGAGGATGAGCACCCCCTCGACGTTGGTCCGGACGAAGGGGCGGGCGTCGACCAGGGAGCGGTCGACGTGGGTCTCGGCCGCGAAGTTGACCACGGCGTCGGCTCCCGCCGCGGCCCGGTCCACGACCGCCGGGTCCGCGATGTCGCCGCGGACGAACTCGATCCTGTCCCACACGTCCTGCAGGTTCTCGAGACGGCCGGCGTACGTGAGCTTGTCAAGGACGACGACCTCCCATTCGGGATGGTGCTCGAGCGCATAGCGCACGTAGTTCGAGCCGATGAAGCCCGCCCCACCGGTCACAAGCACTCTTCTGAAGCTATCCGCGGTCATCAGCCCACAGCTCTTTCCCGAAGTAGTCCCACGGCAGCCGCCCCTCGTTCGGGTCCTCGGGGTCGAACTGCGCGTTCATGGCGTAAAGGAGCAGGGCGCCGTCAGGGCCGGCCTTGAAGCCGTGGGCGACGCCGGCCGGGATGTAAAGGAGCGAGGGCTCTTCTCCGCTGAGGACGAGCTTCTGCTTCACCCCGGCGGAGGCGGAGCCCTTCCGCACGTCGACGAGCCAGGCCAGAAGGGTTCCCCTCACCACGCACCACACTTCGTCGTGGACGCGTTTGGGGTGGAGGTGGAAGGCGTTGATGCGTCCGGGGACCGCCAGTGAGAGGGAGACCTGTCTCACCTCGAAGGGGGGACCCCCGGGGGGCGACGGCCATTCCAGACGACCGCCTGTGATTCGGAAGAGCTCCATGAACCAGCCCTCTAGGGCCTGGTGCTTGTCAAGACGCACCTGGAAGACCCCGTCCACCCTGGGCCCGGGGCGGTAGTTCTGGAAGACCACCGAACGGGCGACGTCCGGCAGCAGGGCGTTGCCCATGTCGTGGGATGTCATGACGTCGTTTCCTCCTTCCAACGGGCCTTCAGGGCCAGCCAGCGTGACACGTCGAGAGAGATGTCGTCGGGCAGGGCCACTTCCGCTTCGCTCTTGGAGCCGGGGCGCACGTCCGGGCGCCTGCGCCGGGCCAGCTCGAAGACGCTCTTCCGCTCCGTGGCCACGTGAAGGGTGTCGTAGGGGACATCGCGCCATCTGGTCACGATCAGGGCGATGTCCGGGGCGATGACGTCGACATAGTCCTGGCTCGTGTAGACGTCGGTGAAGGCGACCGGGCTGACCCACTCCCGGGGGCGGAAGCTCGTCCGCAGGACGAGATGCCGACGGGCCAGGCGGGCCACTTCCTCGGCGACGAGTTTCGAGAGGGCGTAGTAGTTGAGGACCGGGCCCAGGGGGTCGTCCTCGCGGTAGCCGCCGCGAGTCCCGTCGAAGACGTAGTCCGTCGAGATGTGGATGAGCCCGGCCTCCGTGCGGTTCACGGCCGAGACCAAGGCCGCCGTTCCCCTGACATTGGTCTGCCAGCAGGTCTCTCGGTCGCGCTCGGCCCCGGCCACGTCCGTGTAGGCCGCCGCGTGCAGGACCACCGTCGGCCGGTAACGCTCGAGGGCCGCCTCGATGGTCTCGGGGCGGGTGATATCGAGCTCGCGGCGAGGAGGAGCGATGAGGTCGGGCAGAAGACGGCGCA
Source organism: uncultured Eubacteriales bacterium (assembly GCA_913063835.1). Taxonomy (GTDB): domain Bacteria; phylum Bacillota; class Sulfobacillia; order UBA995; family UBA9673; genus UBA9673. Next base: position 7,702 of record CAJXZV010000022.1, read on the forward strand.
GTTCGGTTCCCAGTCGCCCGCTCCCGCCGGTCATGAGGACGCGCTCTTTGTTCGGTCTCATAGACTGACCACGCTCCGGTCACCCAGGACCAGCCTCAGGGAGTGGCGGAACGGCCGGTTCCCGCCGCCGCGGACGACCACGCCCTGGCCGAGGAGGGCGGCGTCGAGCCGGCAGGGAAGGTCGGAGACCTCCGACTCGTCGAGGATGATGGAGTACTCCACGTTGCTCGAGCGGATGAGGGCGTTGCGGCCGACTGAGGTGTAGGGTCCCACATAGCTGTCCTCGATGACGGCCCCGGCGGCGACGTGCACCGGCCCCCGCACCACCGACCGGAGGACCTTCGCCTTCTCCTCGATGACCACCTCACCCGTCACCTCTGAGTCCACCACCTCGCCCGTGATCCTCCCGGTCTGGTGCGAAAGTAGGAGACGGTTGGCGTCGAGAAGGTCCTCCGGTCTTCCGGTGTCCTTCCACCAGCCCCGGACGGTGTGGGCCCTCACCCGGCAGCCCCGGTCGAGGAGCCCCTGGATGGCGTCTGTTATCTCGTACTCCCCCCGCCGGCTCGGCCGCAGGTCCTCGATGACCTCGTGCACCACGGGGTGGAAGACATAGACCCCCACGAGGGCCAGGTTCGAGGGAGGTTCTCGGGGCTTTTCGACCAGGCGGGTCACCCGCCCGCGGCGGTCCACCACGGCCACGCCGAACCGGGTGGGGTCTTCGACGGGGGTGAGGAGGACCAGGGCGTGGAGGTCGCTCCGGAGGAAGTCTTCGACGAGCGGGGCGATGCCGCCGGAGAGGAGGTTGTCTCCCAGGTACATCACGAAGGGGCTGTCCTCGAGATAGGGTCGGGCCGTCTTGACGGCGTGGGCCAGCCCGAGCGGCTCTTCCTGGAGAATGAAGGAGAACCGCGCGTTCCACGGGTTCGTGCCGCCGGCGCTCAGGGCCTCCTTGACCTCGGAACCGGTCTCAGGGCTGATGACCACCCCGATGTCGCGGATGCCCGCCTGGACGAGGTCTTCCACGACGTAGAACAGGGCGGGCTTGTTGGCGATGGGTATGAGCTGCTTGGCGCGGGTGTAGGTCAAGGGCCTCAGGCGGGTCCCCCGCCCTCCGCAGAGGATCAGGCCCTTGATGTGGGACGTGTCAGGCACGGGGTCCCCTCCCGTAGTCGAAAGGCTCGACCGTGCTCCGACCGGGTGCGGCGCGGTCCGGCCCTGCCGTGCGGTCGCGCCAGTAGTCGAGGAGGTCCGAGAGGGTCTTCCTGAGCGGGATGGTCGGGGTCCAACCCGTCTTGGCGCGGAACTTGGACGAATCTCCCTCGAGGACCGGGACATCCGAGGGGCGCAGGCGCTCAGGGTCCACCCTCACCTCCACCGGGACACGGGCCAACTCGAGGATGAGGTCCAGCACCTGGCGCATGGTGTGGCTCCGTCCCGAGGCGATGACGTAGACCTCACCGGGCTCCCCGTGCTCCAGGGCCAGCCAGTACGCCTGCACCATGTCGCGCACGTCGGTGAAGTCCCGGCGGGCGTCGAGGTTGCCGCAAAGGAGCACCGGAGGCCTCATCCCGGCCTCTATCTCGGCCACCTGCTTGGCGAAGGAGGAGACGGCGAAGACCTCGCCGCGCCTGGGGCCCGTGTGGTTGAAGGCCCTCGTTCTGACGATCCAGAGACCGTAGGACCGGTGGTACTGGTAGCCGAGAAGGTCCTGGGCCACCTTGCTCACCCCGTAGGGACTCAGGGGGCGGAGGGGGTTGTCCTCGTTGATGGGAATCTCGTCCGGGTGGACCAGTCCGTACTCCTCGGAGGAGCACGCTATCTGGACGCGGGCGTCCGGGCAGTGCTTGCGGACGGCCTCCAGCAGGTGGAGCTGACCAAGGACGTTGGTGGTGATGGTCTCCTCCGGGGCGGTCCAGGAGGCCGGGACGAAGCTCTGGGCCGCAAGGTGGAAGAGGAAGTCCGGGCGGACCTCGTCGACGGCCCTCTCGACGGAGAACGGGTCGCGCAGGTCGCACTCGACGAGCTTGAGGTCTTCCAGGAGGTGGCTGATGTTCCCGAGCCTGCTCCTGGTGCGGATGGTGCCGTAGACCTCCACCCCCGGCCGCGTCATCGCGTACTCGGCCAGGTGGCTGCCGGCGAACCCGGTCACACCGGTGATGAGGACCCGCATGAGAACCCGTTCCCTTCCGCGGACGGCCCGGCGCGGGGCGCTCCGGCCCGTTCACCGCACCGGGTCTACGTCACCATATGCACCCGACCGGCGGCACGTTTACATAACTGCTCATCCGGAAGCACCGGACAGCGGAGGCCTCGCCACCGCCGCGAGTTCGTCTCGCCTGGTCTACCAGGCTCGCTTCGGCTGTGGTAGAATGAGCACAAACCTGTGCACGGCTTAAGGAGGCAGCGGACGATGGCCAGAGCCGTCGAGAGCCTCGGAAAGGCGAAGGAGCTGTCGCTCGCGGACTTCTACGCGGCGGAGGACCCCGACCTCTTCACGAAGGCAGAACGCTTCTACAGCTGGGTCGAGGAGCAGAAGAAGGCCGGCCACTACGTGGCCAGACGCACCCTCCTGAGCGCGAGCGGGCCGCGGGCGGTCATCCAGGACCCGTGGACCGGCAAACCGCGCGAGATGGTCATGATGGCCACCAACAACTACCTCGGCCTGACCACCCACCCCAAGGTGGTGAAGGCCGGCATCGAGGCCTACCAGAAGTGGGGCTCGGGGGCGGGGAGCGTCTCCCTGCTGGCGGGCACGCTTGAGCTCCACCGCCAACTCGAGCGGAAGCTGGCGGAGTTCAAGGGGTGTGAGGACGCCATCGTCTTCCCGGCCGGCTACTCCACCAACGTCGGGGTCATCGCCGGCCTGGCCCGCCCCGGGGACCTCGTGCTGAACGACATCCTGAACCACGCCAGCATCGTGGACGGGTCGCGGCTGTCGGGAGCGTACGTCAAGACCTTCCCGCACAAGAGCGTCCAGGCCCTCGACCGGCTTCTCGAACGGATGTCGCCCCGCTATAACGGCCGCCTGGTCATCGTTGACGGGGTCTTCAGCATGGACGGGGACATCGCCCCGGTGCCCGAGATGCTGGAGGTCTGCCGCAGACACGGGGCCCGTCTGATGATCGACGAGGCCCACGCCACCGGGGTCATCGGTGAGACCGGCCGCGGCACGCCCGAGCACTTCCACCTGGAGGGGAAGATAGACATCGTGGCCGGGACGCTGTCGAAGGCTCTCGGCGGGGTCGGCGGCTTCGCCGCCTCGACCCGGGAGGTCGTGGAGTACCTGCGGTTCTACTCCCGGTCCTACATGTTCTCCACGGCCCTGCCTCCCGCGGTGACGGCCTCCCTCATCGCCGCGCTGGAGGTCATCGAGACCGAGTCCGAGCTGCGGGCCAGGCTGTGGGAGAACATCCGCTACATGAGGGAGGGTCTGACAGACCTCGGTCTGGACCTCGGCGAGTCCGAGACGGCCATCTTCCCCATCATCATCGGTGACGACTGGAAGGTCAAGGAGATGACCCGCCTCCTGCACGAGGACGGCGTCTTCGTCAACGGTGTCCTCTACCCGGCCGTGGCGAGGCGCCTGTCGCGCATCCGCCTCAGCCTGATGGCCACGCACACCCGGGAGGACCTCGACCTCACCATCGAGGCCTGCGCGCGCGCGGCCAGGAAATTGGGTATCATCAAGTAGAATGTAGAGAGGATGTGGGGAGAGACGGACCGGCCGGAGGGGGAGGAAGGGCCCCCTCCGGCGGGGAGGAGACCGGCGTTGGCGTTCACGGATGAACTCTACGAGGCTGCGCTGCCCGTCTGGGAGGCGCAGCTTCACCATCCCTTCGTGCGGGGGCTCGGCGACGGCTCCCTCGAGGAGGAGCGTTTCAAGCGCTGGGTCCGGCAGGACTATCTCTATCTCAAGGAGTTCGCCCGGGTCTTCGCCTTCGCGGCGGCCAAGGCGGACACGCTCGAGTCCATGGCCTGGTACGCGCGGGTCTTGGACCTGACCCTCAACACGGAGATGGAGCTCCACAGGGCGTACGCGGCCCGCTTCGGTCTCGACCCGGCCGACCTCGAGGCCGAGCCGATGTGGCCCACGACCAGGGCCTACACGGACTTCCTGGTGAGGACGGCCGCCGGGGGGGACCTCGCGGAGATCGTGGCCGCCCTTCTGCCCTGCGCCTGGGGTTACGTCTACCTCGCCCGGAAGCTGGCGGAAAGGGGCCTGCCCGAGGACAGCCGGTACGCGGACTGGATAAGACAGTACTCGTCAGAGGAGTTCGCCTCCGCCGCGGACTGGCTGAAGAGGGAGATGGACCGTCTGGCGGAGGCCTCGCCCGGCAAGAAGGAAGTCCTCAAGCAGCTTTTCCTCGTCTCCTGCCGCTACGAGTGGCGCTTCTGGGAGATGTGCTGGAAAGGGGAGCGGTGGGGCCCGGAGGAGTAGGAGGAGGAGTAGGAGGAGTGGAAGGGAGAGACCGGACCAGTGGATGACCGAGGAGTCCGCCTGAGTTCGAGGGCCCGGGGCATAGTGCCGTCGGCTACCCTGGCCGTCAACGCCCGGGCGAAGGCCCTTGCGGCCCAAGGGCGGGAGATCATCAACCTCAGCGTGGGAGAGCCGGACTTCCCGACACCCGAGGCGGCCTCGGCGGCGGGCATCGCCGCCGTCGAGGAGGGGTTCACGAAGTACACGCCGGTCCCCGGCATCCCGGCCCTGCGGGAGGCCGTCTGTGAGAAACTGCGCCGGGACAACGGGCTCGATTACTCGCCCGAGCAGATCGTGGTCTCGACAGGGGCCAAGCAGGCGCTCTACAACGCCTTCCAGGTCCTCTGCGAGCCCGGGGACGAGGTCCTCATCCCGTCGCCCTACTGGGTGACCTACCCCGAGCAGGTGCGCCTGTGCGGCGGGGTGCCGGTCTTCGTCGAGACCGACGAGGAGAGCGGCTACATCCTCGACGTGGGGCTTCTCGAGAAGAAAGTCACCCCGAGGACCCGCCTCCTGGTCCTGAACAGCCCCTCGAACCCGACCGGAGCCGTCTACCCCCGGGATGTGGTGGAAGCCGTGGCCGAACTCGCCCTCGAGCACGACCTCTACATCATCTCCGACGAGATCTACGAGAGGCTCGTCTACCACGGCGCCGAGCACACGAGCCCGGCCTCCCTCGGGCCGGAGGTCAAGCGGAGGACCGTGGTCATAAACGGCGTCTCGAAGGCCTACTCCATGACCGGGTGGCGGATAGGCTACGCCGCGGCCGAGCTCCCCGTGGCGCGGGCGATGGCGGCCCTGCAGGGTCATGTGACCTCCAACCCGTGTTCCGTGGCCCAGAAGGCCGCCCTCGGGGCCCTCCGCGGGGCCGCGGGAGCGGTGGAGGAGATGGTGGCCGAGTTCGAGGCCAGGCGCGACTACATGGTCGGCCGGCTGAAGGAGATGCCCGGGCTTCGGACACCCGAACCTGAGGGGGCCTTCTACGTCTTCCCGAGTCTCGACGGGCTGGCCGGGCGGGAGGTCGCCGGAAGGAAGGTGCAGGACGGCGGTGACCTGGCCATGGCGCTCCTGGAGGAGGCGGGGGTCGCCGTCGTCCCGGGTGCGGCCTTCGGCAAGGCCGACGCCGTGCGGCTGAGCTACGCCGCTTCCATGGACCTCATAAAGAAGGCCCTCGACCGGATGGAGAAGGTCTTGAGGAGCGCCTTCTGACCCTCCGGCCCAGCGCAGCGGCAAGAGGGGAGACCTGGAGTCGAGGTGAAGGCGGTGCCGGGCGAACGGGAACGCGTGCTCAGGAACCTCCGGCGGCGGAGGATCGCCGTCGTCGGCCTGGGCGTCTCCAACCGGGCCCTGCTCCGCTTCCTCCTGGCCAGGGGGGCGAGGTCCGTCGCCGCCGGGGACGTCAAGACGGCGTCGGCCTTGGGTCCGGTCGCCCGCGAGCTGGCCTCTATGCCCGTCGACCTCCGGCTCGGCCCGGGCTACCTCGACATCCTCAAGGACGCGGAGCTGGTCTTCCTCACCCCGGGGATGCGGAAGGACCTCCCGGAGATCGCCGCCGCCCGCGAGCGGGGGGCCGAGATATCCTCGGAGATGGGGCTCCTCCTCAGCCTGACGCGGGCCCGGACGGTCGGTGTGACCGGGAGCGCCGGCAAGACCACGACGACCTCGCTCGTCAGGGACATGCTCGTCCGCTCGGGTCTCAGGGTCGTCGTCGGAGGCAACATCGGGACCCCTCTCATCGAGCAGGCCCTTGACTTCGGGCCGGAGACGACCATGGTCCTCGAGATGTCGAGCTTCCAGCTCCAGCTTGTCGACAGGAGCCCCCACATCGCCGCCGTCCTGAACATCGCCCCGAACCACCTCGACGTCCACCGGGACTTCGACGAGTACGTCGCGGCCAAGAAGGTCATCTACCGGTACCAGCGGCCGGGGGACTGGGCCGTCTTCTCGGCCGACGACCCCCTGACTCGGGCCATGGCCCGCGAGAAGGGGACCGACGTGGCCCTTTTCGGCCGCTCGGAGCCGGCGGAGGTGCCCGGGGTCGGCGAGGTCCCCTACCGGGCCTTCATCGACGGCGAGCGTCTCGCGGTGCGGGGACCCCACGGCCGCGGGCCCGAGACGCTCTGCCTCGTCCGCGACGTGCGGCTCAGGGGGGAGCACAACCTCCTCAACATCCTGGCCGCCGCGCTCCTGACCCTCCTGGCCGGCGGGCGGCTCGACGCCGCCGGCCGTGTGGCGGTGACCTTCGAGGGTGTCGAGCACCGCCTGGAGCCGGTGGTGACCGTCGGCGGGGTGACCCTCGTGAACGACTCGATAGCGACCTCGCCGGACCGGACGGCGGCCGCTCTGGCGAGCTTCCCCGGGCCCCTCCACCTCATCGCCGGGGGCTACGACAAGAAGCTCCCCTTCGACACCCTGGCGGAAAGTGTGGTCGGGAGCGGGAAGGTGGCGAAGGTCGTCCTGCTCGGCCAGACGGCGGGCAAGATAAGGCGGGCCCTCGAGGAGGCGGCCGGCGGAGCCGAGGAGCGTCTTCCCGCCATCGTCGAGACGGCGGGGCTGGAGGAGGCCGTGCGGGAGTCGCTGGAGGACGCTCGGCCGGGGACGACGGTCCTCTTCTCACCGGCCTGCGCGAGCTTCGACATGTTCACCAACTTCGAGGAGCGAGGGCGGGCCTTCAAGGAGATCGCCCGGAGGCTGGCCGGGAAGGAGGCCGGAACCAGAGCCGGAGCAGGGCCTACTCCCCGGCCCGGATCGTGAACCTCCACTCGTCCGTACCCGGGTGGTCCCAATCGACGGTCACCTTCTCCACCGTCGCTCCGCGCGGGCCCACCTCGAGGTACTTCGCGAGGTCCTTCAGCTTGTCCTCGCTGCCCTGGGCGACGACTTCGAGGGAGCAGTTCGGCAGGGCGCGCACGAACCCGGTGAGACCGAGCGAAGTGGCCTTGCGCTGGATGCGGGACCGGAAATCCACCCCTAGGACCCGTCCGGTCACGATGGCCCGGAAAGCCTTCTTCACCCGTCACACCCCCTATGGCACCATTTTTCCCCAAATCGCCGCCTCGCTTGCCTGACGGCCGCGGTAGGGGGGTCTCTTTCCGTGCCTCACCCCTTCACATTCTCCCGGAGGGAGGGAGCCTCCTTCTACCAGGACAACGGGACCGGGGGCTGGGGCCTGCCGGCTATCCGCTCTTCTCCGGGGACTCTTCCGGGAGAGCCTCGAGGTCTATCCAGAACCGGGTCTCCGGGGCGAGGACCACACCGCGGACGTGCAGTACGACGTGCATCCCCTCGACGGCGACCCGGCGGCCGTCGAGGAGGTGGAAGACCAGGGCGGGGTCGAGGCCTGCGACGGGCTCGCCCACAAGGTCGTCGAGGAGGTCGGAGAGCGCCGACTCCACTCTCAGGCGGCTCAGTTCGTCGAGCCCCCGCATGTCGAGGGTGACCCTCTTCACCAGCGGGCCGGACCCGCCGGACTCCGCCGCGCTGAGCCGTTCCTGCAGCCGCTCGACCTGGATCTCCAGGTCCCGGTTCTTGACCAGGAGCTGTTCTCTCTCGAGGGAGACCCGGTCGAGGCGGGCGGAGAGGAGGGCCACGCCCATGACCAGGCCGCCGAGGTAGCCGAGCACCAGGAGGGCCGCGGCCCGCCGTCCCTCCATCCCGGGCACGAGCCTCTCCAGGAGCCGGAGCCGTCTCACCTGCCTTCACCCGTCGCCAGGAGGACGAGGAGGGCTCCCACGTGGGCCCCGGCGAAGGCCACGGCCAGAAGAAGGAGCTGTTTGGCGAAGGCCAGAAACTCCCCTCCGATGAGGCCCTGCTCGAGCTGGCGGAAGGTCTCGAAGCTCCCGCCGAGGGAGGCCACCACGGCCCAGAGCTTCAACTCGCCGGCGAGCCGGGCCATGGTCCGGGCGGGGTAGCCGCCGACGAGGCCGCCGAGGGACCCGAAGAGCGACCCGCCCAGCACCACGCCGAGAGCCAGACTGAAGGTCAGGATGAGTTCGGCGCTGAACCTCGTCACGTCCGTCACCACCGCGGGCGCGGGCCTTTCACGCCTGATACCTATTCCGGGGGAGGAAGCTTCTTGCGGCCGTTCGTCCACCTGCACGTCCACAGCGAGTACAGCCTCCTGGACGGGGCCGCCCGCATCCGGCCCCTGGCCGAGAAGGCCTCGAGGCTCGGCATGCCGGCCATGGCCATCACCGACCACGGGGTCATGTACGGGGTGGTCGACTTCTACGAGGCCTGCCGGGAGGTCGGGGTGAGGCCGGTCATCGGCTGTGAGGTCTACGTCGCCCGGCGCGGCCGCCACGACCGCACGCCGCGGGTCGACGACGACCCCTACCATCTCGTGCTCCTGGCCTCGAACGAGGAGGGCTACCGCAACCTCATAAAGCTCTCGAGCCTGGCCCACCTCGAAGGCTTCTACTACAAGCCCCGGGTGGACGACGAGCTCCTGGCCCGGTACAGCCGGGGCCTCATCGCCCTGTCCGGGTGCCTGGCCGGGGAGGTCGTCCGGCACGTCCTGGCCGGCGAGCCCGCTAAGGCCCGGGAGCGGGCGGCCTTCTACCGGGACATCTTCGGGCGTGACGGGTTCTTCATCGAGCTGCAGGACCAGGGCCTCGAGGAGCAGAGGCGGGCCAACCCGGAGCTCATCAGCCTGGCCAGGGAGCTGGGGCTGGGTCTTGTGGCCACGAACGACTGCCACTACATCGAGCGCGCCGACGCCGAGGCCCATGATGTGGTCCTGTGCATCCAGACCCTGAAGTCCATCAACGACCCCGACCGGCTGCGCTTCGGGACCGACGAGTTCCACGTCGCTTCGGCGGAGGAGATGTGGGCCAGGTTCGGCGAGGTCCCCGAGAGCCTTGACAACACCTTGGCCATAGCCGAGAGGTGCGAGTTCGATTTCGACTTCACCAAGACCCACCTGCCGAGGGCGTTCGTCCCGGAGGGCTACGACAACGAGGCCTTCTTCGAGAAGCTCTGCTGGGAGGGGCTGGCCAGGCGCTACCCCAAGGTCACCGAGGAGCTCAGGCGGCGGCTGACCCACGAGATGGAGGTCATCAGGAACCTCGGGTTCACCGACTACTTCCTCATCGTGTGGGACTTCGTCGACTTCGCCCGCCGGGAGGGCATCCCGGTCGGCCCCGGCCGGGGGTCGGTGACCGGGAGCCTCGTCTCCTACTGCCTGGGCATAACCAACATAGACCCCGTCAGGCACAATCTCGTCTTCGAACGGTTCCTGAACCCCCACCGGGCCGAGTTCCCCGATATCGACATCGACTTCTGCGACCGCAAACGGGACAGGGTCATCGACTACGTCGTCCGGCGCTACGGCGAGGACCGCGTCGCCCAGATCATCACCTTCGGGACCATGGCCGCCAGGGCGGCGGTGCGGGACGTCGGGCGGGCCCTCGAGATGAGCTTCGGGGAGGTCGACCGGATAGCGAAGATGATCCCCTTCGGGCCCGGGGTGACCCTCGACCGCGCCCTGGAGGTCGTCCCGGAACTGCGCGACCTGGCCGACACCGACCCGAGGGTGGGCCGCCTCCTCGACCTGGCCCGCAGGGTGGAGGGTCTTCCCAGACACGCCTCCGTCCACGCGGCGGGGGTCGTCATCTCCGCCCTGCCCCTGATGGAACTGGTCCCCCTCCAGCGCACCCCCGAGGGGGACGTGGTCACCCAGTTCCCGATGGGTGTCCTCAGCAAGCTCGGCCTCCTTAAGATGGACTTCCTCGGACTCCGCACCCTCACCGTTATCGAGGAGGCGGTGAAAACGGTCGAGGAGACCCGCGGGGAGCGGGTGGACATCGACAGCATCCCCCTCGACGACCCGGCCGTCTACGAGATGCTGGGCCGGGGCGACACCGCCGGCGTGTTCCAGTTCGAGACGTCGGGGATGACCGACCTCGTCCGGCGCCTCCGGCCCGAGGTCTTCGAGGACCTGTCGGCGGCGGTCGCCCTCTTCCGACCCGGGCCGATGGAGATGCTGGACGAGTTCATCGAGGGCCGCCACGGCCGCAAGAAGGTCCAGTACATCCACCCGTCCCTAGAGGAGGTCCTGGGGGAGACCTACGGGGTGATGATCTACCAGGAGCAGGTGATGGAGGTCGCGCGGCGGCTGGCGGGCTTCACCGTGGCCGAGGCCGACCTCCTCCGGGTGGCCTTCAAGAAGAAGAGCCCCGAGGTCATGGCGGCCCAGCGCGAGAAGTTCATCAGCGGCGCCGTCTCGCGCGGGGTCGGCCGGGAGGTGGCCGAGCGCGTCTTCGAGATGGTCGAGCGGTTCGCCGGCTACGGCTTCAACAAGTCGCACTCGGCCCCCTACGCCCTTGTCGCCTACCAGACGGCCTGGCTGAAGGCACACTACCCCGTGGAGTTCATGGCCGCCAGCCTCACGAGCGTGATGGGCTCGTCCGAGCGCGTGGCCTACTACGTCGAGGAGTGCCGCAGGATGGGCGTCGAGGTCCTGCCGCCCGACGTGAACGAGAGCCAGGCCCGGTTCACCGTCGCCGGCGGCAAGATCCGCTTCGGCCTGGCGGCGGTCAAGAACCTCGGGGAGGCGGCCATCGAGGCCATCGTGGCCGCGCGGGAGGAGAAGGGGCCCTTCCGCAGTCTCTACGACTTCTGCCGCCGGGTGGACACCCGCCTCCTGAACAAGCGGGCCGTGGAGAGCCTCATCAAGGCGGGGGCCTTCGATTCGCTGGGCGGCCACCGGGGCCAGTACCTCCTCGCCCTCGACCGCGACCTCGAAGCCGCCCAGAGGCACCAGAAGTCGGAGCGAGAGGGCCAGCTTTCGCTCTTCAGCGACATCCCCGCGGCCGGCGGGGCGCCCGGCTTCCAGGAGGTCGGCCCGCCGCTCCCTCCCTGCGACCCCCTGCCCAAGGCCAGTCTCCTGGCGATGGAGAAGGAGGTCCTGGGCCTTTACCTCAGCGGGCATCCCCTGGCGCAGTACCAGGCCCAGCTTGTGAGACTGGACACCGTCTCGACGGCCCACCTCTCGGAGAGATGGGAGGGGGACGCGGTCACCGTCGGCGGCATGGTGAGCAACACCAAGAAAATCGTCACCAGGAACGGCTCACCTATGATGTTCGCCACCATCGAAGACCTGACCGGGGCTGTGGAGGTCGTCATCTTCCCCAGCGTCCTGGAGAAGTACGCCGGCCTTCTCCAGCCGGACGCCACGGTCATCGTCCGCGGCCGGGTCAGCTTCAAGGACGAGGAGCCGAAGGTCATCGCCGACGAGATACAGCCCCTCGAGGCCGGGAGCGAGGAACGGGTCTACGTGACCATACCTCCCGAACTGGAGAAGCAGGAGTTCCTCGAGAGGGTGAGGGCCGTGCTCGAGCTGAACCGGGGCGGTGTCCCCGTCTACCTGAACTTCCTCTCCTGCGGCAAGACCCTGCTCGTCGACAGGGAGTGCTGGATACGGCCTGACGAGGACGCCATCGCCATGCTGAGCGAACTCGTCGGCGAGGACGGGGTCAGCGTGCAGCGGGGCTGACGCGGGCGCCGGCGGCGCGGGCGCCTGATGCCGGGAGGGCCCGGCGCCGGGTGGAATGTAACGAGCACTACAGTTGAGCGTGAGGCTCTGTGCTAGCATTCGGCTCGGGATGTGGAAGGAAGGTCGGCCTGTTTGAAGCACACAGAGAAGATACTCGCCGTCATCGCCGTCGTCACCCTGGCCGTCGCCTACGCCGCCCCCGTGTTCCTCGCCGAGGAAGTCGACTATCTCCCTCAGCTCCAGGCGGCCATCCCCGAGGCCGACGAACTGGTGCGGTGCTCCTCCGACCCCCTCATCTACAGGGCCCTGGCCTATCGTGCGGGGGAGAAGGTCCCCGTCGGCTATGTCGGGGTCGGTTCGGCCGTGGGCTACGAGGGAACGGTGGTCACCGCGGTGGCCTGCGACCTCGAGGGGAACATCCTGGCGGTCACGGTGCTGGAGCACACCGAGTGGGCGACCTGGTTCAACAGGGTCGAGGAGGCCGGGTTCATCGAGGGGTTCGCGGGGCGGAAAGTCACGGACGCCCTCACCGTCGGTGAAGACATCGACGCCGTGACGAGCGCGACCTTCACCTCCCGGGGCATCGCCGACGGAGTGCGGGAGGCGGCGCACGCCATCGCAAGGTCCCAGCTCGACCTGCCGGTGAAGGCCGCCGGCGACGGGCTCAGCCTGACACGCGAGGCGCTGGCCGTCCTCGGCGTGTGGGCCGTGGCCGTCCTTGGAGCGGCGACCGGGCGGGCGAGATTGCGGTGGGTCACGATGGCGGCCTCGCTGGTCGTCATCGGTTTCTGGCTGGCCGCGCCCCTGTCTCTCTCGACCGTGGGGAGCATCCTCCTCGGCCGGGTGCCGCCGCTCGACACCGGCCACCTCGTCTGGTACGTGATGGTCGTCGGCATCCTGGGGACCATCCTGGTCTTCGGCCGCAACATCTACTGCTACTGGGTCTGCCCGTTCGGCGCCATCCAGGAGCTCCTGGCGGCGGCCGGCGGCGGGGGCCTCGCACCCGGCCGCAGGGTGGGCCGGGTGCTCCGGCTCCTCCGGCCGGTCCTCCTCTGGGGGGCCCTCCTCATCGCCTTCGTCACGCGATCCCCGTCGACAGGGAGCTACGAGCCGTTCGCGACGCTCTTCACCTTCACCGGGACGACCGTGCGGTGGACGCTCCTCATCTTCGTCCTCGTCCTCGGCATCCTCAGCCAACGTTTCTGGTGCCGGCACCTCTGTGCGACCGGGTACGCCTTCGACCTGGCGGCCTCGTGGCGCAGGAAGGCGGCGAGGTTCCTCCGGGAGAGGTTCCCGCGGGAGGCTCATCAGGACGGGCACCGGGCCTCTTCAACCTCTTGAGGAGCGCGAGTTCAAGGAAACGTGCGGAGGCTCCCGTCCGGTCGCGGCCGCGATCATAAGCCAGCACTTCGTGCACCAAGTGACTAGCGACCTTCGACGTGTTCGCAGTGAGCGGAGGCGCCGGTCCGGGCGGTTTCCGCCCTGGCCACGACCTCGCCGTCACGTATGATCTCGACGCGGACGGAACCGTCGCCGCCGGTCTTGTAGACCCGCACCGAAACCGCCGTTATCCGACCATGCACGCGCGTTCCGCCGACCCTCGGATTGTAGGTCTCGTGCTCGAGGGTGGTCTCCCAGGAGTCGAGGTCCGACTCGAGAGTGCCCTGGGGGATACGCGTGCCTCTGCTGGCCCGCCCCGCCCCGATGTCGCGTGTGACCTGGAGGAAGCCCCACCAAGTGACATCCGGGTCGGCCTCGACCCTCACGACATACTCGGGCAGGTGCACGCAGCCGGCACCGGTCCACGTCAGGGCGACGACCGCGATGATGAGGACCGCAAGAAGCGGGGTACGGTTGGCTCGGCTCATCCCAAGCTCCCCCCACGCGCTTCAGCGATTTCTGGATTTATTCTACTCCGCCTTCAGTAGCATGGTAACGTCATCCGTGCCAAGTAAAGGAATTGTAAGGTGAGCAAGAGAAAAACCGGGCCTGGTACATCTAAATGCCGTAGAACGCTTTCCCGCGTATTGACTCTGGGGTCCGCCGACTTCATGCAGGATGGGGGGCTTGGACATGAAAGCATTGTGGCGAGTTTTGGAGAGCCGACGTCTTGAGTTCTCAGGTCTTCTATTGGTGGCTGCCCTGATAACGGCAGTAGAGGCCACGCTGCATCCGTTCATGCTGAAGTGGATATTCGACGAGGCGACCATCACCCGAGACTTCGGTCGGTTCGTGTATCTGTGCTTTGCCTACCTCGGCATTGGAGTAGCCATAGTCTTGTTTACCTATGTCACATCCTTGTGGCAGAAGAGCCTTGAGAACCGCACCCTCGTTGCCATCGAAGAACGCCTGCTGCGGAAGGTCCTGTCCCTGGACTGGAAGAGGTTCAATCAAGAGGGCCCGGGATACTTCACCAGCCGCATCCACAAAGATTCCCTGGAGGGGATAGCCCCTGCCTTCTCACTGGTGATTGGCTTCGGGCGGCAGGTGGTAGCCACATCAGTGTTGACGGTCGTGCTCTTCTACCTCCATTGGCGGGCCGCCCTTGCCTTGCTGCTCGTCGGACCGCCCCTCTTCTGGGCCGGTCAGTGGATTGGGAAGCGGGTGAGCGAGGCCACCTCAGCGGAGCGCGAGGAGGAGGGCCGGTTCCTGTACCTTCTGACCCAGACCCTGAAAGCTTTCGAGATGGTCCGGGGCCTGCATTGGCTACGTTCTTCAGTTCTTGGTGCCAATCGGGTCGGGCTCAAGGCCTACCTCGACCGTATCTATCAAAACCACCGGCTTCTGTCCGCCCAGCAAGGCCTGAGCGAGCTCTTGATGAACCTGGCCAACGTTGCTTCCCTCGTGGTCGGGGGATACTACGTGCTGTTGGGAGAGCTCTCCTTTGGTGGTTTCCTGGCCTTCGTGAACTCCTTCTGGCGAGCTGTCACGGGTGCATCCTCTCTCCTCCAGCGGATTCCAGAGTTTCACCGCCACGGAGAAGTCCTGAGCCGCTTGGCTTCCCTCCTCGCCCTACCCGCGGAGGACTACGCATCTGTATCGCCCCACGTGCATGCGCAACACGTGAAAGTGTCCTACGAGGGCAAGCCGGTTCTGGAAGTGCCTCACTTGGCGTTGCAGGCGGGCGAGAGAGTGCTGGTCGTGGGACCCAACGCCTCCGGCAAGACGACCCTGTTGCGGGTGCTTGCGGGTTACCTGAAACCGGATGAGGGGGTCGTCGCCCGCCCTGGTCGAATCGCCTGCCTGGTGGCCCCGCCCGAGTTGCCGCCTCTTGAGGTCAGGGACATGGTCAAAGACCCATCTCTAATCGAGGCGCTCGATTTAGGAGACCGGCTTGACCGGCAGGCGAACGAGCTCTCATCAGGTCTGAGGCAGAAGGTAGCCATAGGCGCGCTCCTCTCTGTGGACGCGGACCTTTACATCCTCGACGAGCCATTAGCGAACCTCGACCCTGAGAGCAAGGAGCGCGCTATGGAGCTGATTCTCGAGAGGACATCGGGGAAGACCCTCATCGTGGTCCTGCACGGGGAGGAGGAATGGCACGGGCGGTTCGACAGGGTGCTCACCCTGCCCGTGGCCTGAGTGACCCGGTCCGACGGTTCCGGCGCATATACGCCCGAGGCCGGACCCGGGAACCCGCACGGTGGTTGAGGGGGCGGCGGAAGGTGAACCCCCTTCGCGGGGAGAATAATCCTGGGCTGGCGGACGAAGGTGGGCTTCCATGACCCGAGACGCTCGACAGCGCCGTCACCGGCCTTCCGGGGCCAGGACGGCGACGTTTTTCACAGCCTTCATCACGACCTTCACGGTCTTCATCCTGGCGGCCCTCCTGGCCGGCTGCCTCTTCGGCGGCGGCGGGGATGCGGGCCCCGAGAACGGACAGGACCAGGGAGGTGAGACCGTGGGCGAGGTCAAGATAAGGTGGTACGGCCACGCGTGCTTCCTCATCACCTCACCCGGGGGCACCAGGGTCCTCACCGACCCCTACCCGGGGAACATGGGCTACGGCAACAGGCGCTTCGAGGCCGACCTGGTGACGGTGAGCCACGAGCACTTCGACCACAACAGCGTCGCCAGCGTGGAGGGCGACCCGGAGGTGGTGCGGGGCCTGGCCGGTGACGACTGGGCCCAGGTCGAGAAGACGGTCGGCGACGTCACCGTCTGGAGCATCAGGGGGACCTACCACGACGAGGCCCAGGGCTCCGAGCGCGGCAAGAACGCCCTCTTCCTCATCGAGACCGGCGGCCTCCGCATCCTGCACCTCGGCGACCTGGGCGAGGTGCCTTCGGCGGAGATCGCCGAGCGGGCCGGCCGGGTCGACGTCCTCCTCGTCCCCGTGGGCGGTGTCTTCACCGTCGACGCCGAGGGGGCGACCCGCGTGACCGAGCTCTTCGACCCGAGGATCGTCATCCCGATGCACTTCCGCACCCCGGCCATCGCCGACTGGCAGATCTCCGACGAGAGACCCTTCCTCGAAGGGAAGTCGGGGGTGAAGCGGCTGGGCGTCGCCGAGGTCGCCGTCTCCGCCGACACTCTTCCCGCCGAGCGGGAGATCTGGGTCCTCGACGTGAGCCCCTGACACGTACGCCGGAGCCCGAGAGGGGAGTCCTGAAGCGTTTGCAGCGTCTCGATGAGGAACTCGTCCTCCTCCACCGTGCCCCCAACCTGGCCACCGCGGAGCTCCTTCGCGGGGTGCTCGTCAACGAGGGCATCAGGGTCTTCCTGAGGGCGCCGCGCCTTTCGCCCTTCATCGGGGTCGACGAGACGGACATCCTCGTCCCGTCCAGCGAGGAGAAGGCGGCGCGCGAGGTCCTCGAGGCCTTCCTGGAGCCGGACGGTGGCAGGCCGTGACCAAGAGCCTCTCCCGGCCCCGGCGCATCGGGGTCCTGACGAGCGGGGGCGACGCCCCGGGCATGAACGCGGCCGTCCGGGCCGTGGTGCGCAAGGCCGTCTACGAGGGTCTCCTCGTCACCGGCGTCATGCGCGGTTACGCCGGCCTCATCGACGGGGACATGCGGCCCCTCGACGAGCGGTCCGTAGGGGACCTCATCCACCGCGGGGGCACCTTCCTGCAGACGGCCCGCTCGGAGCGGTTCAAGACCCCCGAGGGTCAGGCCCAGGCCCGCGCGCGGCTCGAGGAGGCGGGCATCGAGGCCCTTGTCACCATCGGGGGCGGCGGGACCTTCAAGGGCGCCCTGGCCCTCCAGGACGCGGGCTTCCCGGTGGTCGGCGTGCCCGGCTCCATCGACAACGACATCCCGGAGACGGAGTACTCCATCGGCTTCGACACCGCGGTTGACACGGCCCTCGACGCCATCGAGCGTCTCCGGGACACCGCGTGGGCCCACAGCCGGGTCTTCCTCGTCGAGGTCATGGGCCGCGACACCGGGTTCATCGCCCTGGCCGCGGGACTCGCCGGAGGGGCGGAGACCGTCCTCATCCCGGAAGTCCCCTTCGACGTCGGGGAGCTGTGCGAGAGCATCCTCACCAGCTACAGGAAAGGCAAGCGGCACAGCGTCATCGTCGTGGCGGAGGGGGCGGCCTCGGCCGCCGACCTCGGCCGGCAGGTGCGGGAGAGGACCGGGCTCGACACGCGGGTGACCGTTCTCGGGCACGTCCAGCGCGGAGGGCGGCCGACCGGCTTCGACCGGACCCTTGCCAGCCAGATGGGCGCGGCCGCCGTGGATTTCATCCTGCAGGGGAAGACGGGTCAGATGACCGCCTGGAGGTCGGGGCGGGTCCTGGCCGTCCCGCTCGAGGAAGTCGTCGGCCGCCGCAAGGAGATAGACCTCAGCCTCTACGAGCTGGCGAGGATACTGGCCATCTAGCGACCCTCCGGGCGAGTGCGGGGACGGGCGCGCGCCGGGCCCGGTGACGGCCGTGCGCGGGGCGTG
>CAJXZV010000023.1 GCA_913063835.1 uncultured Eubacteriales bacterium
TGTACCTAGACCCCGCTGTGCCCTCTATCTGCCCACGTGAATCTTACAGGAACGCCCTCCGCGACCCCGGCGTCGGGAGCAATGGTAAACGCAGGGACTTTCCGCGGAATGGCGAAAGCCGCGAGGCGGCAGAAGGGAACCGTACCATGCCGGATCTGACCGTGCGCTCCCGCTGGGGCCGGGTCTGGGCAGCCGTCATCTTAGCGGTGGTGCTGGCCTCGGGCGCCGCACCGGCCGGCCTTAAGGCCCGGACCGTGTTCGCCAACGATCCCTTCCCCCGGGCCCACCAGGCAGGTCAGGAGGGCCAGGGGGGGGACGTGCCGGTCTATGTCTCGCCAGAGCTGGAACTGGTCGCCGGAGTCCTCTCCCTCACAAGCCACCAGGCAAAAACCGGCTGGCCCCGCTCCGGAGGGAACCGGTACTACCAGGCCTTGACCTCCTTCCTCGCTCCGTACCGGAACCACGAAGCCGTTCGGATAGCCGAGTCCATCGCCGGCGTCGGCCGGCTGGCCCTCCGGGACCCGGCCGAGGAGTCGGGGTTCCTCTCCTTCATCGAACAGTGGCAGGACGAATTCTCCGCCTGGGCCGGCAGGGTGGAGGCCGACACCTGAGGGAAAGATCAGAGTCTTCGCCATCATACGCGAAGCCGGAACGCACGCCGGCGACCCCATGTTCCCGACAGGGACCGACCTCTCGCGGCTCCTCCTTCACGAGTGGAGTCATACCTTCGTCAACCCTGCCCTTGAGGAGCACGCCGAGGCCTTCACCGGGACCCTGGCTCCTCTGTACGAAGCCGTGGCCGACACCATGGCACGCCACCGCTACGGCGACACGATGGTCTTCTTTTACGAACAGGTGGTCAGGGCCGCGACCACCCTGGCAGCGGGGGACCTCTTCACTCCGAAGGAGGTGGACGCCGAGTTCACCTTCCATGCCCGGCAGGGCTTCTACCTGACCCGCTTCACCATGAACGCGCTTGACGAGTACCGCCGTGACCGAGCGAGGTGGCCGACCTTCCGCACCTTCGTCCCGGACCTGATAGAGAGATACACGGAGTACCTTGCCGACAACCCGAACCCGGGTCCTTCCGGACGGACGAAGATGGGTCTGCTCGTCATCGCTCTGCTTGCCGGCCTCCTGTTCATGGTCTGGACGCGGCGAAGGCGGCGGAAGGCGGGACCGAGAAGCGGACACGCGACGGGGACACCGCCGGCCGCCGGCCCGGGAGGGACCCCACACCCCAAGACGGGATAAGGCCGCCCGGGCAGGAAGAAGGCGGCCGGCGATGAAAAGCGCGGTGAGGGAGACAGACTAGTCTCGAACCGAGAAGGGACTGTCTTTCACCGCTCATGGCCTTCCAGGACCGCGACCCCGACCGGAAGCACCGCTCGGAGCTCACCTTCAACTGGCGCCCCTGCTCGGCCAAGTACGAGCTCCTTCACCGGGGCACCTACCTCCTCGACGACGTCCGGCCCTCCGTCGTGTTCGACGACGGCACGGAACTGGAGCCCGGCCTGCACGGCGATATCGAGGTCCGCGTGGAGCTCGAGCAGGCGACGGTCGGCGGCCGGGACGCCGTCCTCGTGACCATGGCCCTGTCCAACCACGGCCGGCGTGAGGTGCGCGTGGCGGCCTTCACCCTCTTCTCGGCCAGGTTGCCGGGACGGCGGGCCCTCTTCCGGAGCGGCTGGCAGTCATGGAGCTTCGCGGGCCGGTGGCCGGCCGGTCGGCCGGACCCCGACCTCGTCGACGACCGGAGCCGGCCGAGGCACGGGCACCCTCGGCCCGGGGCGCCGCTCGACCCGCCCGGACCCCTCGTCTGGAGCGACTGGCTCACCGTACTGGAGGGAGGCCCGGAGGGAAGCCCCTGGCTGGCCCTGAGCTTCGTGACCGGGCGGGAGCAGTTCGGCGACATCTGGACCGCTCCCGCCGGTGCAGAGTCCGCGACCCTCGTCAGGGCCAGGTCGTGCGCTGACGGCCGGCCCGTGGGCCCCGGCGAGACCCTCCTCTCGGAGACCCTTGCCATCCTCGCCGGGGACGACGACCCCTGGCCCGTCCTCGAGGCCCTCGCGGCCGAGACGGGCCGCCGGGCGCAGGCCGCCGGACCGGTCTGCCCGGACCGCGCGGGAGGCTCGGTAACCCTGCCGCGCCGGGCCGCGGAGGTGAAGGTCCCCACCGGGTGGTGCACGTGGTACCACCACTTCGACGGCATCAGCGAGGAGGCCGTCCTCGCCGACCTCGCCCGCCTGGCCGAGCTCGGCCGGGGCCTCCCGCTGGAGGTCTTCCAGATAGACGACGGATACCAGGCGGGCGTCGGCGACTGGCTCGAGACGAACGACCGGTTCCCGCACGGCATGAAGTGGCTGGCCGCCCGCATCCGGGAGGCCGGGCTCAAGCCGGGGCTCTGGCTCGCCCCCTTCACGGTCAGGCCGGGCACCCGGGTCTATGAGGACCACCCCGACTGGGTCCTCCGGGACGAGGCCGGCGAGCCCGTCCCGGGCGGGGTCAACTGGGGCGGGACCTTCTACGGCCTCGACGTCACCCACCCCGAGGTCGAGGCACACTTGAGGCGGATCGTCCGCACGGTGGTCCGCGACTGGGGCTACCGCTACCTGAAGCTCGACTTCCTCTACTGCGCCTCCCTCCCGGGCCGGCGGCACGACAGGCGCCTCACGCGTGCCGGGGCCCTCCGCCGGGGCCTCGAGGTCATCCGGGACGAGGTCCCCGAGGCCTTCATCCTCGGGTGCGGCTGTCCCCTCCAGCCGGCCGTGGGCCTGGTGGACGCCATGCGCATCGGCCCCGACGTCGCTCCGTTCTGGACCCCGTCTCCGCCCCTCGAGACCGACCCGTCCTCCCCGGCGGCCCTCTCCTCCATCCGGAACGTCTTCGCCCGGGCGTTCACCCACGGGCGTCTCTGGGTCAACGACCCCGACTGTCTCCTCGCCCGCGACCGCGAGACGATGCTGACCGCGGACGAGGTCCGCACCCTGGCCACGGCCCTGGCCTGCTCGGGCGGAACCCTGGTCCTGAGCGACCGCCTGGCCGACCTCTCCAAGGAGCGGCTCGACCTCGTGCGGCGGGTCCTCCCCCCTTCCGGCAGGGCGGGACGCCCGGTCGAGCCTCTCGGCGAGACCCTCCCCTCGGCCGTTGTCGTGCCCCCCGGCGAGAGGCCGCCGGACGCGGCCGGCGGCCGAGGCCGCACGGACACGGCTCGCCCGGCGGGGCCTGAAGACGCCCCCCGCGTCTGGACGGCCGCCTTCTTCAACTGGTCCGACCGGCCCGAGAGCGGGCGGCGCGTCGACATCCCAGCCCTCCTGCGGGGCGTCGGGGCCGACCTCCCCCCTCCGGAAGAGGACGAGGACGAGCACGACCGTCACGCCGGGGCGGGCGGCCCCAAGGGTGAGCTCGCCTGGCACGTCTTCGACTTCTGGGGAAGACGGTACCTCGGACGCTTCACGGAGGACGTAGCCGTCATCACCCTGCCGGAGATACCGGCCCACGGCAGCGTCGTCCTCGCGCTCGTCCAGCACCGCCGGAACGTCCCCATGGTGGTGGGCTCCGACCGCCACCTTGTCCAGGGCGCCCCTTTCGTGACCGGAACGGCCGACGACGGCGGGCGCCGGCTGACCGTGCGCGTCGCCCCCGGCGGCCCGGCCGCCGTCAGGGTGTGGGTGGCCGTGCCCGTCATGTTCCGCCTCGTCGGCGCCGAACCCGGACCGGGCCCGGTGGAGAGGGTCGACGGGGTCTGGGGACAGGTCCTCGTCTTCGAGGTCCAGACAGGAGTGGAAGGCGGCCGTCTCATCCTTTTCTTCGACCGGTCCGCGGTGACGTGGGTCAGGCCGCGTGAGTAGTGACGTGACCGACTGAAGGAGGCTTCTTGTGGCGGACATCGACCTCTCGCTCGACCGCTCGGACATGCTCGGCTGGCTGGCCGACTATCCCCGCCAGTTGCGTGAGCTCTACCCGGCCGGACACAGGGCCGGGAGGGAGGCGGCCCGGGCCCGTGCGGGCTCCGACCGCCCCTTCTCCGCCGTCCTCGTCCTGGGGACCGGGGGCGGCTCGGCCGCCGCGGCCTATGTCGCCCTCTCCCTGACCCGCAGGCGCCTCACGGTCCCCTTCGATGTCTGCCAGGGCTACGACCCGCCGCTCTACGCCTCGGCCGCGGACAGGCCGCCCGGAACGGGTGGGACCTCCGGGCGGCGGGACCAGGCCCGGGCAGGCTCGGTCCTTGTCGTCGCCGTCAGCCACTCCGGTGACACCGAAGAGACCCTCAGCGCCTACGACACCCTTCGAGGCGGCGCGGCCGACCCCGCCGTCGTCGCCGTGACCGGAGGCGGCCGGCTGGCCCGGGAAGCGGCCCGGGAGGGCCACCCCGTGGTGGCCCTCCCCACCGGGATGCAGGCCAGGGCCGCGTTCCCGGGCATCCTCGCCGCCCTCCTGGGCGTCCTCGACGGGGCGGGACTCACGGCCGGGGCCGGGGACTTCCGTGCGGAGGTCGAAGAGGCGGCCGCGCTCCTCGCCGACCTTGCCCGGGACTGGGGACCGGAGGCGCCGGACCCCCCGCCGCTGGCCCTCGCCCGGGAGACGGCGGACCGCCTCCTCGTCGTCTACGGAGGGGCCGGACCCACGGAGGGCGTGGCCCGGCGCTGGAAGAACCAGCTGGCCGAGAACGGGAAGACTCTCGCCCACTGGTACACCGTCCCTGAGGCCCACCACGACGAGGTCGTCGGCTTCGACGCCCCTGCGGACCTCAGAGAGCGCCTCCATGTCTGCCTCCTCCGCGACGACGCGGCGGAGTCGCCGAAGATGAGAAGGCGCCTCGACGTGACCCGCCGCCTCCTCAGCGGGCGGGTGGCCGGGGTCACCGAGGTGGAGGCCCTGGGTCGGAGCCCGCTCGCCCGGGCCCTGTCCCTCTGCCTGTACGGCGACTACCTGTCCTGTTACGTGGCTCTCCTGCGCGGCATCGACCCCACCCCGGTCTCGGTCATCCTCGAGTTGAAGAAGGTGATGGCCGGTGGATAGCTCGAAGCCCTCGGGCGGCCTGACTCTCGAGCGCGAACCGGCGCCTCTCCCCTCGGAGTCGGAGGACGTACCCCTGGCCGTGGGCCTCGACCTCGGCGGGACGACCCTCACCGGCCTCCTGGTCGATGCCTGGGGACACATCAGGGCGCGGCGCCGGCGCGGGACGCCGGCCGACAAAGACCCGGAGACCGTCCTCACGGCCGTGAGAGACATGGCCGTCGAGCTCCTGGCCGAGGCCGCCGGCGGCCTCAGGGAACCGGCCGTCATCCCCCTCCTCCGTCCCGTCGCCGGCGTGGGGGTCGGCGTCCCGGGACCCGTCGACCCGGAGCGGGGTGTGTGCCTCTTCTCCCCCAACCTCGGCTGGCGCGACGTCGAAGTGGCCTCCTACCTGCACGAGTCACTCGGCCTCCCGGTGAAGGTGGACAACGACGTCCGGGTCGCCACGTTGGGCGAGGGATGGGTCGGGGCGGCGCGGCCGTTCCTCACCTTCATCGTCATCACCGTGGGCACCGGGATCGGCTCCGGGGTCGTCCTGGACGGCCGCCTCTGGCGCGGCCCGGGCTTCAGCGCGGGCGAGATCGGCCACATCCCGGTGGACACGCGGCCCGACGCACCCCTGTGCGGCTGCGGGCGCCGCGGGTGCCTGGAGACCCTCGCCTCGGGCCGGGCCATCGAGACGGAGGCCCGGGCGGCGGCCGAGAGGGCCGCCGAGGGCGGGGAGGCGACGTCCCTGGCCGGCGTCCTCCGGGACAAGGGGCGCATCTCGGCCCGTGACGTGGCCGACGCCGCCCGGGCGGGCGACGCCGTGGCCCGGCGCATCTTCGAGACGGCGGCCGAACACCTCGGGGTGGGGGTGGCCGCGGCCGTCAACCTCTTCAACCCGGAAGCGGTCGTCATCGGCGGCGGGGTGGCCGGCGCGTGGGACCTCCTCGGGCCCGTCCTCGAGCGGACCGTCCGGGAGAGGACCTTCCCCCCCAACCACCGGTTCCTGCGCGGCATCCTCCCGGCCGCCCTCGGCGAGGACGCGGGGGCCGTCGGGGCAGCGAGCCTTGTCCTGGTCCCCCAGGACGGGATGTGAGTCGCGTGGGTCCCCTGATTCGCGCAGGTCGGATGAGCCGCACGAACCCCGTGAGTCCCGCACGTCGCACGAGTCCCGTCGGTCCCACCGGTCCCGTGCTGCTGGCGGTCGGACCCAACCCGTCGGTCGACAGGGTCTGGACCATCCCCGGGTTCGAGGCCGGCAGAGCCTACCGGGTCGGGCGCGTGTGGACGGCCGCCGGGGGCAAGGGCTGTAACGTCGCCCGGGTGGCCGCCGACCTCGGCCTCAGGGTCGTCGCCACCGGCCTGGCCGCCGGCTCGGCCGGAGACTTCATCGTGAGGGACCTGGAGGGGCGCGGGGTCGTTCCGGCCTTCTTCCGCCTGCCGACCGGGGAGACCCGGACCTGCCCCACCATCGTCGACCCGGCTTCCGGAAGGGTGACGGAGATACGGGAGCCGGGACCGGCCGTCGGCCCGGCTGAAGCCGCCGGCTTCGAGGCTTTGCTGGAAAGGCTCCTCGAAGAGGGTCCCTTCCTCCCGACCCTGCACTCCAGCTCCGGGACCGCCGCCCGCCCCCTCGTGGCGACCTTCTCCGGAAGCCTTCCGCCCGGACTCCCCGAGGACTTCTACGCCGGGTCCATCCGGCATGCCGCCAGGCGCCGGGTCCCCTGCGTGCTCGATGCCAGCGGCCGGGCGCTGGCCCTGGGGATACGGGCGGGGCCCTGGGCGGTGAAGGTGAACCGTGAGGAGCTGACCGGTGTGCGGGACCATCTCCCGCCGGCGGAGCCCGGCCCGCCCGACGGGCTCCCGTCGCCGCAGACCCTCGTCGGGCTCCTCACCCGGGTCGTCCGGGCGGGGGTGACCTTCGCCGTCGTCACCATGGGGCGTGACGGGCTCCTCGCCTGTGACGGCCGGACCGTCTGGCGGGGGGAGCTCCCCGGCGACCTCGAGGTCGTCCAGCCCGTCGGCTCGGGCGATGCGGCCACGGCCGCGCTCGGGGTGGGGCTGGCGCGGCTCCTTGGCGAGGGGGCTCTGACGACCGCGAAATGGCCCGACCTGGGCTTTCAGGAGCTTCCGGCGGAGCGGAAGGCCGACCTCGTCCGGGCCATGGTTGCCGCCGCCGCGGCCAACGCCGTCACCGAGGGCATCGGCACCTTCCCCCGGGAGGTCTTCGAGTCCGCCCACCGCCGGGTGAGGGTGAGCGCCGAGACGCTGCCGTCCCGGAATTAGCCGACCCGGAACAGGAAACACAGGGGGCGTGCTCGTAGTGACCAGGCAGAACCCCGGGAGGAGAGATGCCGCATGCCATCGGCAGAGACCCTGGTGCGGCTGGAGCGGGCGGAGAAGACCTACGGGACGGACGTGAAGATAAGGGCCCTGAAGCCCACCGACCTTGAGTTCCGGCGCGGCGAGCTCGTCGTCGTCCTGGGCCCGAGCGGCTCCGGCAAGACGACCCTCCTCAACCTTATCGGGGGGCTCGACCGGCCCTCCGCCGGCCGCGTGTTGGTGGACGGGGTGTCCCTCGGGTCGCTCGACCCCGACGCCCTGGCCGACTTCCGCCGGGACAAGGTCGGCTTCGTCTTCCAGTTCTTCAATCTCATCCCCAGCCTGACCGCCCGCGAGAACGTGGAGCTGGCCGCCGAACTGAGCGGGACGGCTGACCGCATCGACCCCATCCTGGAGGCCGTCGGCCTGGCCGACAGGGCGGGTCACTTGCCCGGTCAGCTCAGCGGTGGCGAGCAGCAGCGCGTGGCCATCGCCCGGGCCCTGGTCAAGGACCCGCCTCTCCTCCTCTGCGACGAACCCACGGGGGCCGTCGACTTCGAGACCGGGAAGGCCATCCTGGGACTCCTGCAGGAAGCCGTCCAGCGGCGGGGCAAGACAGTCCTCATCGTCACCCACAACAGCGCCCTGGCGGCGATGGCGACGCGGCTCATCCGCCTCAAGGACGGCGCCGTGGCCTCCGACGAAAAGCGGCCGTCTCCCAGCCCGGCGGCCGAGCTGGTCTGGTAAGGAGGTGTGCCGATGAGTCCTTCCGTCCTGCGGCGCAAGCTGCTTCGCGACCTCCGGGGGCGGGTGTGGCAGGCCCTGGCCGTGGCCTCCGTCACGTTCCTCGGCGTCTGCCTGTTCGTCGCTTCCTACCTCGCTTACGAGAGTCTCGACCACAGCTACACGGTGAGCCAGGAGCGGACGAACCTCGCCGACATGACCCTTGACGTCGTCCGGGTCACGGAGGCCGAGGTCCGGGAAGTCGCCGCCCTCGACGGGGTGGCCGCGGCCGACTGGCAGGTCGTGGCGGACCTACCCGTCGTCGTGCCCGACGGGGTGGACCCGGAGGGAAGACGCGGGCGGGTCCTGGCCGAAGGGCGCTTCATCACCGTACCTCTCGGTAGGCAGCCCCACCTGAACCAGGTCGTCGTCGAGGAAGGCTCCTACCCGGACGCCGCCGGCGAGGTCCTCGTCGAGCGCCACTTCGCCGACCACCACGGGCTCGGCCCCGGCTCGACCTTGCTCCTGCAGACGCCGGCCGGTGACGAACCGCTCACGGTGAGCGGTGTGGCCGTGAGCCCGGAGTACCTCTGGGTGGCGCGGAGCCGGCAGGACTTCATGCCGGCTCCGGCCGAGTTCGGGGTCGTCTTCGCCCCCCGCGAGACACTGGCCGCGGCGGCGGAGGGCCTCCTCCCACCCGGCTTCGCCACGGAGGCGGGCAACCGCCTCATCTACAGCCTCGACCCGGAGGCCGAAGCCGACCCCGACACGGTCCTTGAGCGGGTGAAGGAGGTCCTGGGGGCCGCGAACATCCTCGCCGCCACGCCCCGGCACAAGCTGGTGGGTATCGAGCTCCTCCAGATGGACCTCGAGGGCCTGCGGGAGACGGCCATCGCCTTCCCGTTCCTCTTCCTCACCGTCGCCGCCTTCATCGTGGCCGAGATGATGAACCGGCGCGTGGACGAGGAACGGGTGGCGATCGGCACGTTGATGGCCACCGGGGTCGGCCGGCGGGCGGTCCTCGGTCACTACGGTAGCTTCGCCCTCTTGGTCGGCCTGTTCGGGGCGGTCCCGGGCGTGGCCGTGGGCCTGGCCCTCGGCGGCCGGATGGCTGTGCTCTACGCGACGGTGCTCAAGATACCGTTCGTGACGGCCCACGTGGACTGGCTGGTCGTCACGGCCGGCCTGGCCCTGGGCGTCGGGGCGGCCCTCGCCCCCGGTCTCCTGGCCGCCCGTCGGGCGGCCGCCCTCTCACCCGCCGAGGCCATGCGCCCCTTCGTCCAGGCCGGCGCTGGCCCGGGGCCCGGCTCGGGGGCCCGCCGAACGGGCCGGTCGGGTCGGACCGTCCGCACCGGTCCGGCCAGGCTCCTCCTTCCCCTCTGGCTCCGCCTGGCTGGGCGCAACCTCGCCCGGCACCCCATCCGGACGGCCGGCACGGCCCTGGGCGTGGCCGCCGCTCTCGTCCTGATCATCACCACCGGCGGCATGCTGGACTCGATGGACTGGGGCGTCCGGCTCGTCATGGAGAAGTCCGAGGTCTACGACCTGCGGGTCGCGTGGCTCCGGCCGGCTCGCGCGGCCGACATCCGGGAGGCCGTCTCCGGGATCGAGGGCGTCGAGCAACTGGAGGTCATCCTGGCCCTGCCGGTCCAGGTGACGCGGGCCGCGGGCGGCGGTGAGGATGGCGCCGCCGGCCCCGGCGGCCGCACCGACGACACGGAAGCGGGTGAAGCCTACAACACCGTCCTTTACGGCCTGCCCGCCGCCGGCGCCGGGGCGCCCGCGGCGAGAGGTCTCATGAACCCGGTCGACTCGCGCGGCGTCATCCTCGAGCCCTCTCGCGGCCAGGTCGTCATATCCAGCAACATCGCCGCCAAGCTGGGCATCAGTCCCGGGGACGAGGTCCGCCTGAGGCTCCTGCCTGACGGTCCGGAGCTTACGGCCACCGCGGGGCCCCTCAGCATGTCCCTCGTCGGCAACAGCGCCGCCATGCTCCTGGAGGATGCCGCGGCGGGCTTCGGTCTCGAGGGATGCGCCAACGTCGCCCTCATCACCACGGCCCCGGGGAGGCGGGTCGAGGTCCGCGACGCCCTCCAGGACCTCCCCGGTGTGGCCCGGGTCAGCGACGCGGCCGCCATGGGCGAGCTCATGCGCACCGCGCTCAACCTGGCCGACGCTGTCCTGTGGGTCATGCTCCTCTTCGCCGTCGTTCTGGCGGCGGCCATCCTCTTCAACACGGTGACTGTCAGCGTCCTGGAGCGCCGCCGCGAGCTGGCCACCATGCGGGCTATAGGGATGAGGGCCGCCCGCGTGGGCTGGGTCGTCACCACGGAGAACGCCCTCATCGCCGCCCTCGGCCTTGCCGCAGGCTTCCCGCTCGCCCTGGCTGTTCTCCGTTTCTTCGTCCGTCTCTTCGCGAGCGACCTCTTCACCCTTCCGGTCCACGTCTACCCGCGCACCGTGGCCGCAGCCTTCATCGGTGTGGGGCTCACCCTGCTCATCGCCCAGCGGCCGTCGCTGCGCCATGTGGCCCGGATGGACCTGGCCGAGTCGGCGAAGCTGAGAGAGTAATTCAAGGGCGGGCCGTCGGAGGGTGACGGCCGCATCGACTCCGGCGAGAGAATCACCGGTCCCCTGGACGGTTCGGGAGCGGCTTGAGCTTCAGATGCCTCTCCACACGGTTCATTCTCCGGTCCAGGTCGGCGATGGACTCCTCGTGCCGAGTCGTCCGGGCCATCAGTTCACCGATCATGTCCAGGGTGACCTTGGTGTCATGCCGGAAGGCCTCGAACTCGAGCGCAAGGCCGCGGATTTCCTTGTGGACGACCTCGAACTCTCTCCTCATCACCGCCTCGAGGCCGGCCAGGTCCTCCTTGGTGGCCGCCCGGACGGCGGCCACCTCCCTGGCCAGGTCGTCCTTGGTGGCCATCTCCGCCCGGACGGCGGCCACCTCCCTGGTCAGGTCCTCCTTGGTGGCCATCTCGGACCGGATGGCGGCCGTTTCTCTGGCAAGGTCTTCCCGAATGGCGGCCGCTTCCCTGGCCAGGTCCTCCTTGGTGGTCATCTCCGCCCGGATGGCCTCATGCTCCAGGTGAATCGTCCGCAACGCCTCGACGATGTCGGAGAGAACCTTGTAGACCGTCACGGCCGGTTCGCCTCCCTGAAGGGTGTAGGGGCCCCGGATTGCAGGCCAGGGTCATAGCTGAGGCGGGACCTCATGGGTGAGAGAGGATACCAGAATTCGGCGGCTCCGAGCGTTCTCCTGCCGAGGACGGTCCGGCGCGTCGGCAACAGTTCGCCCCAAACTGAGAGACTACTCTGGCCAAGCCTAATATTCTGAATTCCGACAGGATTCCTCCCAGGAAGGTGGAAAAGCGAACCATGACCTTTCGCATTCAGGGAGGGCCTGAAGATGGAAGATCGTCCCTGGTACGCTCACTGGCCGCGCGGACTGCCGGTCTCGCTGGACTACCCGTCCGTCCCGGTGCATGTCTTCCTGCAGAGCGCAGCCAAGAGGTATCCGGACCGTCCGGCCATCATCTTCCACATCGGTGAACACACTCTGACCTACGCGGAGCTCTGGGAGAAGGCCCAGCGTTTCGCGGCCGCCCTCGCCCGCCTGGGCGTCAGGAAGGGAGAGGTGGTGGCCGTCCACCTCCCGAACTCCCCGCAGTTCGCCATCGCCTACTACGGCCTCCTGATGCTCGGGGCCGTGTTCTCGCCCTGCTTCCCGCTCCTGTCCGTGAAGGAACTCCTGCACCAGTTGCTCGACTCCGGAGCCCGCACCATAATCACCCTCGACATGTTCATGGACAGCGTCACCTCGGTCCGCCACGACACCGAGCTCAGGCGGGTCATCGTCACCGGTATCCAGGAGAACCTGCCTCCCTACACGCCCGTCGACGTCAAGCCGTACGGGCCGCGCACTTACAGCTTCCAGCAGCTCCTCAACGAGACGACCGGAGAGCCCCCTGTCGCCAAGATCGACCCCGAGAGGGACCTCGCCCACCTCGCCTACACGGGGGGCACCACGGGACGCTCCAAGGGAGTGATGCTCACCCACAAGGCCGTGGTCTCGAACGTCCTCCAGTTCGCGCACTGGATGGGGAGCGGCCGGCCGGTCCTCGGACCTGACGGGCTCTTCGAGGAGTCGGCCGACCGGGTCGTGCCGCCCGACGGGTGGGAGTACCCGATAGAGCCCGGGAAGACCGTCCTCGTCATCGTCGTTCCGTGGTCGCACGCCATGGGCACCGTCGGCTACCTCAACAACCCCGTCTACGGAGGAGCGACGATGATCGTCCACCCGCGCTTCGACGCGGCCGCTTACGCCGCAGACATCGTGAAGTACAGGGCCAACGTGTTCGGCGGAGCGCCGCAGCTCCTGCAGGGCATCATCAACCTGCCCGACGTGGAGTCCATGGACTTCTCCTCGGTGAGGTACATCGCCAGCGGGGCGGCCCCCCTGCCCGTGGAGGTCCTGCGGCGGGTCGAGGAGCTCGTCCCCGACGCGGTCATCATGGAAGCCTACGGCATGACCGAGATGGCCATGGGGGTCACGGCCAATCCCTGCAACCGCTCCGGACTGAGAAAGCAGGGGTCGGTCGGTATCCCCGTCTTCGACACCGACGTCAAGGTCGTGGACATCGACGACCCCGACATCGAGATAGGGTTCGACGAGATGGGCGAAATCTGCGTCACCGGACCGCAGATGATGCTCGGGTACTGGCGCCGTCCCGAGGAGACGGCCCAGGTCATCCGGAACGGCTGGGTCCACACCGGCGACATCGGGTGGATGGACAAGGACGGCTACATCTTCATCTCCGACCGCAAGAAGGACATGCTCATCTACAACGGGTTCAACGTCTACCCGAGAGAGCTCGAGGAGATTCTCCGCGGCCACTGGGCCGTGGCCGACTGCGCTGTCATCGGCAAACCGGACCCCGAGGTCGGGGAGTTCCCCAAGGCCTTCGTGGTGCTGAAGCCGGGCAAGACCATCGAGCCCAAGGAGCTCATGGACTTCGTGGCCAAGAGGGTCGCCCCTTACAAGAAGGTCCGCGAGGTCGAGTTCATCAACACCATCCCGGTCAACTACGCCGGCAAGCCCCTCAAGCGCGAGCTGCGAAGGTGGGAAATAGAGCGGATGCAAAAGGCGCAGGACCGGGAGAAGAAGGACGAGGCCGAGGCCGGGGCCTAGCACGAGTCGGCTCTCGGCTGGGAGCCGTCGCAAGGGAGCGAGGGTCGTAGTGGTCCCGGAGCCCGGCGGGTTTGCACCAGCCGGCGCAACGGCGAGTCGTTAGGCGTATCCAAAGGAGAAGCGCCCCGTGGCTGGGAAACGCTTTGAAGAGATTGACGTCCAACGGATCAATGTGCTGGATGCGGACGGCACAGTCCGGATGGTCATAGCAGGTAAGGACAAGGTTCCCGACCCGGTTCTCGGCGGCTGGCAATTCAAGCGGCACGGCCCGAAGATGGCCGGAATCACCTTCTACAACGATGACGGGGTCGAATGCGGCGGGCTGGTCATCGGTGGCTCACGGGACCCGGCGGGAAACTATTGGGCCCAGATGCACTTGTCTTACGACCAATTCGATAACGACCAGATCCTCGTTCTGGCCTATCGTGACGAGAACGGCCGCCGCAGCTACGGGTTGAGGTTCCACGACAGGCCCGACACCTTCCCGGTAGATGACATGGTAAGGCTGACGAACATGCCGGAAGGCCCGGAGAAGGATAGGTTGCTGAAGGAACTCATGGACAGCGGCGCCTTCGGCTTCGAGCGGATGTTCCTGGGACGGAACCCTGAAGGCCAGCCGACCATAGTCCTGAATGACAGCAAGGGGCGCCCACGCCTCAGACTGAGCGTCGACTCCGCCGACCTCCCGAGAATCGAGGTGCTTGACGAGCACGGGAGAGTCGTGTACACCCTGCCGTCCACCGGCGAGACGGACCGGATGGCCGAGCTCGAGCGCCAGGTGCTGGAACTCAGGCAGGAGGTCCAGAGGCTGAAAGACGGCTCTTCCGGCTGACGTGTCACCCCTCCCCCGGGATACACCTCCGCGGCTCGGCGCACATTATTCCCGGCCCGGTTGGCCTGGAAAGGGAGGTGGTGGCGCGTGAAACCCGACGACACCCTCAGGAAGTGCATCGACCAGTGTGAGAAGGCGTCCCGGCAGCTCAAGAGCTTGGCCGAGAAGGCCGCCGACCCCGTGGTCCGGACCGCCCTTCTCGACGGCTCACGACACGCGGAACTGTCCGCCCGCGAGTGCCGGTTCGGGCTGGACATGGCCCGACTCGAAAAGACCACCTGCTGAGAGGGCGCCTGCCCGGAACGAATGGTGGACGGAAATCGCGGACGGAAAGGAAAGGATGTCTGCCGTGCTCGACCCTAAAGAAGTCCAGAGGGAACGCGACGTGCTGTGTCGGATGGCCGATGAACTGCGCAGTCTCACCAACACCCTGAACACGCAGAGAGGGAAGGAGGCTCTGACAAGCGCGGCCCTCCACCTCGAGCAGTGCATCCACAACTGCGACGACACCATCAACGCTCTCAAGGGAGTGGGCAGGACCGGCTAGGGACCGGCGCGAAGAGCCAAGAGCCGGTGTGACTCCGTTGTCATTCGCGACCAGGCCCCGCCGGACACGCGGACCCGCGGCGCCCGGGGTCGTCTCTCCGGCGGGGCCTGCCCGTGCCTGGCCAGAGCCCCCCAGAAGCACCGCCTGGGAAGAGAAGCGGGAGGTATTGGAGAATGCCGGACTTCTTGAGAAGGAGAAAGACATGCCTGGCCCTGCTGGCCGTGGTCCTCGTGGCCGCCTTCACGGCCGGTTGCGCCCCGCCCGAGGCCCATCCGGGCGACGCTCCCGACACCGGCGACAGCGACACCGGCCAGGACCAGGAGGTGACTCTGGTCCTCTACTTCCCCGACGACCAGGCGATGTATCTGGAGCGGGAGGAGCGGACGGTGGAGGCCGCCGAGGGCGAGACCTACGAGACCCTGGCCGTCAAGGCCCTCATCGAGGGCCCGGCCGTCGAAGGGCACGGTGTGAGCATCCCCGAGGGGACCGAACTCCTCTCGCTGGAGGTCACCGACGGCGTGGCCTACGTCAACTTCTCCGAGGAGTTCGTGGCCAACCACTGGGGCGGCTCCACCGGCGAGATCATGACCATCTACTCGGTAGTGAACACCCTCACCGAGAGCCCGGACGTGACGGCGGTGGTGTTCCTGGTCGAGGGTGAGAAACTCGGGACCCTGGCCGGACATATCGAACTCACGGACCCCGTCGAGCGTAACGAGGACATCATCGCCGGCGAGGGCTAGGCGGGCGCCGGAGGCCCCCCGGGCCGGTGGCGCTGACTCCGCCCCCTACTCCACCCTGAACCTCCACACCCCCAGGGCCATGAAGAGGAGGCCGAAGGCGACCAGGGCGGCCATCTCGCCCACGACGTCGGCCGGGGTGGCCCCGAAGAGCATGAGCCTGTTGAAGGCCGAGTTCGCCCAAGCGTGCGGCGTTATCCTGGCCGCGGTCTGGAGCCACTGGGGCATGACGAAAAGGGGCCACATGGAGCCCCCGAAGGCGGCCGCGGAGATGGAGACGAAGACGCCCATGGCCGTCGCGCTCTTCCGGTTCCTGGCCAGGGTGGCCAGGAAGACCCCCACCCCGGAGGAGGCCAGGGCCATCAGCACGGAGACCCAGACCACGGTCGCCGGATAGCGGCCCAGGTCCACGTGGAAGATGAGCACGCCGGCCGTCCAGA
Organism: uncultured Eubacteriales bacterium; assembly: GCA_913063835.1. Classification (GTDB taxonomy): domain Bacteria; phylum Bacillota; class Sulfobacillia; order UBA995; family UBA9673; genus UBA9673. Next base: position 15,803 of record CAJXZV010000023.1, read on the forward strand.
AGCCGGCCACCTGGATGAGCGCGCGGCCGAAGGACCCCAGATACTTGCCGCCCACGATGGCCAGACGTGAGGCTCCGGCCGCGGTCAAGCGCTCGAGGGTGCAGTTCTCCTTCTCTCGCACGATGGTCTCGGCCGTGAGGGCCATAGCGAAGAAGACGAACATGGTCAGGTAGCCGGGGATGAGGATGTCGGCCGCGGTGACCGGCTCGACCTCCCCGACCTTCTCGTAGACCAGGCGCACCTCGGGCCGCTCGGCCAGGAGCGGCAGACCGCCCGGACCCTGGCCGTAGCCCGCGCCGGCGCCGCCGAGGGCCTCCAGGATTCCGGCCGGCACCCTCCCGGCGGCCAGCTCGTAGAAGGCCCGGTAGGTGACCTGGTAGGCGGTGACATCGGCGGCGATGGCCCGGGCGATCGAGTTGAGGGCGGCCCGGGTGCGGCCGGCGTCCGGATGGTAGTAGACGGTGAGGCTGGTGGCCTCACCGGCCATGACCTTCTCGGTGAAGTCCTCCGGGAAGAGGAGGTAGCCGCCTATCTTCTCCTCCTCCAGGGCCGCCAGGGCCTTGTCCGGGTCGGCCTCCCGCACGTCGAGCCCCACGTCGCTCGAGGTCAGGGCGTCGATGATGAGCCGGCTGAGACTGCCGGGCGCGGCCGGCCCGGCTCCGCCGGCCCTCTCCGCCTCGGCCGTGGCCACGTAGACCGTGAAGGGCCGGTCCGAGGCTCCCGCGGGATCGCCCATGACCGCGGAGAAGATGGCCACGAAGGCGAAGGGGAAGACGAGGGCGAAGAGCAGCGCCCCCCGGTCGGCGAAGAATATCCTGAGGTCCTTCTGGGCTATGAGCAGGGCCTGTCGTACCGCTTCTCTCACTTGTCGTCCCCCCTCAGGCGGAACAGGGCCAGGGCGAGGGCCCAGCCGGCCAGGCCGATGCCGGCCAGGACCACCATGTCCTTGACGATGGGCGGGCTGGTGAGGGCCTCGCCCTCGAGGATGATGCGCCGGAAACCGTCGTTGGCCCAGAAGTTGTAGGTCATCCTGGTCAAGACTCCCATCACCCCGGTGAAGCCGGAGGTGTCGAAGAAGCTCCCGCCCAGGCTGGTCATAATCATGGTGAAGAACACGGCTATCCAGTTGGCCTGCTCCGGGGTCCTGGAGACGGCCGCGATGACCAGCCCGATACCGGCCACCGAGGCCACGGCCACCACGCCGAAGAGGATGATGGAGGCGAACGAGGACAGGGTGAGCACGTTGAAGAACAGCCAGGCCAGGCCGAAGAGGAAGACCACCTGGACGAGACCCCGTCCGAAGTTGCCGAGCCAGGTCCCGCTGAGCAGCTCGGCCCGGGTCAGGGTGGTGGTCATCAGGCGCTCCAGGGTCCCCTTGCGCCGCTCCTCCACCAGGCTGACCGAGGTCAGGCTGATGGCGAACAGGGTGAACATGGTCACCATGCCCGGCAGGAACTGGGCTATCGGCTCAGGGCGGACGCCCACGGTCTCCTCGGCCACGGTCACCAGGGGGCTTTCCCGGGTCTCGGCGAAGAGCTCGCCCACCCTGGCCTCCACCTCCTCCACGGGGACCTCCAGACCCGCCTCGGCCAACATGGCCTGGACCTGCCGGGCCACGAGGCTCTCGCCGAGCATCTCGCGGACGATGCTCTCCACGTAGGAGTTCACTATCTGCCCCTCGGTGTCCCCGTTCCCCCGGAGCCGCACCCGGATGTCCGGGGCCTGACCGGCGGCGAGTCGCTCGGAGAACTCCTCCCCGATGACCACAAGGTTGACGATGTCCGAGTCCTCGAGCAGGCGCTCGGCCGTCTCGGGGTCGAGGAGGTCGACCGTCACTCCCGGCACGGCCTCGAGGCGCCCGGTGAGCTCAGCCGCCAGCGGCCCCCCGTCGAGGTCCACGACACGGGCGGTGACGCTGAACCGGCTCTGGCCGCCGAAGGCGGCCGTCATGAGCAGGACCAGGACCAGGGGCAGAGCCAGGCTGAAGAACAACATCTGCGGGTCCCGGAAGAACACCTTGAGCTCCTTGCCCGCCAGGGCCAGGGGCCTGCTTCCGAAGGTAGACATCTCCGTCACCCCTGGTCCCTCAGCCGGCGCCCGGTCAGGTTGAGGAAGACGTCCTCCAGAGTCACCTCGTCGGGGTCGCCGATAGAGGCCTTGAGGTTCCGCGGGCTGTCCAGGGCCACCACGCGGCCGTTGTCCATGATGGCGATGCGGTCGCAGAGCCGGTCGGCCTCTTCCATGTAGTGGGTGGTGTAGAGAATGGTCATCCCCTCATCGCGCAGTCCCTCGATGGTGTCGAAGATGTGGTTGCGCGACTGCGGGTCGACGCCCACGGTGGGCTCGTCGAGGAAGAGGAGCTCCGGACGGTTCATGAGCGAGACGGCCAGGTTGACCCGGCGCTTCATCCCCCCTGAGAACTTGGCCACCCGGTGGCGGGCCCTCTCGGCCAGACCGACGAGCTCCAGGTTCGCCCGGGCCCGCCGGACGGCCTCGGCTTTGGAGAGGCCCTCCATCCGCCCGAAGAAGACCAGATTGTCGAGGGCCGAGAGTTCCAGGTAAAGGGCGATCTCCTGCGGGCAGACGCCGATGAGCCGCCTCACCTCCCCTGGCCGCTCTCGGACCGAGTGGCCCCCGATGACCACATCACCTGAGGTCATGGGGAGGGTGGTGGACATCATCCTGATGGTCGTGGTCTTCCCGGCCCCGTTGGGGCCGAGAAGGCCGAATATCTCGCCCCTGTTGATGGTGAAGCTCACACCGTCCACGGCCGTGGTCCCGTTGAAGACCTTGCGGAGGTCGCGGACTTCCACGAACACCTCTGACAAGAGGGTCACCCTTTCCCGCGCGATTTGCCCGCTTCCCGGCGGTGCCGACCGGGCGGGCCACAGTCTTGTCTCCGCTGATGTCGGTTAATACGCCGCCTGGACCGGCCAGGTTTCGCCAAGAACGGCGCAAGGCAGGTCTCGGAACTCAGGAACCTGCCGGACCGCAGGGCCTCACAGGTCTCTTCCGGACGCACCACGGCATAATAACAGAGGTTCAGCCGGTAGCGGGAGGGGGATTCTCCTTGAGGGGCGCCGGCAAGGCCGGGGGAGGCCGCGGGGTGAGCGTCCCCGCCCTGGCCGCCGTCTACATCGGGACCGTCGTCGGGGCCGGCTTCGCCTCCGGCCAGGAGGTCCTGCAGTTCTTCGGCCTCCACGGCGTCCTCGGGTTCCTGGCCCTGGCCGTGGCAACGGCCGTCCTGGGCATCTTCGGCTACCTCCTCCTCCTGGCCGGCCACGGGCTCGGGGCCACCTCCTACGGACCCGTGGTGCGGCACGTCGCCGGACCCTTCGTCGGCCGGATTATCGACGCCGTGCTCACCTTCTTCCTTTTCGGCGGGACGGCGGCCATGTTCGCCGGGGCCGGAGCCACCCTGGCCCAGCAGTACGGGCTCCCCTACACGGCAGGCCTGGTGGGGATGGCCGTGGCCACGGCCGGGACGGTCCTCCTCGGCCTCGGAGGCGTGGTGGCCTCCATCAGCTTCGTCGTCCCCTTCCTCCTGGCGGCCGTGCTGGCCGTCAGCCTCTGGAGCCTCGCGGCCGGCACGGTCGACCTCGGCTTCGCCCAGCCCTCCCTCGCCGCCGTGCCGAACTGGCTCCTCTCCGGTGTCAGCTACGGCTCCTACAACCTCATCCTGGCCGCCTCGGTCCTCGCCCCGCTGGCCAGACTGACCCCCAAGCCGCGCCTCCTGCCCGGCATCTTCCTGGGAGCCCTCGGGCTCGGGGTCGGCGCCTTGGCCGTGGACCTGGCCATCCTCGCCCATGTTCCCGAGTCGACCCGGGCGGAGGTGCCGATGGTCCTCGCCGCGGCCAGGATCTCCCCCCTCGCCGCCGCCGTCTACTCCGCCGTCCTCCTGGCCGAGGTCTACACCACCGCTGTCGGCAGCCTGTACGGGTTCGTCAACCGCGTGGTCGGGGAGGAGAGCCGCCTGTTCAGACTCCTCACCCTCCTGGTCGCGGCCGCCGCGGGCGTCGCCGCCGGCGTGGGCTTCTCGACCATCGTGGGCACCCTCTACCCCGCGGTGGGCTACGCCGGGTTCCTGCTCCTGGGGGCGCTGGCCCTGGCCTATGTCAGAAAGAGGATATAGGTGGGTCCCCGGGACGGGACGGGCAAAGGTTAGACCAACGAAACTTTCCCGAGAAAAGGTTCGTCATAAGGCAACGTCCATCACGGCACAGCCGTAGGAACACCTCAGGAACAGGAGCCCTCAGTCACTCCATGATTCGAGCACGCCTTCTTTCCTGGTTCGACTTCGGGCGGAACATGCACCTCATCGTGGCGAGCGCCTTCGCGGCGAACGTGGTGGGGACGGCCAACTACCAGTACCTCCCCCTCTACATCCGGCAGCTCGGGGGCACCATCGAGGACCTGGCCTTCTTCTTCACCGTCCAGACTGTCGTCCTCGCCGTGCTGGTCCTGGTCGGCGGGTGGCTCGTCGACCGCTTCAACCGGAGGCTCCTCTTCTGCCTGACCCCGGCCCTCGCGGGCACAGCCGCCCTGCTCCATGCCCTGGCCCCCTCCTGGCCGTGGCTCATCCCGGGCCTCTGCCTCAACACGTTGAGCATGTCCATCGGCGGGCCCATCTTCTTCTCCATGACCAGCGACATCGCCCCCAGGGAGAGGCGGGCCGCGTTCTTCGGGTACCAGGCCATGGCCTTCAGTGTCTGCGGCATCGTGGGGCCGCTGGCCGGCGGCTTCTTCTTCGAACACATCGGCTACCGCTGGTTCCTTGTCGCCGGCGCCTTCCTGGCTTTCACCGCCAGCTACCTCCGCTCCCTCATCCAGGACCCCCGCGAGGACCCGAACTGGGTGCCGGAGGGCGGACCGGCCGCGGACGCCGGAGACGCCGGGGAACCGGGGCCGGGTTCGGGTGGGGCCGGCTCAGGCCGACGCCGGGGTCTCGTCGGAGACCTCTGGGCCAACCTCGGGACTTTCCTGACCTGGGCCGGCCGGACGCCGGGAGTCATCCTCTTCATCATCCTCGTCAACATCCCGGCCATATCCGGCAAGATCATGGAGTCCTACTTCTCGGTCTACATGAACGAGGCAGCTCTCATCGCCCCGGCCGCCCTGGGTGTCCTGTTCGCCCTGTCCGGCGTCGTGGCCGTCCCGGCCAACCTCCTCGGCGGGCGCCTCGCCGACCGCGTCGGCCGCAAGGTCGCCGGCTCCGCGGCCTGGCTGCTCAGCGGTCTCTGGCTCTTCGCTCTCACCCTGGTGAGCGGCTACCAGGCCTTCACTGTCCTCTTCCTCCTTGACGGCCTTATCCACGGCGGGCTATTCCCCTCGGTGGACGCCTGGAGCGCCGACCTGTGCCCCTCGAGGCACCGGGGAACGTTCGTCGGCGTGCTGAGACTGGTCGGCGTCCTCCTGGCCGTGCCGGCCCCCGCCGTCGGCGCCTGCCTGTGGAACGGTGTCGGGGCGGCCGCACCCCTCTGGGCCGCGGCGGGAATCAACGTCGTGACGGCCCTCCTCCTCTTCCGGTTCGCTCCGACGGCGGCCGCCGAAGACATCCCGGCGCGGGGCAGGACACCCCACGGTCCGGCGGCCGCGGCCCGGGCGGACGCCTAGAGGGAGGGACGCGCCGGGAGGCACCCCGCACGCCCCGGGTCCATCTACCCCAACCCCTCCCGCCAGGCCTCCAGCGCCGCGAGTGCCCTCTCGGCGTAGGCGGCCCGCCGGGCGGCCTTTCCCCGGGGAGGCTCCGGGAGCGGCGGGAAGAGACCGAAGGCCACGTTCATCGGGCGGAAGTCGCGGGGGTCGGCCTCGGCGATGTAGTGGAGGAGGGCGCCGACGGCCGTCTCCCGGGGCGGGACGACCGGCTCCAGCCCCATCGCCGAACGGGCCGCGTTCAGGCCGGCGACGAGTCCCGCCGCCGCGGACTCCATGTACCCTTCCACCCCTGCGAGCTGGCCCGCGAAGAAGAGCCCGGGTCTTGACCGGCACTGGAGGGTCGGCTCGAGGAGGGCGGGGGCGTTGATGTAGGTGTTGCGGTGCATGACCCCGTACCGCACGAACTCCGCCCTCTCGAGCCCGGGGATGAGTCGGAAGACCCTCCTCTGCTCCCCCCACCGCAGGTTCGTCTGGAACCCGACCATGTTGTAGAGGGTCCCCTCCCGGTTGTCCTGACGGAGCTGGACGACGGCGTAAGGCCTCCGCCCCGTGCGCGGGTCGGTGAGACCGACCGGCTTCAGGGGCCCGAAGAGGAGGGCCCGGCGGTCCCTCCGGGCCAGGACCTCGATGGGAAGACAGCCCTCGAAGTTGACCTCCTTCTCGAAGGGATGGAGCGGAGCACGTTCGGCCGTGACGAGGGCTTCCCAGAACCGCTCGTACTCCTCGCGGGTCATGGGGCAGTTCAGGTACGCCGGCTCCCCCTTGTCGTACCGGGACGAGCGGAAGATGCGGTCGAGGTCGAGCGACTCCAGGGTGACGATGGGGGCGACGGCGTCGAAGAAGCTGAGGTGCTCCCGGCCGGTGAGGCGCCGGATGTCCTCCGCCAGGGCGTCCGAGGTGAGGGGGCCCGAGGCCACGACAACGACCGGGTCGGTCGGGACGGTCCCGACCTCCTCCCGGCGTACCTCGACGAGCGGGTGCTCCTCCAGGGCCCGGGTCACCGCCCGGCCGAACTCGGTGCGGTCCACGGCCAGGGCTCCGCCGGCCGGGACGCGGGTCGAGTCCGCACAGCGGACGACGAGAGACCCCAGCCTCCGCATCTCCTCCTTCAGCAGGCCCGAGGCGCTGGTGGACGCGGCCGCGCCCAGGGAGTTCGAGCAGACGAGCTCGGCGAAGTAGCCCGTTGTGTGGGCCGGGGTCATCCTGCCGGGCCGCATCTCGTAGAGCCTGACCCGGACCCCGCGCTGGGCGAGTTGCCAGGCCGCCTCGGCCCCCGCCAGACCCGCCCCGACGACGACAACGGGTCCCGCAGACGCCAGCGCGACCACCTCCTCCGTCACCTACCATTCGCTCCGCCGGAGACAGCTCCTTGGCCGACCCGCGCGGTCCCCGAGGCCGGGTGTCCCGGTTAGGGTCTCCCGAGAGGAAGAAACCATCGCAGGCTTCGGGGCGGCCGAGGGAACAGGTCTCCCCCCTCCGTCGTCTAAGATTTGTGACCTCCTCTTCCTGAGGCCCGGACCTGCGACAGGAGCGTGGTGCTGATGCGACCTTGGACGACGGCTCGGCCGGTCCGTGCCGCTGTCTGGCTCCTCGTGTGCTCACTGGTCATCTCCCTAGCGGGCTGCCGAGGCGTCTTCGGCCGGCTCGACCCGCGGCCGTCGGGTCTCGACTCCCCCGACCCGGAGCTGGTGCGGCTGGTGGCCGAGTCCTCGAACGCCCTGGCCTTCGACCTCCTCGAGCGCCTTTCCGGGACGCCGGACCTGGGCGGTGACGGTGCCGGCCCCGGCAACGTCATCCTCGCCCCCATCAGTCTCTCCACTCTCCTGGCCATGCTCCTGGAGGGCGCCGACGGCGAGACCGCCGAGGCCATCGCCGGGGTCCTCCACCTCGGGCGGCCCGCGGGCGGGGCCCAGAGCCCAGGCGCGTCCTGGGACCCGGCCGCCCCCTCGGGCTACGGGGCCCTGCTCCGCCACCTGGCCGGGTCGGCGACGGACGTCGAGTTGAGTGTGGCCAACGCCATCTGGCCCACCACCGGATACCCGCTCGTGGAGCGGTTCGTCGAGACGATGAGGGCGGACTTCGGAGCCGAGGTGGAGGAATTGGACCTCGGGTCGCAGGAGGCGGCCGACGTCATCGACGCCTGGGCGGCGGAGAAGACGCGGGGCCGCATCGAACGGATGTCGGACGTCCTCGGCCTTCCGGACCCCGGCGCCGTGACCGTCCTGATGAACGCCGTCTACTTCAAGGGAAGCTGGACCAAGAGCTTCGATCCCGATGAGACGGAACCCGGCGTCTTCACCCTTCCCGACGGCACCCCGGTGTCGGTCCCCATGATGCGCCAGCAGGCCGGTTTCAAGGTCGCTGAGGGACAGGGAGCTGACGGCAGGCGGTTCACCATGGTCCGGCTGACCTACGGTAAGGACGAACGCTTCGCCATGGACATCGCGGTCCCCGAACCGGGGGGCGCGGGACCCGACGAATTCCGCGGGTTCGTCGCGTCCCTCACCCCCGGGGTCTGGAAGGCCGCCGCGGCCGGATTGGCCGAACGGTCCGTGGTCCTGGTCATGCCGAAGTTCGAGCTCGAGTACAAGGTCAGCGACCGGCTCGACGCCGTGCTGAAGGACCTGGGGATGGCCATAGCCTACACCCCCGAGTCCGACTTCACCCGCATGTCGCCCCGCGACCCCTGGCTGAGCCGCGTGGCGCACAAGACCTACATCCGGATCGACGAGGAGGGCAGCGAGGCGGCCGGCGTCTCCGGTGCGGTCATGCGCGAGTCGCTCCCGGAGGAGCTGTGCGTCGACCGGCCCTTCGTCTTCGCCATAACCGACACCGAGACCGGCGTCATCCTCTTCCTGGGCGCCGTGGCCGACCCCACGGCCTGAGCCGCGAGTCCGCTGACCATCGCGGCCCCCTGTCCGACCTACAGACGGCTTACGACCGGCGTCGGCGCCGCCCGGAAACGAGGAGTCGGAAGTCGGAAGCCGGAAGCCTACAGCCAGAAGAGGTATGGGGCCTCGGAGTAGTGCGGCAGTCCGACCGGGAAGTCGGCCCTGAGCATCGAGCGCTCGCGCTCAGGAAGGGGACAGGGACGACACTCTCCCGGGAGGGAAAGGTCGTCGACGCTGAGGTAGCCCATGACGAGCTGGGTGAGGACGGAGCGGCGGCACCTGAGGAGACAACGGCCTTCGAACCGGAGTTCGACTTCACCGTCGGCCCCGAGCTCAGGGGATGAGTCCTCCCGGACCTCGTAGCCCGCAGGCAGGAGAGGCTCCCACCGCGTCACGACGGCGAAGCCCGTCCTCGCCGGTCGCAGCCGCTTTTCCGCCCCTAAGAGGAACGCCAGGCGGACCAGCAGGTTGTCGAAAGGCACGGCCAGCACGACCGACGACCGCCCGCGGCTCCGCGCCTCCCGGACGAGCCCCCCGAGGAGGTCCCGTGCGGCGCGCTCGTCGACCGCGGCCGCCTCGCGGACAAGAAGCACGTCCCCTTCGCGGCCGAAGGAGACGAAAGAGTAGCCCCGCCGGTCCTGCAGCACGAACAGGGAGTGGAACCGCCGGTTCCGGACGCGCCAGACCCAGGCTTCCGGCGGCCGGGCCACAGACCCCGGATAGACTCCCACCCGGTCGGCGTAAAGGGAGGCGAGGACGGGTACGTCGTCCTCCCCGGGCTCGACAAGGGCGGG